>CAZUAH010000343.1:0-14633 GCA_964617665.1 uncultured Pirellulaceae bacterium
GTACTGTAAGCTAGTGTAAGGTCTGCTTCGTCAGATGTCAAGCTGTTTTTTGCGTCTCTCCCGTGATTTCTTTGCGCGATTAGCTAACTTTCTCGCGGTTCACGGTTTTGATGATTCTGTCGATCTCGACCGTACCGTATGCACTGTCCCAGTTATAGGTCGCGTCACCGTACACAATGTACCAGACGTGGTTTTTCTGGTAAATAGAGTACTCCAGGCCGTACTCGCGGCTAATCTGGTTGAGCCTGTCCTTAGTTGTGTAGGTCTGCCAACCACCGTCGTTGAGTGTAATGTGGTTACTAGTGAAACTAGCAACGCAAGTGCGGTGATAAATCACATGCGTTCCCTTGTCGTCACGGTGAACCGTTGTTGCGCGTTTTGTCTTTGTCCAGTTATCCATTTTACTAACTCCTGTGAGTGCGTTTTACGGCGATTGCTTATTTTCTGGTCCCGCCCCTAGCAGCCACGCTAGGGAGCGCCGGGGGCTGTCCCGGCTGCGGGGTGCTATTTACCGTCCGAGCCGCTTCTGCCCACCAGGGAGGGCGATCCCTTCGCCTGCCTGCCTACCGGCGCTGTAACCGTGAGAATCGTGCCGCTGCTGCGAGCGCCCGCTACGGAGCCGACCATAGATGCTATCCACGAAATCGCTCACACGCTGCTTTTCCTGCGCTAAAGCGCGTTCTGTCCGTACCAGCGCGGTAGAGGCGTTACCCTCCAGTTTAGGGAGCGCGTCTCGCCGCGCCTGCGCCATACGCCTATTAAGCGTAGCAACCGCGCCGTGGCGGAAACTGTTGCCCCAACGCCTTGCGCCCGCGCCTTTGATGTTCTGGGCGACTCTTTCGCGTTTGGCGATTTCTTGGATTTCCTCCACCAGATACTTGAAAATGTACGAACAGGTAGCAACGGCAGACTCACGGCCTAAGATCGTGATGTTCGCGCCGCCAGCCCTACCACGCCCGGTGTAGTACCCGGAGCCGTAAACGCACCGGCAACCGTTAGCGCGGGCAATACCACCCGCAAGCTGCACTTGCCACTGAACCGCCGTTTTGGTGCTACCGCCTAGAATATCGGCGCGGGTCATGGGATCGTCAGCTTCAGCCTTAGCTGCCTCGATATCCTCGGGATCCGCGTCGAACAGCAATTCGGCTTGGCTGACCTGATGCTGCGCCATAAGCCGCGCAGCGATTGCGGCGGCGGTCGCGGCTTCTTCTACCGTGCTACCCCGGCTAGTATCCGCCCGCTCCATGACAGCGCGGATTTTCTCGATTATCTTTTGTTTGTCCATTTCCACTGTTAGTATCTCCTGTGAGTTTTACGGCGATTGTTTAATTCTACTCCCTGTCTTGGTCCCGCCCCTAGCAGCCACGCTAGGGAGCGCCGGGGGCCGTCCCGGCTGCGGGGTGCTACAGGCTACAGCCGGTCCACCAAGCCGGTATCAGCCAGGATGAGGTTCAGGGCGCGGCGACCGAGATTAGCCGAGCCGCCGTACAGGTTAGAAGCGAGATTGTTCTCGGCGGCGCTGTTGCGGTTGGTATTCTTGGTAGTGCGCTCGTTGGTACAGTAATCGGTAACAGCGTTGATAGCGTCGTAAGCCGTCTGCCCCCGGTTTCCCTGCTCCGGGTTGCGGAAGAGCATATCCAGGGTTGCAATGTTGCGCTGCGCCTGTTTGCTCAGGTAGTCGTCGGGCACCACCACGTTCTGGTGTTTGTCCTTCTCCAGCATACCCGCGAGGATCTGCGCGCCGGTCTGGTTCTGGAGGTCAATAGGGGGCGCGTCGGCGGTTGCCTCGTTAGTGCCCATAGCTTCCATCATCTTGCGCCAACCCTGCCCGCCGACGATACGGAGGGCCAAAGCGTTCATTTGCTGCCTGCTGTACGGTGTTTCCTCCATAGCACGGAAAACGTGCTGGAGGCGCTCAGAGTAAGTCATAGAGGCACGAAGCGCCCTGACGGCGTTGTTAAGGCGCTGCTGATTGTTGCGGGTGTGCTTGACCTTAATAGTAGAGTTAGCGGCGCGGAACATGGAAGCGAACATATTAGCGCAAGTGACCTTGAAGTCGGTCTGAAGAATGGTAGTAGGCAACGAGCCGTCATGGCTGCTACCAACCCACATGTAGCGCTTGTGCTGATGGCCTTCCCTGATCTCGTAATCAGCGTCAGGAGTGCGGACGAGCATGTAAACGACGCGCCCGCCGCCCAGGTCGCCTACAACCTCAACATGGGCATTCCCTGCGCCGATGATGTCCTCGGCGATTCTAGCGAGTTCCGCATTCTGAAACTCACTGTAGCGGTCAGACACCATGTGGAGCACGTCGCCGGTATCCGAGCGCGTAACGCTCCTGTAGCCGTCGATCTTGCGGTAGACGCCTTCGACCTTCTGATAGACCGGCTTGAGGTGAACACGCCAATTAAGGTATTCAGCCTGCGCCTCGGTGGGGCTCATGCCAGTAGGGATAGTATGCCCCGCGTCGTTCCAGGGCGGCGGTTTGCTTCCCGCCGTGTAATAGTCGTTCCCTGCCCCGTGTCCGTTTGTTACTGTGAGTTCAACCATTTTCGATGCTCCTGTGAGCTATTGCGCCAACTCGCGCAGTTATGGGCTCGAAACGCCCACAGCGGGCACCAAGGGCAGTTAGCCCCTGATGCCCGCTAAGGGTGCTGCGAACGCTATTAGCTTGTTTTGAGGGGTACCCACCAATCCTTGCGAGGGGGGCGCTTGGCACGCTCGACGCATTCCTTATGGGAGCCGAACCAATGACAGACTTCCGCGTTATCCCCGTAGCCGTCATGTTGCCAATCGTCGCGGTACCACGCGATATACCAACCGTACCGCACGTCTTGGATAATAGTGTAGCTGTACGCTGCCATGCCGTCGCTCCTGTGATAGTGCGCCTAATAGCGCCATTAGGGGTCAAAACGCCCACAGCGGGCACCAAGGGCTTTACTAGCCCCTGATGCCCGCTAAGGGTGCTACGAACGCTATTAGCGCTATTAGGCCGCATCGGCCTCAGTTGCGGCTGCGGCGGCCTCGGCCTCGATCTCGGCCTTGGTGCGGCGCTTGCGCTTCGTGGGGAGGCCCAGGTGCTCCGCGATTGCCTTGAGCGCCTGCTGCGGCTTGTCCACTGGGAACATCACCATAGCGCCGTCGATGGTCAGGATTCCTTGTTCCCGGTTAATGCCGATCTGGGCCAGTTTCTCAAGCTGAATGGTCAGGGTGAGGTTGTTGTTGGTGTTCTCGTCCATTTCCTGCTCCTGTGAGTGTTTGCTGCGTTGTTTGTCCTATTAGCGATAATAACACCTAGTGTGTGCCTGTCAACCGTTTTTCCGAAAATAGCGTAACTTTCCCTGTTTGCGGGGGCCTCGCAGAGTGTGCATATATAGAGGTCAAGCCCGCGCCAAAGTGTGCGCTTTCCGCACAGGCCAGCGTGCCGCTCTTGCACAACGCGTGCCAAGTCGCCGCGCTGCCTGGCCGAGCCAGGCTCGCACCTGTTCGCTTGCCGTACAGGCCCGCCGCGCTGCCCCGCAAGCTGCGTGCCAGGTCCACAGCGCCCCCGCTGCCCCTGCCAAGTTGGCACGGGTCTTGCTAGGTAGCCGTTTCAGGTTTTGGCCCGCCTCTTGCATTGGCTCGCTGGCTCCTGGCCCGCCGCGCTGCGCCCGTCCTGGCCCGCCGCGCTGCCTGGCCCTGCTACGCTGCCCCTGCCTGGCCCATCCAGGCTGGGGGTCTATGCTCAGTGGCCAGCTTACCGCGATTGGCTAAAGCTGTCAACCCCTGATTGCAAAAAAACGCAAGGTCGCGGAATCATTGGCTTTTTTCCTGCCCACAGGTAGGGAGATGTGGGAGGTTTCCCTACATGTAGGGGTTTTCCCTACATCGTACAGGGGCCAGTCTAGCAAGTCCCGTGCCAAGTCGCGGCCAGGCAGCGCGCACTTTTCCTGACATGTAGGTGTTTTCCCTACATGTAGGTACAGGCAGGGTCCAGGTCGCCTCGGTCGCCAGGTGCCGTCGCGTGCCGCTCAGGGTGTCCAGGGTGTGTCCAGAGGACCAGGCAGAGCGCTATTCGACCGGCAACCCCCGCTGCGAATACACCTTGTATACATAGGTATTCAGCCGTCTGGAGCGTATTTTGTGCAATCGCCCAAGATTGATACCGAAATATGCAGGCTGAAATACAGGAAATATCTACTATTACGCCCCGATTTTTTTCTAGTTCCTTGTCGGAAGGTGCCTTGACCTCTTCATAGGTGGCTCTATACTGTAAGTACCCAAAACTTTTGACAACTGAGGTGCAAAGTGTACGAAAAAGACGATGATGATGTTTGGACTGAGTTAGAAAGTGTTACTGACGATGATGTTTCAGGATTAACGGACGTAGCGTTTGACGACGACATTCCCGCGAGTTCGCCTGCCGCTATGATGGCTGGCGCACAAATGCCGGAAGCTCTGCGTTTGCCGTGTAATGAAGCTACGATGCTTTGTTTGCGTGGTCCTTGTGTTTACTTCTGGTCCTGGCTTCAGCAGGAGCACTCTACGGTAGAAGACGTTGTACGTGTTAAGCTGACCTCAACCTGCGTACGGCATAACGACTTGCAAAATTTAGCAGGGGACCGTGTATTTAGTTGCGATCAGTGGTTTCCAATGACGCTTTCGTTTATCCCGCCTGCTGTTCGTCCGATAGTCCGCGATAAGTTGTCGGATTTGTATGAGTGGTACCTGCGAGATGTAAAGAAGTTGGACTTTAATTGGAAGTGGTGGACGAAGGACGTTATGACTCTTAGTGCAGATGAGCAGGAAGAACTGAGGGCTAAAGCGCGGAAGCGCAACGGAGCGTAAAATGCCTACTTTTGAAGAAGTCGTAACAAACGCTGCTAATACGATTAATGAGCTTGTAAAACTCAGCCACAATCTTCCTAATACGCAAGAGCACGCGTTTATGAAGAATCTGCTTATTCCTGCTATTACTGGTACCTTCTCCGTGTTAGGCGAGCAGCACAAGTTCGTTGAAGCTGCACTTAGTGATCTCGATCTTCGCCTCGGGAATTTATCAGAGGATCTTTCAGATGATGTAGGTCTACTTGCATTGCATGACATCGAGATTCTCGGTTCTGTAATTGAAGAGTCAATTACTATGTTGCCAGATGAAGAATTTGTTAAGCAACTTGATGTTGACGAGCCAAGAGGCAAAGAGAT
This sequence comes from uncultured Pirellulaceae bacterium, assembly GCA_964617665.1. Lineage (GTDB taxonomy): Bacteria > Planctomycetota > Planctomycetia > Pirellulales > Pirellulaceae > JADHUC01. The sequence continues at coordinate 5,185 of CAZUAH010000343.1, forward strand.
CCTTTCGCGTTCTGAAGAATTAAAAAGTAAGCTGGCTATAGCTATTACGATTATCAATAACGTCAAATCGTTCGAAACAACAGAACAAGAAGACGAAGAAGCAGAAGAAGAAGCTACAAGGTCGGCTACGACAGAAAGCGCTATGAATGAAGACGACTTTGAACTGGTCGATTAGAGGTGATTCGTGGATGAAAGACTAGATTCAGAAGGGCGTAAACCGTTAGTTATCGGCGGTATTACGCATGATCCTGAAGAAGCGGAACGTCTGATGGAAGAGCCGCCTATTGTTGATGCAGAAGAGGAACAGGTAAAACCGACTGTGAAACGCCGTCGTCGTCCTGGTCGTCCTCGTAAACGCCCCCGTGCGCCGACAAAGCCTCCGGGTCTTTCAGACGTTCCTATTTCCGCTACGCCCGCTAGTGGTGAAGCAGCGAATCTTGACGACATTGCAGATCTTACAGATCAAGAAGCGTCAAGTCTGGATTTCGATAGCTGGATTAATAAGTTTCCGTGGGAAACAGGCCAGTACTCTTTGAAGATCCATAGACGTGCGCCGACGACAACGACGATTGCAGGGAAGCGCGTAGATATTAGCGGCTGGCTCCACGAACAATCCGATCTGATGTCGGAAGGCGAGATTTCTAATACCTTTGGCGGAAAGACGCTGTTTATTACAATCGTCGGCCCCGATCCGCGAACAAAGAAGGTCCGCGCTCTTGGTGCTAAACGACTTCAGGTAGCAGGCGCTCCGCGTCTCGCGCCTAATTCTGTTCCCCATGAGATGTGGCAGACTCTAAAACCTCTTCTCATTGAAGCTGGCGAGCTTGAAGAAGAAACGGCTATGGAAGAGGAAATAGAGCCCCGCAGGCGTCTCCCCTTCGGTTTCCGTGGCCATCCCGGCGAAGGCGACTTTGATGCTAGTCCTTTTAGACGCCCACCCGACGCAGGTAGAAGCATTACGCGAGACGCGGTAACGTCGCTGCATAAAGCGTTTGAGGGCGCGAGTAAACTGTCGCAGTCTGCATCCGACCGTGCGCTTGCTGAAAAAGAGCGCTTGTTCGACAATCAGGAAATGATTTTTGAACAGGCAGCAAAACGTATGGAGGACGTACAAGGCCGCCTTGAAAGAGAACGCGACCTGGCTGTACAAGAGCGTGATTCTATGCGTGCCGAGCGTGAAAACGAACGCGCTGCTTTCCGTAAAGAGCTAGATACAATTCGCGTGCAAATGCTGGAAGAGCAGACACGGCTTAAAGAGGACGCAAGTAAACAGTCGGCTGAAGCTATGTCTACTGGTCTTGACTTTATGAAGTTTATGTTTCCTGCACAAGCGGAGAACTCTCGTACGCAAATCGACGGTCTTATCCGCACTTACGAACAGCGTCTTAGCGCAGCAGAGCAGAGCTACCAGCGTGCTATTGAATCAGAACGCAAGTTTGCAGAGACTCGCGTGCTTTCTTTAGAATCTGGCTACAAAGCAGAAATTTCTTCTCTTCGTGAAACGATTAAGCGTTTAGAAGAGGAAAGACGACACTACGACGCTAAAGTTGATAGCCTACGCGATAACATTCAGAACATGCTAAACGCGCAGTTAGCGCAGGCGAGCGGCAAGGGTCAGATGCAGACCTTTGGCGAGCAGATGTCCATTATGACTTCTATGATGGATACGCTAAAAGGTTTTTCCGGCGCGAATGCACCAACACCAGAGGACTTGTCCACACCTGGCGGTATTTTTGGTAAGGTAATGGAGACGGTCAACAACGTCGCGCCAAGTATTGCAGGCGCTATTGCAGCCGGTAAGGGTGCCGTACCTGTTGAACAGAATCCTGCACTTCCTGCACCAAATATAGCAGGTATGCCGCCAGAGATGCAGCAGCAGATGCAGATGCAGCAGATGCAGCAGCAACAAGCACTTGCAAATATGCCACAAGCAGAGCCGGTAGATCCGAACTTTGCTATGCCACAACCGCCTGCGGTTATCGACGTGCCACCTGAGCCTCCTAAGAAACCGAAGATCAAAGTAGACAAGAAACTGATCGCGTCTGCTTTAGATGCCCTTGCTGCTGTATGGCGCTATGACGATCCGCCCACACCGGAGACTGTAGCTAATATTGCAAGAGGCGTCGTTTCCTCACAACCGGAGAACTTAGTAAATCTGCTCGTTACAGGACAGCCCGATAAGCTAATTCGGTCATTTACGAAGTACGGGCTTATTCCTGAGAAGTTGCAGACAGATGCAGGTGTTGCATTTATTAAACAGATTTTGGCTGCAATAAGAGAAGCGCGTAATAGCTTGTAGACATACGAAAGCTATCGCTTCCGTATTGGTAGAGGTGTCTTGCGTCGGGGTGGGGAGGGGTGGTGCTTCCTAGAGAGTAGCATGGCCTAAAAATCTGTCAAGTTGACCTGAAAATCTTGGGATCTCCTGGGCTTGGGGGGTACTATATAATAGTGCGCCCTCCAACGACAGCCAGATCTGCCCTCCTGCCGCCCCCTCGTCCCACGGATACGATGCGAGCTATGGCCAGGCTTGCGGTAGAGGCCCAAAAAGATATACAATTCCGTAACTTTACAGCAGGCGTGGTCCAGGGCGTTACCCCTCGGGACTACACCTCCGAGCTTGCCGCTATATTAAATTGGGTACGCCTTAATATAAGGTATCTGCGTGACCCGATTCAATACGAGCGTGTGCAGACGCCACAGATTACTTTGAAAATTAAGTCTGGTGACTGCGACGACATGGCAACGCTGTTAGCAGCTATGGCTACGTCTATTGGGCACCGTTGTCAGTTTGCGGCAGGCGCATTCAACAACGCGCCGAGTCCAAGCCACGTATGGTGCGAAGCATACGATTCTGTTTGTAGGTGTTGGCTTGCGTTAGATCCTGTTCCCGGTAAACGGACACATGAAATGCTGAGTCGTACGACAGGTATCGTACGCGTGCCAGTATCGGTGTAAAATGCGTACAAGACGAAATCCGTACTACGGAAAAGACGCAGAGTACGTTATTAGAGTAGTAACGAACAGTAAGCGTGCCGATGGTTCTACTTTTCCTGTAGGGTACTTTGGACGAAAGACACTACCGCCGAGAGCAGTCGGACGTGAAAAAGGTTTAATTCACAGCGAAGAGATTATTACACTTAAAGAACACGAAGCGCTACACTTCCACGCAGAGTACGCAGCAGAGGCGTATCGAATAGAAAACTACACTCTTAAAACAGAAGACCTGTACATATCCGCACTAGCGCGTATAGGCATAACCGACCGTATTCTGCCTTATGGCATATACACAGAAGCTGTCGCAGTACCACCACAAAAAAGAAGTCGTGTCAAAGGGCATATTTTAAAAAAGTCGCGGCGTGTACGTCCTTACCCAATAAAAAAGAACCCACCTCCACGCGAGCGTAAGCCTTACCGCTTAACCTCGGGTAAGTACAGAACTCCACAAGGACCGTCGCGTGGGCGTACTGTGCAGTATTATGTGGTTAGTGTTGAAATGTTGTGGCAGGGGAAGGTTGCACGTAAAGAATATCTGTTGGCTTTTATGGATTACGAATCCTCAATCATGGATTACGAATCCTCAATCCCAGGTTTACGCTTTGCGCCTACGCCCAGCATAAAAGACGCGAAAATCTTTGACACAAGAGAAGCGGCGCAAAGAGCCGCCAATAACTTTGTTATAACAATACGCAACCTCGAACCTCGCCTGCTACAAGACACGTACGGTAAAGTACAAGTAGAAGTCTTTCGTCCAGATAAATACGGACGAAAAAATATTGTAAAGAATCCCTACGGCATTGACATTCCGTATCCAGGCGTACCGGCTGCGTGGGCGATACAAGTCTATGACAGAGGGGGTTTATTCCCCCTTCGATACGTAGGTGAGACGCCAACAGACGACTACGATTCCGTTGCGTCAAAATACGAAGCTGTATTCTTTCCGTCAGAAGCGAGCGCAAAGGGCGTACTAGGCGACAGAAGCACACGCGACACGATAAAAAGTAACTACGCGTACAGCTTTGCGGCTATTGGTGGTCCTGCTATCGCTGACATTAGAATGGAAGTGGTACCAATAGAGCGCGAAGCGGTGGACTTTGCGGCATTAACCCCGTACACGTTGCCGCAGACAGGGGTTGTCGAAGAACACCTTTCCCCGCCCCCGCCCCCTCCCCCAGAAGAGGAGGAAGAGCCGTATGTTGTTGTACGTTTTTTTGTGAAAGATGATCGCGCTTTTGGTATCTATGAAGGTTCAGATACAGGCAGTCCTGTTTATACTTGGAAAGTTGCAACTATGAAGGTTTTCGACAGTCTTGATGCGGCTGATGTAGTACGGTGGGATTTGCAACATTCGGATACCGAAAGCGGAAAATTCTATTTTAGACCGTTACCGTTACACAGTCAGGAATTAAAAGATGCAATAGCTACACGCGCAACTTCTTGGCTGATACGCGTTATTTTTTATGATACAGAAGGGGGTGACTATGATGGTTACATGGGGGAAGATGCAAATGGCCGCGCTATTTTTGTTGACCACCATAAGGATGCAGCACGTTTTAAAACAAAAAGACTTGCAGATCATTTTAGCTCTGGTGGAAATGAAGAGCACATTAGGCGTCTTGTTGAACAGTGGTTAGAAGATGAAGTTGACGAGCAACTTTCTGATGATGAAGACGATTTTGAAATAGAAGTAAAATGGAGCAACGAACCGCCAAACGTCGATATGGACGACGACGATATACCCTAGCGAGGTAAAATGTTAAGACCGCTGCATGGAAGAGGAAGGCGTGTAAGAAGGAATCCTACACGTACTTACTATGTTATCATGGTTTATACAGTAGGACGCCACCCAGGCTACAACTACGATCCTACAGGTTATATGGCAGGTGGACCAGGAGATGCGGGCTACATTACACCGAATCAACACCAGGCTACGAAGTTTACTGATAAGTCAATAGCGGAGCATATGGCTTTTGGTTATAGTCAAGGTCCGCACGATTACGCTATTAAGGATCTCTACCAGAAGTTTTTGAAGAAAGAGCTTGGAGAAGACGTTTCGTTTGATCAGATAGAGATTAAAGTTATTCCTGTTAAAGAAACGTGGATGCCTCGTACGAAGTCGTCAAATCTTCGTGGTGGGTGGTATAAACAGTCACGTCATAAGAAACCTCGCCGCAATCCTTACGGTGATGATGATGATATAGATCAGGAGTTTGCCTCATCTGACTTTGATATCTTCGAGGCGGATTTTGAGGATATTGATACATTTTATGGGCCAAGAGATGAATTTGATGAGCCGGAAAGCCGCCCTCTTGCAGAGTTCGATCCGCCTGTTAGTGATGATATCCACTTGAGTAAAAGAGATGCTGCTATTGCAAATAGGGGTGGTGCCATTATCCATTTGATACGCCATACAGATACCGGAAGCTACGTGGTAGTAGATTCGACGCCTTTTTCTGCGGAACGGCATTATGGTACGAAAGAAGACGCCGAACATGAAGTTGCAGAAAGAGAAAGAGCGATACAAGGAGAAGGTTTTCATCCTATAATCGTACGTAGAAAGTACGATTCTGGTATGAAGCCGCCAAAGAGGAATCCTCTTTCAGTAGCACAGCGACGGCAGATACCAGCAGCGCAGTTTGTTTTTCCCCGTGAGCGTACTTGGCCTATTCCAGATGAGTCACATGCTATGCGTGCTTTAGTAATGTCGAACTGGCCGCGTAATCGTTCTGTTGCTGTACAAGTACAGCAAGTAATTAAACGTCGGTATCCTTACGTATGGCGACGTTTTAAGGGCAGAAGATTTATATCTTTTAACTAGGGAAGCTTATGGCAAACGTAAAAAACAACCCTGTTCCTTGTGACCTCTGTGGTGCTCACCTGGGGACACAAGGCGCGATTATCAAGAAGGTGCAGGTTATCTGTCCTGGTTGCGGTGCAGAGTGGAAATATACGCCACCGCAGACTAATCCACGTAATAGAGTAAAAGCGGCAAGACGACGGCATAGGAGCGACGAAGCTATGCGTTCGAATCCTAAAGACAAACCAAAGATGTATAGAAAGAAAGACGCTAAAGGTCGTATGCAGCATTTTATGGATGGTGAGCGTGTTAGTAAGAGAAGGTGGATGGGGGCAAAGAAAGACGCTAGGACTAGATTACGAGAGATGCGTCATAACCCCCATGACGATAGCGGTTTCTTGGATACGTACAAAGACTTTACGATCAGAAAGGTCGTAGACTTGTACGATCCGATGGATGGTCCGTCTAGCCATCCGTTATTTAAAATAAAGATTACACGTATTATCCCCTTCTCAGAAACAGAACTTGCGGACGAGCCTGGTTTTGAAGATGTCGATCCTGCTACCGCAGAAGACGAGTTTGGGCGTGACTTTATAGGTAAGATGCACACTGTTGCGTCCCCTTTTGATAATGAGGTTATGCCGGGAGATACGTATAGATTTAATGTTGGTGTAAATGGTACAGTAAGTTTCGATACTGTAGGTATGAAGCTGATGGCACGGGAAACAGATTATACGTACAAGCCAAAGGCTAAACCGACGACAGCGATAGCTACTACAGCAAAGTCTAAGCCACCTGAAAAAAAGAAGGGCTTCTTTAGTTGGTTGTGTAAAGACGTGTTGAAACAGAATCCGCCAAGAAGAGCGCACGGCACGTTTTCACAGCCAAGGGTTACTGCATGGATACTCCAGCTTACAAGTCACTATGCAGATCCCCCTGTTGTTTTTGTTGTTGATATAAGTCCTGAAGGCGAATTAGAAGTTACAGATAACGAGTTCGAAGCTCGTCCGTTTGTTTCTGAAGAAGAGGCAAGATACGCATCTAAGATGTTAGCGGAACTTCTTCGAAATCGCGGTGTAAGCTTAGATGAGATTTCTGTTTCTGTCTTGCCGTCTTACGTCGTCGTTCCGTGGATTGAAGACGACGTGAAGCCTAATCCTTTTGGTAGATACAAACGAGCGCAGAGAGCACAAAGAGTTCCAAGACGGAGAAGAAGACGTAGACGTTACTAGACATGGCTAAAAAAGTCTATAAAGCATTAGATACCTTGAGTGATACAGAACTTGTAGTTCTGCTATTTGGTTTAACTAGTGTGTCCGCTGCTGTACTTGTTTGGAGCTTTGGGGTAATAGGTGACGATCTCAAAAAAGAAGTCGCAAAGCGCTTGAAAGAACAAGGAGTGTACCTCACTAATGTCAAAGCCTAGTCGTTTACAACCTAGAAGGGGTTATTACCTGCCGCAAGGTAGGCGGGGGTACCGACGCCGCGCTTTAAATATTCCGTGGTCTTATGCTGTTTCGGGACCAACAGGCAGCGATTCGTGGGACGTTGGTTACTTTACAGGCTTTGCTCGTAACGGTTATCCTATTATGACTCCTGTAGGTTATATGGATCACGAAGAGGACGAAGTTATTCGTATGACTTATAACGAGGCGGCAGAGTTATCACGTCGTCTCAACGAGGATTTTCCTGAGTTACTTGTCGGTCGTCGTTTAATCTTTCGTCCAATACCCTTTGATGAGGCAGATTCCTTTACACAGTATCAGATGCTACCCGAGGATTTTCAGGAACGCTATTTTTGTCCAACAGACGAAGCTACTTTGGAGCCGGGTACTTTAGATTTACCAGATGATGTAGAAGAAAACCCAAGTCGAAGACGCGCACAACGTTGGATGCGTCGGTACATAGAAAGAAGCGGACGAGATCCAATGTTTTTAGATCCGCACGTTGTTGCTATTGCGTATACAGAAGGCGTTTTAAAACGTAGTTCGCATAAAATGCCTCATTGGGTAGAAAATCTAGCAGAAGATACGGTTCGCGAGGAAGCAGGCATATTTGTACCTCGTTTGGACCCTGACAGTTTTGGTTAAGAGAGGTTGAAAATGAGTTATCCGTACACTTCGCCCCCGAATCCGCGTTATACGTACAAGCGTCCGCTGAGTACTGCACCGGGCTTTCATCAGCCTATGCGTGGCCTTGATGGTTTTTCACATGGTACTTTTGATAACGCAGACTTCTGGGGTTATAAGGATGCCTCACAGTTCGATCCCGGTGGTATGCTTGATGGGATGGGCGAGTACGTCGGTGGCTGTGATTGTGGCGTAGGCGACTGTTTGTGTGGGGTTGATCCCTATACAGGTTCGAACCAAGCAAAAGGCTTGGTAATGATGGCAATTGGCGTTGCCCTTGGTTATTTCGTCGGTAAGAGCGGAATACTTTAAGGAGTTAAATATGTTTGGTAAACTTGGAGTATATGAATCAGGCGACGAAAGAATACGCGGAGTACGGCAGAAGCCTTTCTCTCGTACGCTTATTAACCCTGAAATAAAAGGCGAGGTAGAACAAGTGGACTTTATTACACCGTCGTTTGCGGGTGAGGGGTTGGGTGCTTCTTCACAAATGACTTCGGACCAGGCATACAGGATAGCAGCGAGTAAAACGCATAGCATTACAAGTTGTCTGGTCGCAATTCACCGTGTTATTGTACCTATTATAAATAGTCTACCTGCCGGTTCGAAACGTACGGCGCTTTTAGCGTTGAATACAGAAAAGGATTCAATCGCGAAGGCTTTAGACGCAATAAAGAAACAGCACGATACACTAAGCGCAAAAATCGCACGTATTCAAATTTTTAGCTGGTTACGCGGTACAGAAACAGATACAGGTCTTACTTTGTTGTCAAGAGTAAATGCTTTAGAGCAACAGTCAGTTGCTCTTGCGAAAAAGGTTGCAAAATACGGCTACTCTGTACCTACTTGCGGTGTAACTTCAAGTGCTGCCCCTGTAATTAAGGACGATGCGTTAACAAAGGGTTTAGATAAGGGCTTGAACCTTCTATACGCTGCATTAGGTGTTGGTGCAATCTATGCGGTTGTTCGCTACGGTCCAGATCTTGTTAAGGCTGTTAAAAGTAAATAGAGAGGAAACATGTACGTAAAACGCCCATACCAAAGAGTAGCGCCTGATATCGATGCGTGGGATGAGGTGTACTCAGATCCCTTTATCGAGTACGATCCCTGGGGCTACCGTAATCAGATGCCAGAACCGGGGCTTACTGTTCGCGGTTCTGCGCCTGGTTATGCGCCACCAATGCTGCCTGTTGCGGAGTATACACAGCCGATGGACGTAACGCCTGCTATGGCAGAATACACACAACCGACGAATGTAATGCCTGCGTTAGCGTGTCCTGCGCCGGTCGGCGCGACGGATACGACAACGAAAACGTCGATTTCAGGTATGGAGCTACTGAAACTTGGCGGGGTTATCGGTGTTACGCTCTTTGCGCTTTTCATTGTGTACAAATACATGGCGCAAGACGACCTGCGCGAAAAAGAGCGTCTGATGCGAGAAGCATACTTAAAGCGTATTCGTCTTCCGGCTGGTTTCATAGAGAGGTATTAAGATGTCGAACTTCTTTAATCAGCTTCCAAAG
>CAZUAH010000344.1:0-14601 GCA_964617665.1 uncultured Pirellulaceae bacterium
GTCAGAAGTATCTGGTCGTTACCACCAAGCATCACGACGGCTTCTGCATGTTCGACTCGAAGCTGACCGACTACGACATCATGAACACGCCGTTCAAACGAGACGTGATGAAAGAGTTGGCCGACGAGTGTCATCGCCAAGGCGTGCGGCTTGGCTTCTATTATTCGATCATGGATTGGCACCATCCGGACTATCTGCCTCGGCGTCCGTGGGAGAAGGATCGCTCGACCGAAGGCGCCGATTTCAACCGTTACGTCGAGTACATGCGCGGGCAACTCCGCGAGTTGATGACAAACTACGGTCGTATCGACGTATTGTGGTTCGACGGCGGATGGGAACGCACGAGCCAGGAAGACCAGGACAAGTTTCGCGATATCATCAAGATGGCCCGCTCGCTTCAGCCCCAGATGCTGGTCAATAACCGAGCCAACATTGGCGGCGATTTTGAGACACCCGAGCAGTTCATCCCGGCCACCGGCGTTACCAGCGAAGACGGCAAACCAGTGCTTTGGGAAGTGTGCATGACGATGACCACGGGCCACGGTTCATTTGCGCCGACCGCGTGGTGGGGCTACGATCGTCATGAAACTGTTTTCAAGCCGACGGAAGAGTTGGTTCACAAGCTGATCGACGTGACCAGCAAAGGCGGCAACTTTCTGCTGAACGTCGGCCCAGAACCGACCGGCAAGATACGTCCAGAGGAAGCCGAACGACTACTGGGCGTCGGCCGATGGATGAAACGTCACAACAACGCAATCTACGGATCGACGGCCAGTCCGTTCCGTTTGTTGCCGTTCTTTGGCCGTGTCACGGCCAAAGGCAATACGTTGTACGTACATGCGTTCGACTGGCCCGAGGACCGGCAGTTGCTGTTGCCCGGTCTCAAGAGCAACGTGAAACGAGCGTACGTCATGGGCAAGCCGAACTTGAAGGTCGACACACAACGCAAAGCCGGCAGCGACGATGTTGTGATTCAGCTACCGCCCAAACCGTCCGATTCCGTGGCCAGCGTCGTAGCGATCGAAGTCGACGGGCCGGTAGATATCGAACCCGTGCGGATCGCGCCAGCGGCCGACGGCGTCATCGAATTGCCGGCCCACTACGCCGAGATCCGGGCTCGCCACGGCCAACGGGCCAAACCCGTCTCGGAAGCGGGTAGGACTTACATCGGCAACTGGTCGAATCCCAACGACGTTGTCGTCTGGCAGTTCACTTTGCCAGCAGCCGGCACCTACACCGTCCAAGTCGATGCCCGCAAGGCGTCCGACGCAGCGTTGGACCAACGGGTCGAAGTCAGCGTTGGCGATCAGAAGGCCGAAGGCAAGATCAACGCCGATGGCGTGACAATGGACAGCCAACTGAAGCTGGACGCAGGCGAACGAAGTATTTCCGTCAAGTTGCCGGACGCGAAACGGACAGGCCCACCAGTCCTGAACCTGTTTGGACTGAAGCTTGTGCCCGCTTCCTGACAGCAGCTAGAAGAAGAGGGAGTCAATTCAGTTGACTCCCTCCACGAGCGTCTTTTTCCCCTTTTTCACAACGGTGTGCCCCTCTTCTTCTAGCTTGACTTTCTGAATCGCCCCGCCGCCAGGGTACTTGGGATTGAGTTGTCCGTCGGACTTTATTAACCGCCACCAGGGCACAACGCGTTTGCGGCCTTGCTCGGCCATTTCATGGTTGGCGTGGGCGATGATCCACGCGAAGATGCCCGTCGTCATTGGGCAGCACACATCGACGCCGTGTTCTGCGGCCAGTTTGTCCGTGACCTGCTTGATCGTTTTGACCCTGGATTTTCGGATGCCACGTATTTCCTGCTCGATCTGGGCCGGCGACGGCACGAGCATGTGCTGCTTGGCCTTGTCGCAGTAGAACTTCTTGGGCAAATCTTCTTTCGCCTTGGCATCTTCGAGTTTCTCGCTCCACGACTTCTTCTTCCGTGCCATGATGATCTCCACTGAAATCGGTTCCGGTTCAAGACGACAACGTGACAGGCCATCCTCATTGTCGATTCCACAATGCATCAGTGCAAGATCCGACCTGCGTCGAGCAGAATCTGAAACCATCAACCGTCGAATTCGGGTATGTAGGCATAGAGATGCACACATTTCCTGGTGGCTGTCGTCAAAGGAAAGGGGACTACCATGCGCGGCAACAACGGCGTCGTTCTTTCTGTCTGTTTCCTCTCACTCGCCTGCCTGCTCTCTTCCTGTAATCGCGAGCGGATGCAAACGCTCGCATCACCACTTCAAGCGGTCGCAACGCTTCTGGAAATGGCTGACGGTACGGTGGAAGCGGAACTCGTCCTAATATCAACCGCCAAGCCGAAGCACGAGTTTGTGACAGACGCGCAGGATGTTCGACTGCGGATACCGGGCGGCGAAATGGTTACTCTCGAACAATCGGAGCCAGGGCACTACAAGGCCAACAGCAAACAGAATTCTGGGCTTCTCTACAAAGCAGGCGAAACCTATCAATTCCGATTTGACTTGACGGCACCCGTGGCACAGCAAGGGCGAGGAACGCAACAACGGACTGAATCGCCACAAGACGAACAAAAGACATATGTGGCAGTAACCAAGACTCCCGCCAAGCAGACGGAATTCTCATGGGAAAAGAAGCCGGAGTTTGCAGGGGATACGGCGCGGCTTGCGTGGAAGCCGAGAACGTTCCTGGCGATCGTCATTGTGCGCGACCCCGACGGAGAAGTGTGCTACAGTACGTTCGATTTCGCAGACCCGCAGTTCGGCGGCGACAAATGGGGCCGGCTGGGAGCGAACGGAAAGCTCGCGCTGGGCGTTGATGTGTTCAGTGAGCCGGGAACGTATCAGGTTCTGAAATGCGGCGTGACAAGAAACGCGGGGTTTGATCCCGAGATGTCGGCAGGTCTGGGGATTCTCTCTGGATTTCTTGCCGGCACGTGCGAGGAAATCGAAACGCTCGACGTACCCGATTAACAGCAACAAGGTCCGGCTCCGCGCACGCGTCGCTTGTTGATGATCGGCCGGTTCATTAGACTGGGCTTAGGGGCACTGTCTAGTGAAAGCGAAAGGGGACAACATGCCTGTTGGCCTTGTCCGCTTGCTCCTCTTCATCGTCGCATTGTGCAATGTTGCTTCTGCCAGTGCCCAACAGCGCAAGCCGCCAAACGCCTGGCCGCCCCAGGGCTTTCCCTTTGCCGATCCCCAGGCGTTCTTCGATCAGTTTTTCGGTAACGATCGGGATGTGGATCGTGAGGCATTGGCCAAGATCGCCATCTCGCGGAAGGAAGAGTCGCAATACGGCCAGCGGGCGTTCCAAGCCTTCCAGAACGAGCTGACGCGGGCCAAGATCAAAATCGTCGGCCGCGGGCGGGAGGTTGAGTACCTGAAGCGACTCGTCAAGATCGTGCGGCCGCAAATGCAGAATCACGATCAGTACCCGAATATCCGAGTCTACCTTGCAGACGCACCATACCCTGAAGCCAAGTGCTTTTCGGGCGGAACACTGGTGTTCTTCCGTGGGCTGCTAACGAACGCGCAAAGCGAGGCCACGCTCGTCGGTGTGATCGGCCACGAACTATCCCATCTCGATCGTGGGCATCTGCTCGAGTCGATTCGCCGTGTGAAACTCGCCCAGAGCACGTTTTCGAATCCGGCCGGGTCTACTCCCGAACGGTTCTTTCGGAACGGCCCCATGCTGATGAAGATGTTCATGCGGCCCTTTCGGCCCGAGGACGAAGCACAAGCCGACCGAGACGGCGCGTCTTGGGCGTATTCGCTCGGCTACGATCCTCGGGAGATGGCGGCCCTGTTCGTAGAATTCAAGAAACGCGAACCGGCCTTCCGCGCCATGCTGCCTGCCTTCCTACACACCCACCCCAACCCAATGGAGCGACGCGACGCCGTGATCCGCCAGTACGACGAGCTGCAGACGGACATGCCAAAACAGGGCCTCTATGTCGGCAAAGAGAACCTGCGTCGCCGCATCCCGCGATCTGCACGCGAATTTGCGGATTGATGCACAGGCGCATCGTGAAAGACACGAACAGAGACGACGTCATGAGATGCCACGCGCACTTCCCCAAGGGAAGTGCCTTCAACCGTTCGCAGGCCATTCGGGTTGCCTGGTACATTGAATACTCTAGCGGTACCGGATATTGGCGATCCAGACTTGGCTGTCGGCGCCGCCGAAGCCGACCGTTTGACCGACTCGGTTTGGATCGAGGAGTTTTGCTGGAATCCGGTAAACCATCGTGTCCCATTGCGGCTTTCGAGAGAGCCGCTTCTCGGGGCGCACGCTGTTCCACACGCCTTTCTTTGAATTGATTACGATTCCGCTGAGTGCCGATTCACCCCAGACGTCCATCTCTACGACGATGGGTTGACTGTGATCGGTCGCCCGAACGATAAAGGTGGCCCAGCCGTTGGCGTTATCGCCCACGCCGGTCTCGTCCGAGTTCCAGCAGCGTCGTCCGCCCTTTTCTTCGGCGCCGCCAAACCCGCTTGCTGGCACGCCGATTTCGGCGTTCAGCTTCCACGACGAGGTACGCCGGGCCGCATCCGGCACCCGGCGATACGAGAACGCGTTGTCGCGATTGGCGATTGCGCTCTTCATGGCCTCGGGATCACCCGTCTCCAGAAAACGGTGGTATTCTTCAAACGCCTGAATCATCCAGTAGCCGTAACGAAACGTCTTGGCGACTTCCGCGATCCGGTGCTGCACCCGCTCGTTGGCGGGTACCTGCTCGGCCCGACCGATGGCCGCGAGGGCTTGGTCCAGCAGTTCGCGATCATACAGTCCGGGCACGTCGCGCGGCGGGCTGTCGCTGTAGGGCCTACGCGTCTTGCGAACCGATGCGTCGACTGCTTCGTAGTAGGCTGCCATGTCCTCGGCAGCCGGGCCAAACATGCCGTCCATCCACTCTTGGGCAACGGCATCCGGATCGGCAGATGGATCCCACAGCAACCGAGCTATGACATAGTACAGCGGCCCGTCCAAGGCCCAATCGGAGAGCGAACTCTGGCAGAAGTAACGGTTGATGCCCAACTGGTGAAAGTACTTGATGTCGGCCGCGAAGTTTTTCAATACCGGTCGCGGCAACTGCCACCACATGGACTTGCTGACATACGAGTAGATCAACACATTCGGCGTGATCTCGCCCCAACCCTTCAGCAGTTCGTTGAACTGGCTGTTGGGTTCCGATGCTGGATCGTTGATCGCACGGGCGTAATCGGCCGGGGCGTAGTGGCACAGGAACGGCACGACGTTGGGATGCGGTCGGACCGTATCAGGCGGCTCGGCATAGTTGACATAGGCCAGCACAAGCAGCTTCTTGTCCGGGTGCTTCTCGGCGACGCGCGTTGCCACCTCGTTGGCGAACCAGAACACGCGGTCGCCGCGGAACGGACGCTCGGCGCCCAGTCCCTGCTTGGTCGTCCGCCCGCCGCACATCCGCTTATCCAAGTCGGTACACGCCGGACACTGGCACCATCCGTAGCCGTCGTTGGGACTGATCGACATGAGGCGGCATTTCGGATCGTCATCGAAGACGCGAATCACATTGGCGGCAAACTCGTCGGCCAGCCCCGGTGCGGTCACACAGAGCTGCCGGCCATGGACATCGCCGGGAACTCGCTTGCCACCCAGAAGCGAAAACCACTCGGGATGCTCCTTGAAATACGGATCGTTGGGCACGATCTTCCACCATGTGTGCACACTGTCAAAACCGGCCGGGTAGTAGCAACACGCGCCGTTGTCCGCTGCGGCCTCGGGCGTGTAGAGGCCGTTCAAGCCCATCTTGACGCCCCACGGTTCCGATTCGGCCCGTCTACCGCCGATGAACAGCCGCCACTGGAACGCCGGCTGCGTGTCGAGCTGCAATTCGCTGACAGCAAGCGTCGCCCGGCGCGGGACGATCTCGTTTTCCGGTTCGGGTGCCAGCCATCGGCAGCCCAGCATTTCCAGAAAACGGTAAACGGCATACAACGTCCCGCGATCGCTGCCGCCGCAGATAACGACGCCTTCGGCGCTTGACCGGATCAGCACGCGTTCTTCTTCCTTCAGAAACCCCTCCGGCAGACCCGCACGAGTCCGTCGCGTCGTCCCGACATCAATGCGTGTGCTGCCGTCGAACTGATTCTCGCAGACGATCGGCACGTCGGCCCCAGAGATGCGTTTGAGGTACCCGGCCAACTCCTTTGCAGCGCGAGTGACCGTCAGCGTTGTGTCGTCGGGTATGACGATGGAACAACGGGGCGTCCCTTCGTCAACGAGAACGACTTCTTCGGAAGCCGTGGGACCGCAAGCAAGCATCAGTATGAGGGTCGTCGCGTACATTTCGCTTCGTCCTTTTTTCGTGTTTTCCCCCACCAAGCTCGCCGCCAGTGTGTGGGTACGTCAATGAGGTCCGATGCGACGGGCCAACAGCGTGAACCTTTGTTCTACGAGTTCGCCATTTACGTATCACGCAAGTTTGAGGATACGGCTGGCGTTATCGCGATACAGTTTGGCTTGAACCTCCTCGGGCAGATCGAGTTTGTTGAAAAGATCGAACTGCGATACCTTTTGGCCTGGGGCGAGATAGTCGGTGCCGAACAGCAAACGGTCTTGGCGGCGAATAATGAATTCGCGGCCAAATTCGAGATCGCGCGCAATCGAGTTAGCGCCGCTGCCGGCCGAGAATTCGCCGTAGAGGTTGGGATACTTCTCCATCAGCCGATCCAGCGCGCCTCCCGGCGCGACCGGCGTCTTGGGATACCCGCCCATATGCGCCGGGGTGGTCACGTCGCCAGAGATGGACGACCAGAATCCCGGTGCGTGACCGATGAAATTGCTGCCGGGCACCTCTCGAAGTACGCGTTCCAGGCCGGGCAGTCCCGGTTGGTCTGTGTTGCGAATGGTGTCCATGTGGAACAGTACCGGTAATCCAAGCTCACCCGCTGCCCCGAACACATCCAGATTGCCGGGACTGTCGATCGGGCCGGCGCATTTGTGCTCGCCCAGGCCTACAGCTCCGGCGTCGACATAGCGTTTTAGCATGTCAAGGATGGCCTTTGTGCCGCGGAGATAGTTTGTGCGAGGGTCGACATCGCAGAATGGCAGCAGCCGATCGCGATGTGCCTCGGTTTCGCGCAGAACCCAATCGGTGCTGATGGGGTAATACCACGCTTCGGGAGAAATCAACGGGAGAATGACGGACCGGGCTATGTCGTGCTGGTCCATCCATTTCAGCATCTCCTCCGCCGGCAGCGCACCTCGCGGGCTCCACGGCTGGCCGAGATGGACGTGCATGTCGATGTACTTGCCCGATGGCGGTTTGGGTTCGGCGTCGGCAGAAGCGGCCGCGGTGCGACGTGTGGAAACACCAGCCGCCAGAGCGCCAGTGGCCAACGCAACCGCGCTGCGATGAAAGCCGCGTCGCGAAATACCGGATCTCTTGGTGTGGGACGTTTTCGTCATATCAGTGCCCTCCTTCATGGACAACGTTTGCGGGAAACCTGCGGCGGCATCGTTTAACCGCTGGGCCAACGGCCCGCGCGGATGCGCCCAGCCCGTTGGGCTTGGGGGTAAACGAAAAACGCCTGCAACGACAAGTGTAGCTTCAATTCTCGCCACGATCCTACAACCATAGCCAAATCGAACAGCGACCGCAAACTTGCTCGCGACTCATCGAGCCAACAGGTTCACGGCCCGGACTGTTCGGGTTCGCTCTTCGATCTCCGGCGGCAGGTGGCCTTTGAACCAGGCCTTGGCGCGGTACTTGAACTCGTCACCGTTAGGCAAAAACCGTAGAGGACGATAGTGAGCGGCGATCGGGTCATTGCCTCGCGTTGTGGTGTGCGGATGCTCGTGACAGCCAACGCATGATTTGGTCTCGCCGGGCCGCGGGTAGATCCACGTGCGCTGGTTGCCGATCACGCGGCGATCGCTATCAAGCACTTGGAAATGGAGTAGTCGATCGGCGGGCGCTTCGACGTAGAAAGATCCGTCCGGCGCAAGCGGCGCTGTGCCTAGTACTCTGGCAAACGTGCCGCCGTGGTTCTTCCAGACCGGCCATGGGTTTGTGTGTGTGCTGTGTCTTCCTACCACCGGCACACCTTCGATTAGCCGCACCAGCCGACCGCGGAGCGGAACGTCGGCCTCTTGCGTGGCAAAGACCGACGAGCAGAGAAACCGGCCGCTGTATGCGCCGGGCGTGCTTCGTGTTGGCCGTGGCGTTGGGTGTGGGCGTGCCATTATCGGCCGTGGTTCGAAATCAGCCGTGGCCGGGTCGTTGTACACCAACTCCAGGTGCCCGGTCGCCGGATCAAGCACGTACAGGCCCAAGTCCACCTTCTCGCGGTCGTGTTCTTTCAAGGTAGACGCACACAGCACGCGACCGTCGGGCAGCGGGAACGGTGTGGTGTAGGCCCGCTGCTTGTTGTCCAGCGTGACGATGATTTCAGTATCGCGTCGCGTGCCGACCAGCGCCAGTCCACCCGGCGTGGCGACGATCACGTTGCGTCCGTCTGGCATGGGCTGCGGCTGGGTGATCCGCAGCACGCGGTGCGTCATCGCAACGTTGCCAATTTCACCCGGGCCTCGCGGACCTTCGCGGTACTGGCCATACCAGTATTCGCGTCGTTCCGGTCCGTATAGTACGGCGTCCAGCGTTCCGTCCGGGTGCGCCGCGTGCAGCGTCAGTTCTGTTTTGTTTCGCGAGTAGAATACCTCGAGGCGGCTGAACACGATCCGGCCATCAGGCATGATTGCCGGTTCGTTATCACGCCCGATGTTGGTGGCAAGAGGCTGCGCGTCGGAGCCGTCGGCATTCATTACGTAGAGCGCCGTGCAGGGGTATCCGTGGTATTCGTCGCGGATGCCCGAGCGGCTTGAGCCGAACACAATCCGGCCGTCGGGCAGGAATGCGGGGCCGACGGCATGATACGGCCCGTCGGTCAACTGTGTCAGCTCTGTTCCGTCGACGTTCACGCGATATATGTGCCACCACGGGTCGTCCTCGCCACGATGCGAGAACACCACTTGCTGGCCATCCCACGATACTTCCGGCTCGGCCACATAGCCGTCGGCGAATTGGGTCAACGGCGTCGCCGTTCCGCCAGGGCGAGGCGGATGCAAAACGTAGAGGTTCCGCCCGGGCCGATACGCTGGCCCTGAATCGGTGACCACATAAGTCTGACGCCAGTTGTCGGCCTGCTGCACCGTGTTGAGCACGTTCGGAATCGCGTTGCTGCCCTTGATGAAGACGATTCCTTGCATCTGGCCAACCGACGGTTGTCCTGCATTCCCCGTCTCCGTTTGGGCCACCGATGTCGAGTCCACACACTCTGGATCGAGCGAGATTCCACGGGCCTGTAACGCATCGCGGGCAATGTGCCGTATGCTGTGGAAATCGTGCTTCTCCGCCGCTTCGGACAGCGCGGCAATCGCTTCTTCGTTGCCGAGATCAGCAAGCGCTTCTGCGGCCGCGTGACGTATCTCCAAGGTCGAGCGCTGGTCGTTGAGAATCGTTGCGATGAGGTCCGTATGCTCGTGCGCCTCCAGCAGCCCCAGTGCACGGATCAGTCCTTCGCGCCAGCGTGGGGCGGGATCGTTGTACTCGTCGAACTTGAACTTGCCGCAGTACCCGAAGTCGGCTTCGGCCTTGGCGTTGGCCAACAGTTTGACTATTGGCTCGACGGCCCTCGTGTCGCCCAACCATGCCAAGGCCTTGGCGGCATTGAGCCGTACCCAACCCTCTTCGTGCTGCAGCAGTGCGACCAGTCGCGGTAGGGCTTCCGACTCAGTGCATAACGCGGGAAGCCATGTGGACATTCGATACGGAGGAAACACCGGCCACTCCGGCTCGTCGGGCGTCTTTGGCGCACGGCGCTCATGTCCCAAACACTCGAAGGCATGCTCAACGGCCTCTTGGCGCAGTCCGGCTTGTACCAATAGACGGCGAGTGATCCGGTGACCGACTTCCGGCTCGTACAGCATGAAGGTATCGTGATCGCCCGGCAGATTGGCCATCACCAGCGGCGCGATCTCCCGAAGCGCTCGGCGGTGGTTAGGATCGTCCAGCGGAAAACGAGACAAAGCGAACGCGATCCAGTAAGGTGTTTCCAGCATGCGGTCTTCGCTAGGAAAGCCCATCTTGTCGTCGCCGGGAACGCCGGCCGGATCCGCGCCGTCGAGCTGTTTGGCGTATCGCAGATAGGCTGCCAGGAGCGCCGGCACGGCCCGGCGGTCGCCAGAGTCGCCCAACGCCTCGGCAGCGTTGCGGGCCCACATTAGGTTGTCCAGCAACGATACGAGGGTCTGGAAGCCGGCTTCGTCGCGCAATCGTCCCAATGCTCGGATACCTGCCCGGACCATGGGTCGATACTGCGGCGCCGTGGGCGGGGACGTGCCAAGGCAGTCGATCACCGCTTTGGTCGCTCCCTCACCGCCCAGGCATCCCAATGCCCGCAATGCCCGCTCGTGCCGCCATTCGACTTGTGCCGTCTTCGGTCGGACGGCTCGGGCCGTCTTGTTGATCTCGACCTCGAAAAACGTAGTCGGATAGATCGGCCTGATCGAGTCATGACTGGTGATTCGCACGTACCGTACGGTCCGTGGCGGGAAGTCGATCGCCAGTTCGACGGGTGTGACACCTTTGCGGCGTCTGACCACGTCAAAAGTTCTGTTCTCGACGCTGGTAGCCAATTCGTAGTCGGTCATCACCAGCGTGGGACCGTACTGGTGAATCACAACCTGGGCGACCCGTTGCGGCTGCCCAAGATCAATGATGCACCATTGTGGGAAGGGCACATTCTTGGTCTGCCAGAATTCGGGACCGATCTGGCCGTCCGTAATCGCGCCGGGCGGCCCTCTGTATGTGCTGGATGCCGTTACCACATAACCGCTAGGCCAGTTCTTCGACCCGGCCAGCAGATCGAGTACCTCCTTGGGCGGTTGATCATCCGGGACTGTCGCCCACCAGTTTCGCCACACGGCAGCTTGTTCGGCGCGCTTCTCACGGGGAGTCGTTGCGTGGAACGCAAACTCCATTCCCGTCAGATTGGTCAACGAAACGTGCGCCGCCTGCCGGACGAACCAATCGCGATCGTCCAGCGCGTCCAGCAGTGGTATAACCGCCTTGCGGCTGCCACACCAAGCCAATGCCATAGCCACCTGACGCCGCACGTCAAGTGACTCGTCCCCAAGCCGTTCGATCAGTGCATCTCCCGCCGCGTGGGCGCGTAAGAAGCCTAACGCCTCGGCGGCTGCGGCGCGGACCACAGGCGACTCTGACCGGAGCCTGGCAAGCTGTTCGGCAATATCACGGCCATATGGGCCTACAGCCGAATCGTCTGACAAGGCCGATCTGCCAAATAGCAGTACCACAAACGCAACGATGAGCAATCTGTACGCGAATGTCTTCGTCGACACACTTCTCTCCAGGCAGATCGAGATCCAAGTCTTGCTGACGGGTTATCGAAAACACTAATTATGCTAAGGCACCGAGGTGCCCGAGGCAATGAAGTGCATCGAGACGAACAGGATAGCCATTGTGCGCTATCGCGATCGACGTTAAGACGCACTACACTTGATGGCAGATGGCGTTGGTGGTTTTGTCCACTCAACGCAGGTCTCCTCTCACTCCGAACGCGGGGGAACGCAGCATGACGAGTCAATTCGCCCGACTTCGGCGGGCGCTTTTCAGCAAGGTTGGCAGTCTCATGCGCTACTGTGTGTGCGGGCGACGCCGGAGTAGTCACGACGTAACGAGCGACAGTCGTCGGTCTTTTCTGCGTACGGCTCCAGGACTACTGGGACTTGGATGTGCCGCAGCGCCAACGTTGCTCAGGGCCGAGGAATCGCACGGCGATAAGAAACCTTCCTCGTCGCAACGATGGGATGAGCTTTCGGCAACGGAACTGGTTGAAGTACTGGAGCGGACATCGCTTGTGTATGTGCCGATTGGCACGCTGGAATTCCATGGCGCCCACCTGCCGTTGGCGACGGATTCGATTCACGCCCATGAGTTTTGTCTCGCGGCGGCGGAACAGACAGGCGGTGTCGTCCTGCCGCCAACCCACTGGAGTCCCCATGGACACGAAGGTTGGGCGGGCAGTTTGTTGGTGCGCGAAGAGACCTTTCGAGCCCTGTTGACCGATGTGTTCACCTTGTTGTGTGAACAAGGCGTCAAGTTCATCGTGGCGTGCACAGGGCATTATCCTTCGAAGCAAGAGCCGGCGATCCAGAAGATTGCGGACGATGTGGCTCAACGGTTTCCAGAGACGCGTTTTCTGGTGCTTGGACCGTGGTGCCATCCCACGGATCCGTCGGCCGACCATGGAGGCAAGAAAGAGACCGCGCTGATGCTGACCCTGCGGCCGAACTTGGTGCACATGGAACGACTATCCGGCACGGATGCTATGCGAGGTATCACAGCCTCTGCCGTCGACGGCACGGCCGAGTTTGGCAAAGACCATTTTTCCGCTGAAGTGGAGAACTTCGTCAAGAAGATCGACGAGGCTCGAAAGACTGTTCCTTGATTCTGAGGTGGCGACCCGGTATGCGACGGGCACATGCGGGAGACGACTGTCTGTTTACGTGAGGGCGAGATCAGGATGAAAGACGAATACGACGTGATTGTAGTCGGTGGCGGCGGCAGTGGGTTGGCAGCGGCGATGACGGCTGCCGAGTGTGGCGCAGCCGTCTTACTGCTGGAGAAGCAGCCACACTTGGGCGGCGCTACGGGCATCGCGGTTGGATCGTTCACAGCCAGCGGCACCGCGCTGCAGCAGAAAGCCGGCATTGAGGACAATCCCGACGACCACGAAGAAGACGCAGGCAAATTCGGCCCGCAGGATTACCAGGAACGTAACAACAGCGAATTGCGCCGCTTCTTCCTTGGCCATGCTGCTGACACGCTGCACTGGTTGATGGACCTGGGACTGGTGTTCCACGGTCCCAATCCTGAACCGCCCAACCGCGTGCCGCGGATGCACAATGTCGTTCCGAATGCCAAGGCATATATCGCAGTGTTGCAGACCCGTCTGTTGCGCGCCGGCGGCACGATTGCCGTCGATTCGTCGGCAGAAGAGTTGATGATCGAGGATGGCCGTGCCGTTGGATTGGTTGCGCGGATCGATGGAAGGCCGAAGCGAATTCGAGCTCGTCGCGGCGTGGTGTTGGCAGCCGGCGATTACGCCAACGCGCCAGACATGATCGGCCGGTTTCGTGGACAGGAATTCACCGCCATCGAGGGTATCCATCCTTACACAACCGGTGATGGGCATCGCTTGGCGGAACATGCCGGCGCCCAAATGGTCAACATGGACATCACTTACGGGCCGGAGTTACGTTTCATTCCGCCGCCGGGCAAGGGTTTCGAGCAGCTTCTCCCGTCGAAGGGATTCGGAATGAAGCTGATGGGCATGATGATGCCGCTGGTACCCAAGGCGGTGATCCATCGGAGGATCAAGCGACTGCTCGTCACCTGGCAGCATCCCGAGGACTCGCTGTTGGACAACGGCGCCATAATGGTCAACCGCGAGGGTCGACGATTCACCAACGAGAGAATTTCACCCGAGCGGGAAATCGCCGTGGCGGCCCAGTCGGAAAAGATCGCTTACATCGTGTTGGACGAGCGGTTGGTCGACGTTTACAGCGCTTGGCCCAACTTCATCTCGACAGCTCCGGAGATCGCTTACGCCTACGTGGCCGACTACCTGCGGCTGCGACGGGATGTGGCAGCCGAAGCTCAATCGCTGGGCGATCTGGCCGCAACACGCGGACTTCCAGCCGACGGCCTCTGCGAGACGATCGAGCAGTTCAACCGATACGCGAATGGTGAAGAACCTGATGCGTTCGGCCGCACGGAAGATCCGCATCCTTTGGAAGGTGGCCGATGGGTGCTGTTGGGTCCGGTCAAAGCGTACTTCACCACTACCGAAGGCGGAGCTGCAGTGAACGAGCAAATGCAGGTGATGGACCAAGACGATCGGCCAATTCCGGGTCTGTACGCCGCGGGGCAAAACGGACTGGGAGGCCAAGTGCTATGGGGCCACGGCCTTCACATCGCCTGGGCAATCACCAGCGGACGGCTCGTTGGCGAATTGCTCGGCTGCCAGTCACAGCGCTTTTGAGACGATTTGTGATCGCTTTGGAGATGCGCAGACTGCTTTTTGGCCTTGGCTACCCAAGTGTCGCCATGATTTCGTCTCGCTTCTTTCCGGACGCAGCCATTGCGAACGCGTGATTCACTTCCGGTCTCAGATAGGTAATCAAACCGTACACACCCAGTGCAACGGCGGTTGGTGCACAGTAGCAGGTGATCATCGTGACCATTCCACCGCCTAGGGCCACCAGTCCGAAAACTCGGCTGCGGAACTTATAGTTACGTATTCCTGCGAAGATGTGGAGTATCGCCGCTACCAGCGTTATCAGCCCCATGCCGCCATAGATGGCAAGGAAAATCCACGTCATTGCCTCTGGCCCCGGGCCGCCAGGTGGCGGGGCACCGCCTTGCTGCATATCCATCTGCATCATCAAGGGCATGAAGACGCCCATTCCAATAAGGCCTAGACCCATCAGTGTCTCTAAGGAAGCGCGTAATTTCTATTTCCCGAGAACAAGGAATGGATTATACCT
>CAZUAH010000345.1:0-14470 GCA_964617665.1 uncultured Pirellulaceae bacterium
TCCGTGTGCCGTAGCCGGAAGCGGACGGCACACGGAGTGTGCCTGCTACTTTCCAGAGGTGAGAATTCATCCGCCGCTCGCCTAATTCACGAAGATCGTATGAACTGAAGTCGATTTGGAAGAAGCAAGTAATCACTCCTCCACCAAAAAGAAGAAACAAATGAGAAAGTTCCACCGTTTCACTATCGTGGCCGTGGCACTCCTGGCGGCGTTTTCCAGCTTCGTTGTAGCTGCTGAGTCGCTTCGAACACATCTTGACTGCCCCATCCTCTTTACCAAACGAGGCAACTACCAGGGCATCCACATCTACGACACATGCTACCAGTGGTATCCGGGCGGTGGCATCTACGTGCTGGAAAACCCGTCCGACCCACCGGAAAAGCACCGCATCCATCCGGTGATTGACGCAACGACCGAGGAAACTCTCGGAGAAGGGATGTACTTCGATCCCGACCTCTCCTACGACGCGAAGAAAGTTCTCTTCTGCTTCAAGGGCGAGCCGAATGGAAGCTCCTCCATTTATGAGATCGGAATTGACGGGAAAGGACTGCGTCGTCTGACCAATCCCCGGGAGAATTATCTACCCGACGAATCGGGTTGCGTTAAGTCGGTTTACTGTGGCAGGCACGGTTCACTCGGTGCGGCGCAGGACTTAATGCCCGCCTACTTGCCCAACGGGAAAATTGTCTTCACCACCATGCGGCATAATGGGCTCGTTCCGTGCAACAACACGGGCGTGGCAATCCTCCACGTGATGGATGCCGACGGAACCAACACCTATCCGATCTCGGTCAATAGTGAGACCGAATTTGACCCGAGCATGATGCTTGACGGACGTATTCTTTTCGGAAGGTGGGAATATGTTGACAAAACCGCACTCACGATCCAGAGTCTCTGGACGGTCTACCCGGATGGAACGTTCGAGACGGCAATGTACGCCAATAATATGGTCTTCCCCGAGGCAGTTCTCGACTCTCGCCAGGTTTTTTCGGACCCAGAGTACGTGGTGAGCACTTTCTCGAAGCACAACAGCACGCCGCGCGGCACGATTGCGCTGATTGACACGCGGATGGGAAAGAACGATCCCCAAGCGGTTTTCAACTTCTCCACCCCGGAACAATCTACGAATGACCAAGGGGAAGCGTGCGAACCGTATCCCATCACCAAAGACCTCATCCTCTACAGCGACCGCAGTGGTGAAAAGAACGCACTCTTTCTGATCAAACGCAACCAGGACGACTCGCTGACCCGCGAGCTACTCTTCGCCGACGAAAAAATTGATTGTCATTCTCCGATTCCGGTCCAAGCGCGTCCCCTGCCAAGATTGCATCCATCGAAGGTGGATCGCGGCATGGACTACGGCCTTTTCTCGGTGCAGAACGTGTACGAGGGAATGCCCGAGGTGCCTCGCGGTTCCATCAAGAAACTTCGCGTGGTGGAGGAGACCTCGCGTGTCAGTGTGACGCCGGGCCCAGGTCCGTTCAACCAAACATTTACGATTTCCGCGGCCCTGGCGTTCACCTGCAAGAATTACCTCGGCGAGGTTCCCGTGGAGAAGGACGGCAGCGCCTACTTCCGAGTGCCCGCGGGTAAGATGATTTACTTTCAGGCGCTCGACGCGGAAGGCCGCAGCGTGCGGAGCATGCGAACCTTCGTCCAGGCGGCACCGGGTTTTACGCGGAGTTGTATTGGTTGCCACGAAGACAAGAAGGCAACCTTCCCGGCCCGGCAGGAGTCCACGCTTGCCCAACGGAAACCGCCCGCAAAGCTGAAAGACGAATCGTGGGGATCGGGACCGTTAGACTACCCGTCCATGGTGCAGCCGATCCTCGACAAGCACTGCGTCACCTGCCACGGTGGCGAAAAGGGTTTCGCCGCGGGACTCGACCTGACCGGCGGTTGGACGGAGTACCTCAACAACAGCTACGAGAACCTCGTCTCCCGGCGTGAAGTCCAATATAGGGCAACGCTGATCGCCGGTGTCTGTTCGATGAACGGGACGGCGCACTACTCGGCGCAGATATTCCCAGCTTACGCGATCGGTTCACCCGCCGCGCCGCTGGCGAAGGTCGTCGTCGAGGGTGACCTGGGACACAAGGACCGTTTCGAAATGTCGCGTGCCGAGCGTGATCTCATCCTCGCCTGGATCGACGGCAACGGCCCCTACCATGGCACGTGGAACTACACGCCGAAGGCGTTTCAGCTGAAGGAGTGGCAGGATACCAAGAATAAACTCATTGCCGAGATGACCGCTGCCGGGTGTGTCAAATGCCACACCACAAACGGGCCCGGCGGGCGATTCGAACCTGACTGGTTCAATCTCGAAAATCCGAAGTTCAGTCGTATTCTCCGCGCGCCACTGGCAAAGGGTGAAAACGGGTACGGACAAGCACTCTGTCGTGATGCGAAGGTCGACGCCTTCAAGCGGCTCCGTATCTTCAGTACCGAACGATATGAACATGCTGTTAAGCCGCTCGACAGTTATCCCCAGCAGAAATGGCGGAAGTGGGACAAGGGCGAGGCCAGCGGCAAGCCAGTCATCTCTTTTGACAATACCAAGAACAAGCACTATCAAAAGATGCTCGATATTGTTGTTCAAGGCCGGGAGATGGCCCTGGCGACCCCGCGGCTTGACATGCCTGGTGGACAGTTGCTGGCCATTGCAGGTCGGCACCGAAACATTTACCCGGTGCGTATTCCGAGGGAATTACCCAAATTTACCGCCGAACAACTGCCCAGCGGCGAGGTGGAGCTGCGTTGGGGGTTGACCGCACACACCTGGGGACTCTTCGTACACGTTTACCGCGGCGACAAACCCAACTTCCCACTGACGGACGCGACGAAGACTGCCACCACGGAGCTCGGATACTATCTTGACAGCTCGGCGCTCCCCACCGGCGAGCATTACTACGCTGTGGTGTTTGACAACGAAAGGGAACGCGGCAAGCCGGTGCGCATCAGCGTGAGAGTGGATGGCAAGAAGGCGGCGCATCTTAACCCCATCGTTCCGCTGCCCTGATTGAAGCCACAAACAACTGAGAGAAGTGCCGGTCCACTGTGACCCGGATTTCCGTTTGTTATGGCAAACACACTGGGCGACGTTGATGCAGGATGAACGCGTCCGATACCTTTTCGCACAGCATTTCCGTCCTGCTCTGGATGGTTCTTCCGGTTGTGGCGGGCTACCTGCTCTGGCGAGTCTGGCTGAAGATGCGACCTGACGGCGAGCGAATCGCGACGGTCGATTTCACCGCCGCGCGCAATGGGCGATTCACCTGCAAGGAATAGTCACCTTCTCCCTTGGTTAGCTTGAACTCTGTCCTTGCCGGTTCTTCTGCGGATATCCTTGGCAGGATTTGACGTGACGCCGTAAGGTCCTCACTTTCGGTCCACCGCCCCGGGGCGTTGCTCCTCCGAGCACACGACGCGAAACCCCAGATCAAATTGCGAGACGCTGGGCGCGCATCTTGCACGATCTGCGGACCGGCAGTACCTCGCGAGGCTGCGAAAGCCGCCTCCGCGATGCACACGGCTATCGCCTACCTTCGGCCCGGTTGGATCCGCTGAGGGTGTTAACGCATAGTAGAAAGAATACCGGTCCTCGCACCATTCCCAAACGTTCCCGTGCATGTCGTAGAGGCCGAAATTGTTGGGGGTTTTTCGACCCGTTTCGTGAGGATAGCATTCATCGCAATCGCACGTGTTGATTTTGAACCAAGCGTATTCTTTCAACATTGAGGGCTCATTTCCGAAACCATAAGCCGCTCTGGAACCTGCGCGACACGCGTATTCCCACTCCGCCTCTGTAGGAAGACGATAGACTCTAACCTCAAGTCGTGAAAGCTGTTCGCAAAAGGCCTGAGCGTCTTTCCACGATATGTATGTCGCTGGATAGTCGGTTCCCTCGCGAGTGTTGGGTCTTTTGCGCCACGGCGCCGTATCCATCACCTCCAACCATTCGCCCTGCCTCACCTCTCGCGTCCCAAGGTAAAACGGCCTCCTGATTTCCACACGGTGAACTGGCTCTTCGTTTCCTTCACGATATTTTTCATCCGCCGAACTGCCCATCATGAAATCGCCGGCGGGGATCAGTCGCAACTTCATGCCGATCCTGTTTTCGTATTCAACAGGAACGTCGAACTCGTCCGCCGCCTCTTCTTGTCGGCGAGCAGCCTCTACGGCGCCAAACGTCCAGGATTCACAATCCTGAGGGGCTGTTTCAGAAGTTTCCTGAGATCGACAAGCGTTCGGCGATGCCAAGTCGGCGATTAGCAGAACTAGCAGAACTTGCATGATGTAGCACATGACAACCTTCCTTTCTCAGATTGAGGGGCTGTTCGACGGAAATTACAGGTTCTCTTGAACGAAAGTTAGAAGGTCCCTCCAAAACTCTCGGTTTGCGGCGGCCATTTGCGCAGCGTCATCACCGCAATAATACAAGACGGTTGACGGTAGCGAAGCGTTTTTCAGTTCGCCGCCTGGGTCCGATCCACTAGAGCCGAAAACTGTGAGCGCCCGTTCCATCCATACTTGCCGAGTCGTTTATTCTAGAGTGGTTGAATCAACCATTCGAGCCGCCAGCAAGCCGTGTCTGGCCTACAAGGTCTTGGCCGCGGGGCAGGCCGACCTATCTGCCAGCGGCGTATGGTGCGCGTTCGAAGAGACCCTCGCTTCGATCAAACCTGGCGACGGGATGATCGTAGGAATGTCTCAACAGCTTGGCGACCAGGTAGGGACGAACGCTCGCTTCGTACGCGAACTGTGTGCCGGCTAACCGATAGAGGGTAGAATCGCCAACAACGGGACGGGGCACGAGGGTCAGTCGCCTTACATCTGAAAGATCGCTTTGGTCATGTCGACCCATTGCCTGAGCCGCGATCGATCTCCGTTGATTGTGTACACGTCACGGTACAGGATCTCCACGTTGCAGTCTCGGGCCACGGCGTAGGTCTTCTTCATGTCCTCTTCCAACGCGTTCCAATCGGGGTTGGGTCCACTGATGTTGGCCGGCACCGGCTTGCGAGAGTAAACGTAGTCGTTTCCCAGCATCTCGGCGACCTTGGCAAAGTCCGACCAACCCGAAACCGAAACGGACCGAAGATTGGGGATCGCGTCCATGATCATGGCCAGTCGGTCGTCGACACGTTCGCAGCAACCGTAGTAGACGAGCCCAAATCTTTCGCTCAACTTGGCTAGATAAGGAAGGACGAACTCCTTGTACATCTCCGGCGAGACGCTTTCGAACTCTTGCGATTCGGCCCAACCCCATAGGTCCTTCAAGGTGACTTCCTCGCGACCGTCCGGTTCCGGAAGGTCCGACACGTACCCGTAGCTGCGTGGGCCAGCCATTTGGCTGTCCGTATTCAAGGCCAGCAGACCTTCCTTCTCAAGGTAATCAAACACGGCAATCCGATCGTCGAGCAGGTACGACATCAGCTTGTGAATCGCCTCTGGGGCATCGTAAACCCAATACAGCAATCCTTGATTCCCAATGAACCGATAGAGCTGCCAGGTGAGGCCGAAGAAGAAATTGCCGTTGAATCCCAAGTCCCCGAATTCGCCGACGTCAAACTCGTAGACAAAGGGATCGTAGTTGCCGACCTTCACGGGGAGGATGTCACCCATAACGTCTTCCAACGTTTCTTTCCTGCGCAGCGTTTCCTCCCGATCGACGGAGAAAGTCCGGTTCCGCAGCTTGTTGATATCCTCCGGCGTTGCGATGGGGAAACTGAAACTGTAGGCAATCGATGGTTCTGGACAGACTGCCGACCGAATCTCAACAGGCACGCCGTAATCCGAAAACGCCATTCTCCAGCCCAGTCGATAGTGAGGTTCGACAACGATGTCGTCCCCCAACTCCTCGGCGTGCCGCAGAGTGATTCGCATGCTCCTTTCGACACTTCGCAGGAACGGATCCTCGCAAAGGAGTTCCCGATCCTCCACGAATCCCTCGATCCAATCCGTCTCGAACAATATGACCGGGCGCTCCGCGTTGAGGTCATGCACCGCCTTCCACAAACGTTTCCGCTCCTGCATGACAGGAAGAGACGCCAATTCCATGCGCTTCGTGGCCAGCTCTCGAATCACGGTGCGGTCTTCTTGGGAAATCATGAGGAGGTTCCTTCTGTACTTCGGACTACCCCGCATACACCGGTCATTATGATAAGCCACAGCGTTGCCGTCACGATAGCTGACGATTGAGTATGACGGTCAGTGAGCTTCGATTTGGGAAGAATTGCACCCCGTTGACAGACCGGATAGATTGGTGGAAACGCGGGTCTCTGGGACGTGCCGGCGTACGAAGATGTGGCGTCACATTGGGAGGTCGTCTGATGCGGCACGAGTTGCTGCCGACGTGTGTGGTTTTGGTCGCTTCCGTCGCAGGCCTCTGCTCCGATCTGTCGCCCGGCGCCGCGGCATCCGACGAACCGGCGGCAGCTCTCTTCTGCATCGGGACTCCCGACGCTCGCGCTGCCGAGTTCGGTCTGACGGGGCCGGGCGAAGGATATACGGCGTTTTCGAAGAAGTTCTCTAAGGAGATCTGCTACACGATCGGTTCCAGCACACCGCGCGAATGGCCCTACATTCATCCGGCGCCCATGGATACGTGGTCCGGCGGAAAGACCCACGCGTTTTCGATCCGCTACACCAGCCCCTGCGACCATGATCGCCCGCTGTTTCTGGTGATCGGCATGGCGGGCGGTGCTCCCGTAGCGCGTTCAAAGGTCGTCGTGACTATCAACGACACGCCGCTGCCGGCGCAGGTCGCACCGGCCGGCGATCCGCGCGTTTGTTTTCACCCGACTGAACTGGGAAAGCCGGAAACGATCATCTTCAGAATCCCGTCCGGGCGCATCCGTCGAGGCGAGAATGCGATCTCGATCCGCCTGGACGATCGCAGTTGGATCCTCTACGACTACGTCGCGCTCAGCACGCGCGCGAGCCCTCTGAAACTTGTCGTCCCCAAGAAACGTGATTTGCTGGCCGAGTTTCGAAAGGGTCCGATGGCCGGGGTCGACGAGATCATTTTCGCCGCCCGGGCGCTCGGCGAGGATCCCCATTGGTATGCCAATTTCGGGTACACATTGGAGAAGTCTCGCTGGAAGACTTACGGCCACGGAGGTCGCTTGGCGCGTTTGAACGTCGTCAGCGAAAAGGTCAAGGTCCTGCTGGACGACCCGCGAGGCGGCGTCCGCGACCCGGCTGTCCACTACGACGGCCGGACGATCGTCTTCGCATATCGCCCTGGCGACACCCCGCACTATCATCTCTTCACGATCGCCGCCGACGGATCCGGTCTGCGCCAGTTGACCGACGGACCGTACGACGACATCGAGCCGACTTGGTTGCCCGACGGCCGCATCGTGTTTGTATCGAGCCGCTGTAACCGAGTGGTGAATTGCCATACCACCGACGTCGCCATTTTGCACTGCTGCGACGCCGATGGCGGCAACATCCGAGTGTTGTCGGCCAACAGCGAACACGACAACACGCCGTGGGTCCTGCCCAACGGCCAGGTGCTCTACACTCGCTGGGAATACGTGGACCGCAGCCAGGTCCGCTTCCATCACCTGTGGGCCACCACGCCGGATGGACTGCGGCAGACGGTCTATTACGGCAACCTGCATCCCGGCACCACGATGATCGACGCCAAACCCATCCCCGGCTCGCGCAGGGTGGTGGCGTCGTTTTCGCCCGGCCACGGTCGTCGCGAGCATGACGGAGTGGTGACCGTCGTCGACCCAAGAAACGGCCCGGATGACAACTCGTCAGCCCGGCCGATCAGTCACTCGTCGGAGTACCGCGATCCGTGGGCGTTTTCGGAGAAAGCGTTCATGGCGGCCCACCGTTCCGAAATCGTGCTCATGGATGGCACAGGACGAACCCGGACGG
Source organism: uncultured Pirellulaceae bacterium (assembly GCA_964617665.1). Taxonomy (GTDB): domain Bacteria; phylum Planctomycetota; class Planctomycetia; order Pirellulales; family Pirellulaceae; genus JADHUC01. The sequence goes on from CAZUAH010000345.1 coordinate 7,894, forward strand.
TATATGAATTGTCCGACGAGGACGTCAAAGCGGGGCTCGAATGCCACGAGCCGCGTCCCCTGGTCGCGCGGTCTCGCGAGCCCCTGGTTCCAACCGAAGTCGACTGGCCGAAAACAACGGGCCGGTTGATCTTGGTGGACGCCCACCGGGGAAGAAACATGGACGGTGTCCGACGCGGCGAGATCAAGAAACTGCTCGTCCTGGAACCGCTCCCCAAACCGATGAACTACACGGGCGGTATGGAACCGATCAGTTACGGCGGCACGTTCAACTTGGAACGGATACTGGGGACCGTGCCCGTCGAGCCGGATGGTTCCGCCTACATGGAACTGCCGGCATTGAGGTCCCTGTTCTTCGTTGCCCTGGACGAAAATGATATGGCGGTCAAACGCATGCAGAGCTTCCTGACCGTCATGCCGGGCGAAACAACCACGTGCATCGGCTGCCACGAACAGCGAGTCGTCAGCCCGCCGCACCAACCGACAGACCTGATGGCATTGAAGCGCGCTCCCGACGAGATCACACCCGTTGCCGGCGTTCCCGAGATCTTCGACTATCCGCGCGACGTCCAACCCATCCTGGACAAGCACTGCGTCCGCTGTCACAACTACGACAATCGCGAAGGCGGCGTGGTCCTCACTGGCGACCGCGGCCCCGTGTTCTCGATCAGCTATTACACAATGACGGCCCTCGACCTGGTGTCCGACGGGCGCAACGACGTTGGCAACCGGCCGCCTCGGTCCATCGGCAGTTCCGCCAGCCGGCTGATGCAACTGATCGACGGTAGCCACTATGACGCGAAGCTCTCAGAGCACGAAAGCAGGTTAGTCCGGCTGTGGATCGAAACCGGAGCGACCTACCCGGGCACTTATGCGGCGTTGGGTACAGGGATGATCGGCGGATTCGAAATCATCGACCGCTCGATTCGCCTCGACTGTTCCGACACCGAATGGCCCAGCATGCAGGAGTCGATGGAGGCATTGACGGGCCGCTGTGGCGGTTGCCATCAGGAAGATGGAAACATGCCGTTGCCGCTTTCGCCATCTCACATCGTCGGCCCGGGCTCATGGGGCACGGCGTTCAAGGGCTCCGGCCCGTGGATCCCGCTTACCCCAGACGACGTCCGCCGCCGTTTCTCGCGACACCTGTTCTTCAACCTGAGCAGGCCCGAAAAGTCGCTGATCCTGTTGGCACCGCTCTCAAAACAAGCCGGGGGCTACGAGTCGTGTGGAAAGGCCGTGTTCCCCGGCACCGTCGACTCCGACTACCAGACCGTCCTGCGGTCCATTCGAGACACCAAGAACAAGCTCGACAGAATCAAACGCTTCGACATGCCCGGCTTTCGGCCACGCCCCGAGTACATTCGCGAAATGAAGCGTTACGGCATACTGCCAATCGACTTGGCCGTCGGCGACCCGATCGACGTCTATGCAACCGACGAAGCCTACTGGCGGTCACACTGGCATCGCCGGAACCACAAGTGAGTTTTCCGATGACATTACCCGAAGATCTAGGCTCGACAGTCATCACAAGCGCTGTGACCACATTTCGGAACGACAAGAACAGGGCGGATCGAGCCGTAGCTCAGTTGGCGGACGACAAGTTGCACGTCGCGCTTGATCCAAACACGAACAGCATTGCGGTCATCATGAAACACGTCGCCGGCAACTTGCTCTCACGCTGGACGGATTTCCTGACTTCGGACGGCGAGAAACCGTGGCGAAATCGCGACGATGAGTTTGTGGATTCGCTCGAGAGTCGTGACGAGATATTGAAGCACTGGGAAACGGGCTGGAACTGCTTGCTCACACAATTGGGCAAGCTGGAAGCGGACGACCTAGCGAAGACAGTCACCATTCGAGGCGAGCTGCATTCGGTTCCGTTGGCAATTCATCGATCGGTGTCCCACTGCGGGTATCACGTAGGACAGATCATCATACTCGCCCGCATCCTGGCCGGAGATAAATGGGATCCGATCACAATACCTCGCGGCGGATCGGCAGCATACAACAAGGAATTCTGGGGCAAGGGCCAGTTTAACCAGGGTTAGTGGGTTTGCGAGCGGTCAGTTGCAACCGTTCGTATCGCCGGGACGCGGTAGGACGCCCACCTGTTGGCCGGTGCGGAAAATGAAGCGCGGTTCCAGTCTGGCTCGGCCCGTCTCGGTCACTCCGAATATATCCGTCAGCACGCATTCCCCCTCGATCAGTTCCGCCACCAAAACATCCACAACCGCGCCAGGTTGGAGGATACCGATTCGGTCCTCCTTGTGTAGGAGTTGAGCAGGGGCAATTGTCAGACGTGCTCCTCAATTCCATGTCGACAAGTGTCCACCTAAAACTCGCTGGACCAGGACTCCGTTCCTGAACGAGCGCCGCTGGCGGAACTGACGAGCGTCAACGAGTTTGTACGTCTTCGAGACGCTGTTGAGCCAGGAATCCGTGCAACAACTCAATACAACGGCGACGTTTGGATGTAAACTAGAAGGTGTCGGATGACCGTCCAAGTCCAACTTGTTCCTCGGGCGAGAAGGTAATTCAGTGATGCGAGCCTGCCCACTGTACTGTATCTGTGTCGCGGTCGGGCTATCGGTGGCAGCGGTCGGGCAGGAGCGAGTACCTGGCTTCGGGGTGCCTGATGGCGGCAAACGGCTGCCCGGCTTCGGTGGACCTTCGGAGAGTCCGCTGAAGGTCACCAAGAAGGATCTTGCCGACGCTGTGTCGGCAATTCGAAAAGTTGATACCAACAAAGACGGAGTAATGAGCCGGGAGGAGCTTCGTAACTCGCGCTACAAGAAATACGAAGAACGCCGGTTTCGATTTGATGCCAATCGTAACCATCAATTGACGATCAGCGAATTGGCCAACTACTACGCCAAGATACGTATGGATAAGGAAGCACAAAGAAACAAAGAGAAGGAGGGGAAAGAAGGCGCGGTCGCGAACCTGTACGTCGCAGGAGTTAGAGCCAATGTGTCAGACGCCATTCTGTGGGCGGACTCGGGCGTCGTCAACTCGCCCGTCATCAAACCGCCCGTCGTCAACTCGACCGTCGTTAACTCGAGCGACTTCGTGCTCCGTATCGCCGATGGCCAGTTCAAACAGCAGCAATTGGCATTCATCACGCAAGGAGATGGAGGGTTCGTGGTCATTTCGACGCTGGGCGGTGTTCTAGCTGCCCAGGAGGTCATCCGTCACTATGACAAGAATGGCAATGATGTGCTGGATCGCAGTGAATGGGAACGTATCGAAGGGCACATCAACTTGGCGGATGCCGATCGCGATGGCAGCGTTAACCTGCAGGAGTTAGCGGCTTGGCTGGAACAGCAGAATGCTGGCCAACCTTCTTCGTCGTCGGCCAATTGGTTTACCGAACGAGACTCGGATCATGACGGTCAAGTGTCGATGTCCGAATACGCTTCGGAGTGGACCGATGCGCGGCTGACTGCGTTTAACCGCTACGATCGGAACCAGGACGGAATCATCACAGCAGACGAGAGCATTCCGCTGGAGAGGATGCACGGTAGGGAGTTCGCCAGCGGCCCGGCGGTCGTGATCGAACCGGGCATGGGTGCCTCTTCCCCGATTCAAGTCAACGAAGATTTTGTAGTCGCGGACGTCAACGTGCGGCTTGCGATCTCGCATACCGGCCCGGAGCAACTTGCCGCATTCCTGGTTTCACCAAGCGGTCGGCGCGTTGAGCTATTCACCGGCGTCGGGAAGAAATGGAAGGACAGCAACTTTGGCAACGCGGTGTTCGATAACGATGCCAAGACGTCGATCGCTGCTGCAGTGCCGCCATTTCACGGACCGCTGAAGCCGGAAGGGGCTGTTTCTGGTGAAAAATCGGAGCTGGCCAGTTATAATGGAGAAAGTAGCAGGGGTGAATGGCGTCTGTTCATTCAGGCAGACCGCAGCGATCGAGCGGGGCTGTTAGATAGCTGGTCGTTGGTGCTCGTGCCGCAGCATTAGCTCGACGCAAGCGACCCAAGTATCAACCCAGAGCGTAAGCGATGCCTCAGGTCATGCACCCCTTGAGCGGCGGATTTGCCAGGGCGGAACAGGAACACGGCGGAAATATGAAGATCCGATCGGTTGCTCTGCGACTTGCATGTTGGTCGGCATTTTGCTGGCTGGGTATGACGCAAGCGTGCCCAATCGTTCACGCCGCCGACGAAGAGAAAGAGCCCGCCGCCCTGCTCGCAGATGAACAGCCCGACGATACGACTTCAACTCCAGGCGATCTCGACAAGGCCCACCTACGATTCACCTTTGAAAACACGCCATGGCGCGCCGTGATTGATTGGCTGGCAAAGCAGGCGGAGCTTTCGGTGCATGTCGGTTCGCTGCCGCCGGGCAGTTTGACGTACAGCGACGAACAGAAATATACGCCCGATCAGGCGATCGCGAAGGTCAACAGCTTTCTGCTGCCGGATGGTTTCACGTTGATTCGGAGCGGAAGGATGCTATCGGTGATTGGCCTTGAGGACAGCCGCCGAGATCAGTTGCTCGATTCGCTAGCCGAATACGCCGACTTGGCCGACTTGGATCGCCGCGGCGACAACGAGGTGGTCAAGTGCATTTTTCCCATTGCCAAGACCGATCCGAAGGCAGCGCTCGAAGAAATCAGCGGTCTGGTCAAGTTGAGCAAGCCGCTCCTGATGCCAAAATCGAAGCAACTGGTTGTCATCGAAACCGCGGCCAAGCTGCGAATCGTTCGCGACACTCTCGAGGCGTTGGAAAACCCTGACGCCGATGCTGGTCCCGTCCGCCGTTTTGAACTGGAGCACGTGAGCGCCGATGAGGTTCTGGCCGCCGTGCGGCCGCTAGTCGGCATTGAAGACGAGAACGCGAATGTTGGGGAGGAAGTTAACTTGGCGGCGGCCGCGGACGGCAAGCAGATTCTTGCCACGGGCTCGTCCGACAAACTGGCCGTCATCGAGGGCGTCGTTCAAATGATGAACAAGCCGCCCGAGGAACGCGATGGGGAAAATGCCCCTTTTCTGCGGGCACACCCGGTCGAAGGCGATAGTCTGCAAGCCGTCGACGACGTGCTGCAAACGTTGTTGGAAGGCGAAGACGTGCGGTTGGCCCAGGAACCGAAGACTAGCCGTTTGATCGTGCTGGCGACTGAAGACATTCACAAGCGAGTCCAGGAGACGATCGACACACTGGAAGCCGAGGCGGCGATTTTCGAAGTGATCCAGCTAGAAAGAGTCGAAGCATACGTCGCCATTTCGCTGATCCGAGAGATGCTCGACATTCCATATTTTGCTGATGAGGAGGATGAGGAGCAGAATCATCCGCGACTCGACTGGGATCCGCCCACCCGGCGAATCTTTGTGCGAGGCACTCGCGCCCAGGTCGACGAGGTGAAGAAGATCGTCGATCGCCTGGAGCAGCCACGAGAATCGACGAAGAACAGCACTCTGCGATTGTTGCCGATCCAAGGCGACCGGGCTCAGCAGTTACTGGAAACAGGCAAGCGGTTCTGGACCGGCGACGACAACGACGTGTTGGTCTTCCCACCATCCACCGAGACGCCCGGCGACCTGATCGAACGTGAGATCAACGGCGAGGAGCCCAAACCGACTCCACCCGCTCCGCCCGACGGGTCGCCGACAGAGCGCGATGATCGCGCTCAGCGATCCAATCGCATAACCTTCGCCACGATGCAGAACGCCGACCCACAGGAATCGGAAGACGCAGGTGCACCGAAGCCTCCGATCAAAGCCCAGGTGACGCCCAGGGGTATCTTGCTGCAGTCGAATGACGTCCAACTGCTCAATGAATTCGAGAAGCATTTGCGAGTGATCGCCGGGCCGAACGTGTTTTCCGATACGATGATGGCGATCTTCTACCTGAAGCACGTTGGCGCCGAGGAAGCGAAGTCGTTGTTGAGCGACATCCGTCGCGGTGAATCTTCGTATCGCCGTGACAGTTCGATGGACGAAACGGAAATGGACGACTTGGAGGGTCCGCGTCGGCCCAGGCGGTCCTATTACAGCTATTTCGGACCCTCTGTCATCGCCGATGCCCGTCTCAACCGGCTGATCGTGCAAGGCACGGCGGTGGAGATTTTGCGGATCGAAAAGCACCTGAAGATTGTCGATCGCGACAAAAGCATCGCCGACGTGCAAATTCGGGGCAAGTCACACGTGGTCAAACTGGTGCATATCCGCGCAAATGAGGCGGCAGCGATCATCCGCGACGCGTACGGCCACGAGCTTTCCGGTGGCGCGTCGGCGGGCCAGCAACCTGCTGAGAAGCAACAGGAACAATTGCAGCAACTCCAGTTCCAGGTTCAGCAACAGCAGCAAGAGCAGCAACAGCAACCCGAACGAGCGCCCCAGAACCGTACTTTTCAGTATCAACCACAAACCAACCGCCAGAACCCCGGTCGGGAGGAAAACCAGCGCGATCAACAGCCTTCGCAGCAGCCCCCGAAAGCTCCGTCATCCCAAGGGCAACAAACGCATACGCAAACGCCGACAATGACGATGGCCGTCAATGAGAGGAGTAATTCCCTCGGCACCAAAATGCTGTTGGATTCTCGATGACGAGCCGGATATTCGGCG
>CAZUAH010000346.1:0-14463 GCA_964617665.1 uncultured Pirellulaceae bacterium
TGGTACGAAACGGACAGCTACAAGGATGTCCGCGAGATCGACATTCTGGAAGATAAGAAGGGCGAAGATCCGACGCGGCGAATCCAGAAGAATGACCTCATGCGGCTAGTGACCAAGGGTCTGAACCGCAACGAACGGCTGATCATCATTCTGTATTATTACGAAGAGTTGACGATGAAGGAGATCGGTGCAACGCTGGACCTGAGCGAAAGTCGCGTTAGCCAGATGCACAGTAGCATCGTCCACCGGCTACAGTGCCAGTTGGGCCGCCGCCGGCCCGAATTCGGCACCTGAACCCGTCATTCAATCGGAATCATCGAACAATCTCGAACCCCGGCCCGAATTTTCGTGTCGGGGTTTTTGTGTGTCTTGGTACTCGCCCCGACACGCGGGTGACGCTACCTTTACGGTAAGTTCGCACAACACCGCTAAAACCATGACCTCCATCGATCCCAAACAGAGTCGACGATTCGCCGTACGCGTTGTGGAGACTCTGCGCGAATCCGGTTTTCAAGCATACTGGGCTGGCGGTTGTGTGCGGGATCAGCTTCTAGAAAGGACTCCCAAGGACTACGACGTTGCCACCAATGCCACGCCCGACGAGATCCGTGAGGTATTCGGTTCGCGGCGCACACTAGCGATCGGAAAGGCATTCGGAGTCATCACCGTGCAGGCACCGAAAGGAGCCGGGCCGGTGGAGGTAGCGACCTTTCGCCAGGACGCCCAGTACAGCGATGGTCGGCATCCGGATAAAGTCACGTTCACCAGCGCGGAAGAAGACGCCAAACGCCGCGACTTCACGATCAACGGCCTGTTCTACGATCCAATCGATGGTAGGGTGATCGATTACGTCGACGGCCAGCAAGATATACGTCGGCGTTTGCTACGGGCGATAGGCGATCCGTTTGAACGCATCGCGGAAGACAAACTGCGCATGCTGCGAGCCGTGCGTATGGCAGCGACTTTCGACTTCGCTTTGGACGAGTCGACATTCGCCGCCGTGCAGCAGAAGGCGTCGGAGCTTGCGGTTGTGAGCGCTGAACGAATCACGGCCGAAATGCGGTTGATGCTGGTCCACCAGAATCGGAGCCGAGCTGTTGACTTGCTGGCTGAATCAGGACTGTTGACGGTAATCTTGCCCGAACTGCAAGGCATCGCGCCCGATGGGGAGAGCTCGTCGGCGAAACCGCCCTGGCAGAGAACGCGGCGCATCTTGGAGTGTCTCGACAATCCGACGTTCGCTATGGCATTTGCCGCGCTGGTTCGCGAGTTCGTTTGTCCAGTCGGGCGCCGCGTTCCGGAAGTGCAGGGGATCGGCGAGCGGCTGAGACTGACCAACAGAGAAGAACGCGAGGCGGAGTTTCTTCTGGTGCACGAGCACGCAGTGCGTTCGGCCAGCCGAATTCCCTGGCCGCAACTACAACGGATTCTGGTACAAGATGGTGTGGACGACCTGCTCTCGTACAGTCGCGCTGTTGCGGACGCAATCGGTGAAGGCAGCCAGGAGATTGCCTACTGTCGCGACAAGCTGTCGTTGCCCAAGGAAGAACTAGATCCGCCGCCATTGATCAACGGCGACGATCTGAAGAAGGCCGGCTTGCCGCCTGGACCGGCGTACAAACAGATCATTGAAGCCGCCCGCGATGCGCAACTCGAGAAACGCATAGCCACGAAGCAAGAGGCGCTTCAGCTGGCCCGCGAGTCTTTTGCGCAGACGGACAAGGACAATCGCGAGTGAGTGGCGATGGGGAGGCTGCGAGAGACTACACGCAGCCTCACCAATCTCCAATTTCGTTTAACCGCAAGCCGGAGGCGTGCGCGTATTCTGGGGGCGCGCACGCCTCCGGCTTGCGGCTAAACGACTATGGGCTACCGTGCCAACATGCCATGACGCGGACCACAAATACAATGCAGCCGACGACCACAGCGCCGATCGCGGCCACAAGCACGGCTGCGCTGCTGATGTCGAGCGCGGTGCCAATGTGCTGATTCTCAGAGCGGTCGATGGATTTGGCCAGGTGCTCCAAAGCGGTGTTGAACATCTCCGCCGCGAAAACGACCGTTATGCACAGAACCAGAATACACCATTCCGCATTGCTGACCCGACACACGATCGCCGCGGCGATCACCGCCACGGCGAAGAACAGATGAACGTGGAAACTGCGTTCGTCTCGGAACGCCCGAGACATTCCACGAAAGGCGTCGCGGAACTTTCTCCGCCACGAACCATCAGGCGAATAGTCCTCGTCGGTCATTTCTTCTTCCCCGCAAGATTTCATTTCGGGAAGTCAACCGACTTTATTGAAGCAGTCAAATGAGATCGGTTCCAGAGGCAGGTTCAAGAATTCGTTCGGGGTGGCCGGGGCTGGAGCGTGCGAAGCCCCGGGAATCGCCAAACCGGGGCTTCCCTTCGGTCCAGTCCCGGCCACCCACTTCCACGAGATGTTCTAGTCCTGGCTGGGCTGCGAGATGATCTTGCCTTCGCCCGAACCGATGCGGCCGTCCACGTGACCGTCTACCAACACTCGGTACGTTGTTACTACGCCGGGAAGCTCGAACTGGACGGACGCCCGGCCGTTGGCATCGGTCAGCAAGAGTGGTTGCCATAACAGGTTGTCAGCGTAGACTGGCTGCGATCCGACTGCCAAGTTCTGGCGACCGGAGTACAATTCCCGTACCGTGACTCTACCAGCCTCTCCGCGCGTCCAACTGGGTTTGTCGCTGGGAGTAAAGCCCCAATCCGCCGCTCCAGGGGCAACGGGCGCGGGCATGGCACCGCGGAATGCCTCCAGTTGCCGTTGGCCTTTGGCCTTGTCCTGTCGGGGCGGCTCCGGATGATTCTGTGCGAGGGTGGGAGCTTCCTCTTCGGCGTCCACCTCCATTTTCAACGCTTCCGCCTTTCGTTTTTTCTCGCGCTCCGTCATCGACGTAGGCGCTGGCGCTCTCGGACGTGCTGGCGCGATCTCCACTCCGTCCGTCTTCTTCTCCTCGAACAAGTCCGCCAGCTCGTCCGCCTCGTCTTTCGCCACACCTCTGAAGCCTCCTCCGCCCATGCCGCCGAGGCCCCCCATTCCTCCGCCAAGTTTCTCACTCTCCCGCTCCGCGACATCCATTTCTTCCACGGCCGGTTGATCAATCGTATCGGCAAGAGCGGCAGCAGGCTCTACAGGAGCAGCCGGTTCGGCAGGAGCAGCGGCCGGTTTGGCGGCAGCAGTAGCCGGTTTGGCGGCAGCAGTAGCCGGCGCGGGCGCTGAGGGAAGCGGGTGGGCCATCGCATCGGGTACTGGTGCTGCGTCGGCCGCTCGAGCGCGTTTGTCTTTCGCGTAATGGTCACGGGCCAAGTTCAAGGGCTTCGCGACTTCGTTCACCGCTTCAATTCCCGCATCCTCCTGTTCTTCCGCTTCGACGGCTTCGGCCAACTTCTCGGGAAGTTCCTTCATCTTCCGCACATAACCCTCGAACTGTGGCTTTTCCGGCTGGGGGGCTTCCCTCAGCTTCTCCGTAGGAACGGCGGGTGACACCTCTTCCGCTTGCGCCACAATTGCGTGTTCGATTTCTACCGGCTCTGGTATGCGCGGTAATTCAGCGAGTTCGTCTTGCACAGCGATCTGTGCGTCCATCCAGAATGAACCGAAGACCAGAGAAACAGTCGCCACCACGGCGGTTGGGGCCCAGACCTTGGCGCCGGCAGACATTCGCAGCAGTCCCATGATTCCCATCGCAATCAGCACGGCCACGCCAACAGCGAAAATGATCTGGCCAGTTCGCTGAACATCAAGCTGCCGAATGTCGTGAAATCTACGCACACTGTCTTCCAGTGCACCGCGTGACTCGCGACTGTTGTCTGCCAAGACTACAGGCGTAGTCGGTTCGCTAACGGCAAAAGCCAAGGTTGTCGCTTTCGAGGCCTTTTTGCCATCCTGCATGTCTGAAGCATCCGTACCGGCCAAGCGGTCCAGCCGGACTTGCTTGAAGCGTCGCCAGCCCTGCGTCCCCAGTACCAAATCCAAGGCGACGGCTGCTTCCGGCTCCTCTTTCAAGTAAAAATTGGCGTCCTCCAGTTCTTCGGGCTTGTCGATCTGGCTGGTCAGCCAGAAATGGGTTGTCATCTGCGGCGATTTGTCGTCGGCCAAGGCCAGCAGCGCATCGTCCACCACGGAAACGCCCAACACGGCTTGCCGTGCTTGCCCCGTTTCGTCCTGAACCGACAGCTCAACGTCTACCTGTTCCCCGGTCGAGCGTTTTCCGTCCTGGCCAGTCACTTGTATGTCCAACTTGTGCGCTGGGCGACGATACACCAACCGCTCAGCAATCGGCTGCGGCGGTCGGACGCTCAAATCGTAGGCAGTCAAGCGAATCACACCGTCGGCATGCTCGGCAAGCGGTACGGTCACGCTGCACGATCCAGAGCTTCCCTCTCGTGAAACGAACTGGTCGCTTGACACGACTTGCTGTCCCGCGACGGCACCACGACACACGGCGGTAACCGCAAGCAGTCGGTCACACTGGGTCGATTGGACCTGCAGAGCAATCGGTTCTCCTGCAGCAAACACGCCTTCACCCGTGTTCAGCGTGACAAATTGCAGATTGCCTGTATTGGGTAAGTGGCGTCCATCGGCTGCGCCGGCCGGCGTGTCGATTTTCAGGCTATACGACTCGCCTTTTACCGGCGTGAAGCGAAACCTGCCGCGGCCTTCGTGGATTGTCTTCGCTGCCGCTACTTCCTGGTCGCGACTGTCTAAGATGCGACCTGCCACATGCACGGGCTTGTCCATCGAATCATAAGCGTGGAAATAGACGCGGTTCTCGACACCCGCGACCAGATCGCCCGATTCCGGAAAGAACTCGACTGACACGTCGCCCAGGTTGACAGGAATTGCCTTGATGATGGTCTCTCGTCCCGCATCGTTGACGGTAACGGACAGCAATCCTCCGCTCGCCTTCACATCATCGGGCAGAGCGAATCGTATTTCGTATGCGCCATATTCGTCTGCGGCCGTCTCCAAATTGATGAGGTTCGGATGATCGTCGACTTCGGCCAGAATGCGCAGTGGCGCATTTGCCATTGCTCCTCCTTCCGCCCGCTCGACCCGGAACTTCGCAACGACTTCGTCACCCGGTCCAAAGCTATCGCGAACGAATTCGAGGTACTTATTCAGCGTCGGAGTGCGGTATGGCCGAATGTAGAAGTCCCGGCGAGCTTCCGCGAATTCGCCGGACGAGCTTCGAGCGACCATCGTGTACTTGCCGCCCGCTTGTTCTTCGTCGATCGCAAATTCGCACGTGCCAACACCGTGTTCCGTGGCATCATCGCTCTTGAAGCTCGCAACTTGCGCATCGCTGGAATCTACGATACTGAATTCCACCGTAACCTCACGACGGACTCGCAGGCCAAAACGCGAAAGCGTAAGCGATCGACACCGTATCGTTTCACCCGGACGGTACAGCGGTTTGTCCAGCGTCAGATGGGTCGTCAGTTCGACGTCGTCGACCGACAGCGACTTCTCAATCGTTGGTGACGAGATGCCATTGCTAGCCGCTACTTCCAGGCGAACGTTTCGGCTGTCAATCTCTTCGGGTGTTTCTATCCGAGCCAGCCCTCCAGTATCCGTCTTCGTTTCGCCAGAGAACAGAAGCTTCTTGTTTTCGCCAATGCCCCGAAACGTAATGCGTGCCGAACACGGCTTGCCGTCCAAAGCCGATCGCGTTTGGGCAATGATATAGTTTGCAGGTTCGGGCTGAAGTCTCGGCGGCCCGTACACCGTAGTCAGTACGTACGGATCCATCAGCTTCTGCTGTTGACTCTCGACAGCGACCTCGCGGATCGAAGACTCTGGATTGAAGTACGAATGGACCATGACGCACACCAACAACGCTGCCGCTAATCCGACAGCCCAATTGGCGATGCGAGCAGCGGCCGGCAGTCGGTGCGTTTGAACTGAAACATCATCCGAAACTTGTACGGATGGCTCAGCCTCCTTCGCCGGCGGCCTTTCCAGAGAGAGTTGCGGCTCGTGAAGCTGGGTTGCCTCGGCCACGAGGTCTGCCTGCAGTCTGATCTCGGCGTACAGGCGCGCAACATCCGGATCAGAAGTGATTTGACGATTCACTTCGTCCGCTTCGTTCTCCGGTAGCAGACCGTAGATGAATTCCCAGATCTGCTGTTCCAGGTCTTCTCTGCAATCCATGGCTTCTTCCTTAAGTTCGTCGGACGCTCCGTGTCCGGACGCACCTATGATGTCTTGACCAGCGTCTCCCGTAGTTTGGTGATCGCCAGTCGCATCCGAGTCTTTACCGTCCCCGTGGGGATACCGATTGATTCGGCGATTTCGTCGTACGTCATTTGGCCGTTTTGTCGCAAGAGGAAAACCTCCTGCTCTTCGGCACGCAGCTCGCTGACCGCCCTGCGAACCATCGACATCTGTTCGTTGTGTTCCACGGTCGCATCTGGACCGTCGTGGCTGCCTTCGATCGTCGTTTCATCCTCGGGCAACGGTTTTCTCCGCCGCCGCCATGCCGTTTGCCTCATATCGCGGCCTGTGTTAAGTGCAATCCGAAAGATCCACGCTTTCAGGTTCCTGACGCCACCTACTTTCTCATGGTTTCTCAGGCACTTCACGAACGTATCTTGGAGCGCATCGCGGGCATCCTCCGCATTGCCAACCATGTGGTACAGCATGCCCAACAGTTCGCTCTGATAGCACACAAAGGCATCTTCGAGCATATCTGCAGCGCACGATCGCTCATCAGCCACCGTTTTGCGTGCTGTGTCAGCCACGAACAACCTCTTCTCAGAGTATTAGACGAGTTGGCCAAGGCCGTGGATTTGCGCTGTCACCTATATTTTTAGCAGAAATCGGCGTCATGTTCAGCCGTTTCGGAGCTACTTGCTATCCTATAAGTGGTTAGGTGATAATAGATCGAGCTATGTGGCCTGAATCGGACAAGACTGAAAACCTGCTGGATGGTGCCAAGCACGGTGACGCCAGTGCCGTTAATCGGTTGCTGGATCGCCACCGTGCCGCCGTGCATCGTATGGTCCGCATGCGCCTGGACCAGAGGATTCAACGACGTGTCGGCGTAAGCGACGTCGTTCAGGACGTCCTGTTGGAGGCCAATCGTCGATTGCAGGCCTACCTGAAGAATCCGTCGATGGCTTTTCACCTCTGGATACGCCAGATCGCCAAGGACCGTGTGATCGACGCCCATCGACGACATCGTGTTTCGGCGAAACGCAGCGTGGATCGCGAGCAGGCATTTTCCCCACTGGGCGAAGGTCGTTCAAGTCTCGAGTTGGGCGCACAGTTGCGAGATCCACAATTGACTCCCGCCGCGCGAGCCACGCAAACGGAAATGGCCCGGCGCGTCGAGGCGGCCATGGTAGACCTGAGTGAGCAGGATTGTGAAATCATCGTCATGCGACACTACGAGCAGTTGACGAATCAAGAGATTGCCGAAGCGCTTGATCTTTCCGAACCGGCCGCCAGTATGCGCTATCTGCGCGCCGTGCGACGGTTGCGCGCGTTGCTTGTCGATGACGCTTCGCAAGGAGACTGACGTTACCGCTTTATGGCTCCCACCAAAGACAGTCGCGCATCATCGACTGGGGCACACGACGACACGACGACAGATCACGACGAACGTTTGGCCATGCTGCTGGCGGAATTGACCGATGCCGTTCAGCGAGGCGATGACGTGAATCTGGAGGACGTGTGCGGGGAACACCCCGACTTGGCCCACCACCTACGCGAGTTGTGGGGCGCGGTAATGGTCGCGGATGCGGCCGGTAGCTGCTGTCGTGAAGGCATGCCGGGCGAGCAAGAGGATCCGCCCAGTTCCATTCTCGAGTTGCCTTGCCGCTTTGGCGACTATGAGCTTCTGGAGGAACTTGGACGCGGCGGAATGGGCGTGGTGTATCGAGCCCGGCAGGTCGGCCTGGATCGCGAAGTGGCCGTCAAGATGACCCTCCGCGGCGAGCTGGCTTCGGCCGAGGACCGGAAACGATTTCGCGCCGAAGCCGAGGCGGCCGCACGTCTGGATCACTCGGGCATCGTGCCGGTGCATGAAGTTGGCGAGTTGGAGGGTCGGCCCTACTTCAGCATGAAGTACATCCGCGGGCCCACTTTGTTGCAGATGCTGGCTGATGGCCCGCTGCCTCCGCGCGACGCGGCCCGCATCCTAACCGCCGTCGCCCGTGCGATCCACTTTGCGCACCAGCATGGTGTGCTGCACCGTGACCTGAAGCCGTCGAACATCTTGATCGACGAAGACGGTCACGCGCACTTGACCGACTTTGGGCTCGCCAAACAGATTGCCGATACGACCAGTTTGACCAAAAGCGGCTCCGTGCTGGGAACTCCGGCATATATGGCGCCCGAACAGGCGGGTGGGACGCGCGGCGAAGTCAGCCCAGCCAGCGATGTCTATAGCTTGGGGGCCATCCTTTATCACATGCTCACGGGGCGTCCCCCGTTTCAAGCCGCATCGCCAGTCGATACTGTACTGATGGTCCTGGAACAAGATCCGGCGCCACCCCGTGTTGTCAATGCGAAAGCAGACCGTGACCTGGAAATGATCGCGTTGCGTTGCCTGCAGAAACCGGCCGATCTTCGATACGAAAGTGCCGAGTCGTTGGCCCGCGACCTGGATGCTTACCTTGAGGATCGACCAATCGCGGCACGTAGCGGTCGTTTTCTACAAGTTCTAGCGCGATTGTTCCGCGAGACGCACCACGCCACCGTTCTGGAGAACTGGGGCGTTCTATGGATGTGGCACAGCTTGGTGGTGCTGATTGCCTGCTCTCTGACAAACGTCCTTGCACTTTCTGGATATGCCGACCGATGGTCCCTGATCACCCTTTGGATCACGGGTCTAGGGGCATGGGCTACAGTATTCTGGGCATTGCGTCGGCGAGTGGGACCGGTCACGTTCGTCGAACGACAGATTGCGCACGTCTGGGCGGCCACGATGGTAGCCATCGGGCTGCTGTTTTTCGTAGAACCAGTCTTCGGATTGGAACTATTACAGTTGGCGCCGGTGCTTGGGCTAATCACCGGAATGATGTTCTTCATCAAAGCCGGCATCCTATCGGGTTCGTTTTACATCCAGGCTGCGGCGTTATTCTGTACAGCGTTCGTCATGGCCCTCTTTCCATCGTACTCGCACTTCATCTTCGGAGTGGTCGCTGCGGCCTGTTTCTTCTTTCCCGGGTTGAAGTACTACCGCCAGCGCGTTCGCGCTGACAAGATGAGAGAGCAAGCGGCAGAATGGGGCGAATTGGACTAGCGCGATTCTGAAACACAGGTTGGACTGGCCACACAGGTAGTGGCCGATCATACAAGTTGTGGGGGGGGGGGGGGGCCCCCCCCCCCCCCCCCCCGACGGACTCGATAAAGGAGAATACATCATGGTCGATCAGAAGCGGTTAAATCGAGTAGATGGCACAAACCGTCGCGAATTCTTGAAGGCGTCGGCTGCTGGCACTGCTGCAATGGGCGGGCTATCGTTAGCGCGAAGCGCCCATGCGGCCGGCGACCAAGTAATCAAAATTGGAATGCTCGGGTGCGGCGGGCGTTGCAGCGGCGCGGCCGCGCAGGCCCTTGGCGTCGGCAAAGACGTCAAGCTGGCCGGTATGGCAGACGTTTTCGAGAGCCGCATGCGAGGCAAACGCGATTACTTCCAGCAGAAGTTTCCCGACCAGTTTGCCGCCACAGACGAAACCTGCAAGTTCGGCCTTGATGGCTATAAGGCAGTTATCGACGCCAGCGATGCGGTGCTGATTGCCTGTGCATCAAAGTATCACTCCTTCTACGCCGAAGAAGCGATCAAGGCTGGTAAGCACGTATTCGTCGAGAAGCCGCACGCGATCGATCCGGCCGGTTGCTTGCGCCTGAAACGCGTCTGCCAGATGGCCAAAGAGAAGAACCTCTCGATCGTCTCCGGTCACGAAAGCCGCTACGACTACGCCTATCAGGAGCAAGTCAAACGCATCCACGACGGCGCGATCGGCGACATCGTGGCGATCCAGTCGATGTTTCTGCGAGGACCTTATCGGCTGATCCCCCGCGACCCGAAACTGAGCGAGACGGAATACCAGTTCTCCAACTGGTACCACTTCCGCTGGCTCTCGGGTGACGACGTGAGCCAATCGCTGGTACACAACCTGGACCGAATGCGCTGGGTACTGAACGAGGAAAACCCAACGTGGTGCTTCGGTTTGGCCGGCCGTTCGACCGGCTTCGGCGAGGTGTACGGCGACATGTTTGATCACCACACGGTGGTCTATGAACTGGCGAGCGGACCACGGATTTATGCGTTGTGCCAGACACGCGTCGGATGCCATGGGCTGTGGGACGACATCATCATGGGCACCAAAGGCGTTTGCCACTGGACCGCCTGCCGAATCGAAGGCGAGACGAACTGGCGCTACGAAGGCCAGAAGAATAATTCGAGCGTCGAGGAGCAGAAGATCCTCATCGGCTCGATCCGCGACGGCAAGCCGGTGAACAACGGTGACACGATGATCGACAGTACCTACGTCGGAATCATGGGCCAGATCGCTTGTTACACCGGTAAACGAGTCACATGGGATCAGATGATGGCCGCCGATTTCGAGTTCGAACCAAAGTTGGCCGACGTAACGCTCGACATGGAACCACCAACCAAACCAGACGCCTCGGGCAACTACCCCCTCCCGGTGCCCGGTTTCACGAAGTACCTGTAGATCGCGGAAGGTGAGCTGGGCAAAGCGAGGCGTCCCGAACGCCGGTCAATCACAGCCTCGCCGCGCTCACCCACCAACCGACAAATCGTTTAACGGCAAGCCGAAGGCGATTGCGTTTCCGGACCTCCATGAGTCTTGCGACGCCGACGCCTTCGGCTCGCCGTTAAAGGATCAAGACACACCGTCAACGAAAACCACCAGCCGACAAAAGGAGAAAACAAATGCAGCGTCTTGCGTGGAAAGACTTCGTCATTGCAGCGACAGCCTTCGCGATCCTGGCCTTTGCTCAAACAGGTCATGCGGCTGAAACTAGCCAAGCCACCTGGTCACCAAAGTTCTACGGCTTCTGCATAGACACTCATGATGCGAAGAAACGCACACTTCCCCAACAGGCCGATATGCTTCGCGAACTCGGTTTCGACGGCGTCGGTTATGCGCTCTGGCTAGACGAAAACACGGTCAAGAACCTCACCACACTCGACGATGCTGGGCTGGAACTCTATCACGCCTATGCCAGGATCAGCCTCAAGCCGGATACGCCACCCTATGATCCGCGAGTGCCGGACGCGATCCGAAAGCTTAAGGGCCGACCGGTGACGATCTGCGTACTTGTTCAAGGCCTTCCGCCTGCCGATCCGCGAGGCGCCGAACCGGCGGTCAAGGTCCTTCGCGAACTTGGCGATGTGGCAGCTGAGGCCGGTTTGCGAATTTCGATCTACCACCACACTCGCGACTGGACGGAAAGCCTCCTGTACGCGATCGAGGTGGTCAAGAAGGTGGACCGCCCTAACGTTGGAGTGAATTTCAATCTCTGCCATTGGCTCATGATTGACGGCGACAAGAACTATCGACTAGTGCTACGCGAGAATGCGGACAAGATCTTCGCCGTCACGATCAACGGAGCGCAACTGGGCTCGAAGGCTTGGACAAACGGGCTGATCCAACCGCTCGACAAAGGCGACTTCGACAACCGCGAACTCCTAAAGACGCTTCGAGAAATTGGCTATGACGGTCCCATCGGACTGATGTGCTACGGCATCCCCGGCGACGCACGCGAGCATCTCGAACGCTCGATGAAAGTATGGAAGAGCTGGCAGGCCAAGTAGACGAATCAGTGGTGCATCACCGAGAGAATCAATAGTGGCCAACAAGCACCAGACGACCAAACCAATTTGAAAGGAAGAGAGCCATGCTGCAGACCTACAAGACATTCGGAGGCTGGGCTGGAGCCGTTGCACTGATTTGCCTGTTTGGATCCACGGCCTCATCCGCGGCCGAGAAAGGCCTCTCGAATCCCTTCTTTGTTTTCGATAACGGCCTGCGAGGCGTCGAGGCACCGGAGAAGGTATTGAAGGAGCTCGGCTATGACGGCATGGGAGCCAGCGGACTGCGTGTCAGCCCCTTGGTCAAACGCTACCAGGATGCGGGGCTGAAAGTGTTCAGTACCTATATTGGCTGCCAGCTTGACAAGACGCCGCCCTACGATCCGTACCTGAAGGAAGCAGTCAAGGAGCTGAAAGGAACGGACGTTGTTCTCTGGCTCACGGTAAGAGGTGGCCAGCGCGGCCAGCACGACGAAAAGGCCGTCGAGGTAGTACGAGAGATCGCCGATTTGGCGGAAGCCTCCAACCTGCGAGTTGCTCTGTACCCACACACCGGCTTCTACGTAGCCGCGACCGCCGACGCGCTGCGAGTGGTCAAGAAGGTGGATCGCAAGAACGTGGGCGCGACGATCAATCTGTGCCACGAACTGATGACGGACCAAGGGCCGAAACTGGATGCAACCATCAAGGAGGCTATGCCCTACTTGTTCCTCGTGTCGATCAATGGAGCCGACGTGAAGCAGCCGGGCTACAGTTGGGATCGTCTGATCCAGCCTCTAGGCCAGGGCGATTTTGATGTCTGCGATCTGCTCAAGAAACTGAAGGCCGCCGGATACCGCGGCCCGATCGGCCAGCAGTGCTATGCGGTGAAAGGCGATCCCGTGGAGAACCTCAAGAAGTCAATCAAAGCCTGGAACGAATACGCGGCACGGCTGGCGGAGCCTCGGTGAGAACTGGGACTTTCACATCCGTTATCCCCCAGATTCGATGTAGCCACGTTGGTTGGCGTCATTCGATCTACGAGCCCAAAGGACATCCATCATGACTAGCATTCGTTTGTGGTTGACCGCGATTGCGGCGGCCTGTTTGCTTTTGCCGGTGTTTTCATCGGCTCAAGAGGAGATTCCGCGGCAACGTGTCAAGCAGATCTGGCATGCAGCGCCGGAGAAGCCGCGCGAGGCGCCGAAGGAGCAACGCAAGGTACTGATCTGGAACACACCGGATCACCTCTACGCCAAAGATCCCCACAAAGGCTACTGCATACCCTATGGCACCTGT
Organism: uncultured Pirellulaceae bacterium; assembly: GCA_964617665.1. Lineage (GTDB taxonomy): Bacteria > Planctomycetota > Planctomycetia > Pirellulales > Pirellulaceae > JADHUC01. The sequence goes on from CAZUAH010000346.1 coordinate 13,105, forward strand.
GCCGTCGAAACGCTCGGCAAGAAGACGGGCGCTTTCGAGCCGGTCGTCAGTGGCGATTTGGCCATGTATCTGCCGGAGAATATCAAACAATTCGACGCGATCGTGATGAACAACAGTTCGAACGCGTGGATCACGCCAACCGATGACGACATGCAGAAGAAGGGATTCAAGAAATGCGGCGCGGACAAAGACGCAGTCGAGGAGGTCTTGCGCAAGAGCCTGCTGGATTTTGTCGCTGGCGGCGGAGGCCTTGTTGCATACCACTACGCGATCGGTGCCAACCGGCAATGGCCTGAATTCCACGAACTTCTGGGGGCTACGTTTACGGGACACCCCTGGAACGAAGAAGTGGGCGTTCGAGTGGAAGATCCGAGCCATCCACTGGTCCAGGCGTTCGCCGGCAAGGACTTCCGACTGGCCGACGAAATCTACCAGTACGGCGACCCGTACGATCGAGACAAGCTGCGAGTGCTGCTGTCGCTGGACACCGAGCGCACGAACATGGGAGTCAAGTGGATTCGCCGTGAGGACAACGATTTCGCATTGGCCTGGGTGAAGACCCACGGCAAGGGCCGCGTCTTCTACACATCCTTTGGCCATCGTACGGAACTGTTCTGGCATCCGCGGTTGCTGCAGTTCTACTTGGATGCCATCCAATTTGCCACCGGCGATTTGGACGCAGCGACGGACCCAGGGCATGACCGGCCCGTGAACCGCGCCCCAGGCCCAACCCCTCCAGAGGTTCGGGTCGAGAAGATGCAGGCAAAGGAGGTAGTCGAACCGACCGACGAACAGATTCAGCAGATCCAGGACGCTGCTCCCGACAAAGCACCGGTCAAGGCAAGCAAACCGCGCAAAGTACTCGTATGGGGCCACGCCTGGACGCATCAGCCAAACCCGTTCGCCGAAAAAGCGCTGGAAATCCTCGGCGCGAAGACCGGCGTCTTCGAGGCCGTGGTCACGGACGATCCGCGTCTGCTGTTGGGCGACAGCCTACCCAGGTTCGACGCGCTGGTGATGAACAACATCCACGAGCGCGATCCGTTCCTGCCGGACGACTTCGGCAAGCTTGACCAGGAGCGCAAAGACGCGGCGAAGAAGTTCGACGAGTCCGTCAAGCAGAGCATCCTTGAGTACGTGCGAAGTGGCAAGGGCATCGTGGGCATCCACGCCGCCACGGCTGCGTTTCAGAACTGGCCCGAGTACGGCGAAATGATGGGTGGCTACTACGGCGGTCACATCTACGAGGAAGTGGCCATCAAACTCGACGACCCACGGCACCCGGTGAATGCTTGCTTCGATGGCAAGCCGTGGCGTATCAAAGACGAAATCTACATCTCGCGCGAACCCTACTCGCGC
>CAZUAH010000347.1:0-14447 GCA_964617665.1 uncultured Pirellulaceae bacterium
GCTTAGCCTCACAACCGCCTGCACCGCGCCAACGGAATTTTAGTGCGGTGGCAAAAAACGCATGTTGCCCGAGGGCGGGCAGATCAGGTTCTGCGGAATGAACGATGCTGTGCGCGATACCTTCAGGTGGCTGCGGCTGGACGGTACCCTTTTCGAGATTTACGACACAGAATCCGCCGCCATGTGCGATTATTAGACGGGGCTTCCGTTGCGTCGGATGGCCCAGGTGTCCAGCAACATTGTAGCCGAGTTGCGAACTCGGGCACGCTCGAATCCCTCGCCTCAAACCCACCCTCAGCTGGCTGCCTCTACGGGATGGCGTACACCTTCTTCAAATGTCTCAACGTCTTTCCCAACTCGTCATTCGTCAACGGACGTTCGTACACAAGGAATCGGGCGATCTCGCCGTCGAAAGACTCTTTGCCTGGATGGTTCGTGGCATCACGTTCCTGGCCGATGGCAAGCTTGGATGAATTGGCCGCTGGATTGACGGGGAAGGGGTTGCTGGCCACAGGCTTTGGATCGTTGATGAATACCTCGATCTGCACGTCGCCGGTCCCTGCGCCCATGCGTCCTGCTACGACGTAGTATTGATTCTCCTTCAGTGGCTTTGGGGCAAGTACCATCGGGTTGTTATTGTCCCATCGGCCGAACGTGATCGCATTGCGTGAACCGATCCAGACGCGATTGTCATCTGTGACGTTGCCCCATATCCCCTCGTACATGCCGCCGTTTCGCAGATTGCCGAAAAACGAATTCACGTCTTTCAACTGAACAATCTGTTTGTGGACGCATATAACCGCGAACCAAGTGTAGCCATTCCCTGTAAGAAGATGATCAAAGACGTCTTCCTCGTGATTGACCAATTCCTGCCGGCGGAACACAAGCGTGTTGTGACCATCTATGGCAGCCACAGACTTCTTCAGTGTCGGACGACCCGAGCCGGGTTCCTTCCGCCCTTTGTCCCGTTTGACGAAGTCTCGGGCCGCAGACGAAGTGACTTGGTTCGTCCATTTCACCACTCGATCACCATCCTCTACCTCGACGCCTCTATCGGCGTCGAGGTCAAGGATCGGTCCTTTGCCAGCGATCTGCCCATTGGCCGTCGCGGGGAAGAACATCAGCAAAACGAAGAATCGGTATTTCACAGGTCTGTTCTCTCGCATGTTGTCCGGTGTCGTGTCAAGCGAGCTGATCGCGATTCTCGTAGATCTTCTCAATAGCATTCGCAATGTCGTCCATGTCCTCGCGCGAGCCGAGAAGCAGGCTTTGGTAGAACCAAACGGCTTCTGTACACAGACGGTCGTTCTGGGGGCACTCGCTCATCTCCTTCGCCCTCGCGATCTGCTCCGGCGAGTACATCTTCTTGTAGTTCTTCGACTGGAACGTATTGTCCAAAAAGTCCGTCTTGTTCAGCGGACCATAGCCGCCGCTGCACGGTACACCTTCTTTGGAGAGTGCCTGGAGGAACTTGCTTCGCGTAACGCCGCCAAACTGCTCCTGCAGAAAACGGAAGGAGTACATGTGGTAGGCCGCATGCGTAACGCCAGGGTTCAGCTTGTGCGGGACGATCCCCGGGATCGATTCAAGTTTCGAGCTGAGGTAGGTCGCGTTCGCGACTCGACGCGCGGTCTGCTCTTCGAGACGCTCCAACTGTGCCAGCAGGATGGCCGCCTGGTACTCGGCCATACGGGCCTTGGTCCCAAGCCGGATGCAGCCGTGCCCGCCCGACGCCGTTCCGTACTGCCGACCGAAGTCGTGGAACGAGTGGCAGATGTCCATTAGGTGCTCGTCGTTGCCAATAACGGCGCCCCCTTCCCCGCAGGTGAAGTTTTTCGAATTCTGGAAAGAGAAGCAGCCCAGATCCCCGATCGAACCAACCTTTCTTTCTCGGTGCTCTGCCATCCATGCCTGGCAGGCGTCTTCGACGACTTTGAGGTTATGCTTCTTCGCCAGTTCGGTGATCCTATCCATGTCGGCGGGCAGACCGAGAATATGAATGGGCAAGATTGCCCGGGTATTCTCCGTAATACGTTCCTCGATCGACTTCGGATCGACGGTGAACGTCTCCCTGTCGGTATCCACAAAGACAGGAAGCGCGCCGTTCAGGAGGATCGCGTCGATCGTCGCGACGAACGTGTAGGGGCCGACAAGAACTTCGTCACCCGCCCCGATGTCCAGGGCGGCAATCGCGGTGAACAGCGCGTTCGTGCCGTTTGTCGTCCCCAGGCAACGCTTCGTGCCCATAAGCTCGGCGTACTTCTTCTCGAATTCCGCGACGACGCCACGCCGAGACCAAACGCCGCTGCGGAGTACCTTCAGCACACGCTCCTCGTCCTGCTCCTTATCCCAAATCGGCCAGCCGGGCCAGCCGCCCTTGTGGGCCCGCTCGCCTCCGTGGATTGCCAACTTCTTCGTGGCTTGGGACGACGCCACCAGCGGACCGGCAGCCGTCGCCGCAACCGTACCGGCCGAGGCAGCTTTGAGGAAATTGCGTCGAGTGAATCCGCGTCGAGTCATGACCTTGTCCTCCTCCAAACACGGATCGCGAGGGAGTGCATTCTTGCAGTGCGGGGACGATTAGGCAGGATTCTGGCACGATCCGGGCTGAGACTTCCCCCTCGAACCACGCCCAACCGCTTATCTGCAAAGAATCTTAATCCGCCGCGGCCCCCGATTGCAACCATCGGCGCCCATTACTGCGATTCACGCGTAGGCGGTCCTACGATGGCGGCCACGACCGCGTTGGTGGCGCGGCACGGATTTCAAGGACGACATCCGTGCGGCAGATGTGTCTGGCCTAGCTGGGACAGAACACTTTCCACAAGGACCCGAATCCCGTCACCCACAATATTACGACCAGAATGAACAGGAAGGCGATCCGCGAAGCAGTTGAATTGCTCATAAAGCGTCCCTTGTTACCGCGCATAGGCAAACTGATTCACCATCAAAACCTACTTCACTCGCTTCGCGAGTCAAATCATAGCCCGTCCTTCGGGGCTGTTGATTCAGTGTAGGTCAGGCTCAGCCTGTCCCAATACGTGGTATCGTCATGCATGGCATGACCTACATGTTTAGCTCAGGACTCCAACGAATCCATACCCAGTGCGGTGGCAACGTTCGCATTGCCTCTGCCCCGAACTTGCCGAGACGTTGCGAGACGGGCTGTTACGACTGGGGCGGCTTGGTCTGAAGCGATGGGTGAAAGAAAAGAGCCAAGCTCTTCGTCTCTTTCGCACCTAGCGGGGTAACCAGCGAAACAACGAAGAAGACGGTCCCCGCGACGATGAACGATGCCAGGAAACCGTTTAGATTGAGCAAGTTGGCTTGCGGAACCAGGACCATGGCTTTGCCGCCCATGATCAGAAACGTGACGTTCATGCCCACGCCGACGATCACAGCGCCGAAGGCTCCGTAACGGGTGGCGCGTTTCCAGAAATAAGCGCCCCACAGAGGGAAGATCGTTACCGCGCTGATGCCAAAAGCAATCACCGCCAATTCAGCCACCGGCGTGTTCGGATTCCAGGCGATGATCACGCAGACGATCATGATCCCAACGATGCAAAACCGTCCGAAACGGACGAGCTCTCTTGTATCAGCTTTCGGCCTGAGCAGCTTGTAGACATCGTTGGCAATGTTGGTTGCATGGCCGAACACGACACCGTTCACCGTGGTCATGGCGGCCGTGAATCCGCCGGCAACCGCGAGCGCAGCAAGCCAATTGGGCAAAGTCTCCGCAGCGGCAAGACCGTAAATCTTGTCTGCTTCTTTACCGGAAAGTCCGGGAACCAGTTCCGTTGCCGCAATGCCGATCATGGTGGTCATGCCGATAACAATTACGCATATCACGCCAAACACGACAACCATAGACTTGAATCCCTTGGCCGTACGGCTGGAATAAGCGTGCATGTACGGTTGGGGAAAACAGACAGACCCCAGGCACATGGCCGAGGCGAATCCGAACAACTTCGAATAGCTCCAGCCTTCCGCTCCAAGACGGAAAAGCTCCGGGTGCTTCTTGGCAACAATGTCCATGGTTGGGACGAAACCACCATTCTTAGACATGACCGCGTAGAACAGGACAAAGACCATTACGGTGAAGAACACACCTTGGATCGTATTCACCCAGGCTGCGCCTTTCATGCCACCCATGATCAGATACAGAGCAATGAACGCGGGCACGAAAAACAGGCCCACTCGGTAGGGAACTCTGTTAGCGATTACGGCTTCGCTCATGGGCTCGCTCGTCGCTTCGATCATGGCTTCGATCATGATACCGATCCCCTGGAGTTGAGCCACGAGATACGGTATGGAAGCCACCATAACGACAACTGGAATCAAGGCCCGCATGCCGTTTCCGTAACGTTCGCCAAATGGGGCACCCATCGACATCCATTTCCGAGCTCTGCCGAGGAGAAACGTCTTTCGATGGATGAAATACCAAAGAAAGCCCAGGGGAACGAGATTCACGGTCAGAACGAATAGCGCGCCGAACCCGGTGCGGTATCCCAGACTCGACATGCCGAACATTGCAAAGGCACTCAAGAAAGAGGCCAGCAAGCTGAAGATCAGCACAAAATACCCAAGGCTCGATCCGGCTACGAAATAGTCATCCGCACTGCGTGTAAAACCACGGCGGAAGGCCACATAACTGACGAAGACGGAAATCAGGCAAATGCCTGTGATAATCGCGATTGCATACACTACTCGTCCTCCTTCGCCGGCGCGGGTTTCTCGGTGTCGACCGCCTCCAATTGGGAGACGATGCCCGGAAGCTCTTCGTCATTCATTGCCATAGGAGTCCGAAACAGATAGACCCACTCCAATACAAAAAGGGCGACAGCGAAGGCAAACGCCAGCACAGCCCAGGACGGAATGCCAACAAAGCGTTCCACCGGTCCGTATTGCCCGTAGCCCAATGGGCACCAGCAAAACAATGTGAGGACGAGGAAGGCAGTAACAAACGCTCCGTTCTGCCACGTGTAGGTCTTTCGTTTCATCAAGACGTTCCTCTCGTTCGGAAGGAAACCTTCTGTGCGAGTTTTGCAGGCGGTGTATTAGTGACAGAGTCTCATTCACGGCAAGTGCCGTTGGACAGACAGTCTACGCTATCGTACCGAAGGTTGCGAGCGAGCATGGGACCACAAACGACCATTCCCATGCTCAGTCAGTCCCAAGTCGCCTTTCGCTTTTCAACGCGAACGACTGTGCATCAACGGCTCTGGACACGGCAAGAATGCCGTCAAGGTGATCGCATTCGTGCTGGAGAAGCTCGGACAGGTCATCCTCCAGATGCATTTCCTGTTCCTGCCACTCGAGATTTCGATATCGAATGCGGCAGGACTTATGCCTCGCCACCTTGACCAGAAGTTGTGGGAAACTCATACGGTCATCCCAAACCTCCATCATCTCCTCGCTCCTATTCTCAAGGGCGGGGTTGATGAAATCAGTGGTCTGACCATCTACGTACATGTGCACGAGTCTTTTCGAAACACCGATCTGTGGAGACGCAATTGCTCTGCCAACACCATGCTCCTCGCGGAAAGCCAAGAACGTATCGTGCAGGTCCGCTACGACGCCGCGCATGGCCTTGAGTTCGTCCCGCCGTACAGGCTGGCTGCTTTCGTACAGAGCGGGGTTACCGAGGAGTAGAATCCTCTTAACTGCCACGTTCGTCATCTCCTGGAGGGCGATTTGGGAACGCGCGCCGCCGCAGGATCCCACACGACCACGCCCATGTGGTATCGGTTGTGGCCTGCGATTTGTCGCGCATAGTAGGCAGTCAACACTCGTCCGTCGGGGAGCTGAACGCTGCTCGGATAACCGCCGTCGCCCTGGAAATCGACGACGCGGAATGGATCGCTCCAGGTCGCGCCTTCGTCGTCGCTGAAACGTACGTCGACCCCTTTGGGCACCAATCGATTGCCATTCGATAGAAGCACGGAGCCGTCTTTCAGCCGGGTAAAATGCCCGGGATGCTGACTCGGCCCGGTGAGCTTCATTTTGTGGGCCCACGTTTTGGCGTCATCATCGGAGGTATGTAGGTTCAGTCCATTCAGACGCGCGGCGACCAGCCATTTGCCTTTGCCGAGATGGAACAATGCGGGTTCGTGTATGACCACGTCCTCGTTTAGCGTCACCGGTTCGCCCCACGTCTTCCCGTCGTCACGGCTGCGGTAGACAAAGCCCGAGCCGGCGGCCCCGCCGTAGAACCCGACGCACAGCGAACCGTCGGCTCCTTGCAGAATGTCGCCGAATGGTACTACGTAACCGTTGGGCGAGGGTTTTGTGCGAGCAACTTCCGGCCACTTTTCGGGAAAGGCCTTGGTGTCAATCGTCCAAGTATGCCCGCCGTCGGTGGAACGGCTCACGATTGGCAGCATAATAGTCCCTCGGGTCGCAGACGCTGGATCAGACCACCCGCTGGCAATCACGACAAGGTCACCGTTGCGTGCGACACCCGCCGCAATATTTCCCCTGGCGACGCGTTCATTGTCCCGAGGTGCTGGCGTGCCACGTTTCGCCCACGTGCGGCCACCGTCTTCGCTGGCCCAGCATTCGACATCAGCGGGGACCTTGAGGTGGCTCGGCTGATTGTGGATAGTGGCCACAATCGTTCCGTCCCCCAACACTGTCAAATTGGGCCAGGCACACACGTTGTCCACGGCGACGATTGGCTCAGGTCGCTTGCCTTCTGCACTCTGGACATACTTGCGATCCGCTTCGCCTGCGACGACCATTGCCGTCGCCAAAAGGCTGATGGCCAAAACGCCGCACAACCACACCGGCCTGTTGACGCTAGTTGATAGACCCATTCCGTATCTCCTCGAATTGTTGGCAGGCTATTCTTTTCCCTGACGCAGCAGCTTATTTTGCCAATTCTGTTTCGCCTCGTCTTGCAGTTGCTGAAAGATGTCATTGCCGAATTTCCGCCTGATCTCCGCCCTCATCGTATCATTCCAAGCTGACACTTCCTGCTGGAGTGCTTTGGACAAGCCAGGCGTACTGATCACCTCGCTCTCGACTCCGCACCTTTCACGAAGCAGAGCGGCATACTCGTTGTGGCCGGGTGGACTGGGGAGTGGCGGATACTCCTTGAGTTTCAATTTGCCGTCTGCGATCGCTGCTTTCGCCTCTCGGATGCCCTTCTCTCGTGCGGATTGAAGGTCGCTTTCCGATCTCGCCGACTGCCCTGACGTATCACAGCCAACCAGAAACGCGATCGTCAGTATACAAGCCAGCGGCAACCAGTTCCCACACGTGCTGTCCATGGCACAACCTCCGCTCTGACTAGATGGAATTCACACAGTCCGATTTACACAGTATTCGGACGCATTGTACCATACCTGAAAGTCCGGATGTGCCCTGCCGAGTTGCCCAGCATTCTCTGGGCGTTCCAAAGGGGTATTCTTGTCGCCGCTCACAGGCCCGCCGACTCAAGTGACCTGGATAGGTCACTTCCACACTCCCACGAACTGAACCACCACAGAAGATACAAGGCGAAATTGATGAGTTTCACGCTCTCTAGATTCCATACTCGAGTGTTTGGTGTTCTTCTCGCAATTGCGACCGCTGCGAATGCGTGGGCTGGCGATTGGCCCATGTGGCGATACGACGCAGGACATACGGCTGCCTCGCCTCATGAGCTGCCGGAAGAACTACATCTTCAGTGGATTCGGACGTATTCACCGCGCGAACCGGTCTGGGACAATCCCCTGAACCGCGACATGATGAGGTTCGACCGGGTTTTCGAACCGGTGATTGCTGATGGGAAGATGTTCCTGAGTTTCAATGACGCGGACAGAGTCGTGGCTCTCGATGTCCAAGATGCATCGGAGATCTGGACATTCTATGCCGAGGGTCCCGTGCGTTTCTCGCCCGTGGTGTACGAGGATGCTGTACTGTTCTCTAGCGACGACGGTTACCTGTACTGTGTCGGAGCGGCCGACGGCGAGTTGCGTTGGCGATTTCGTGGCGGGCCCTCGGAACGGAAAGCCCTCGGAAACCGCCGTGTGATCTCTTCCTGGCCAGCTCGCGGCGGTCCGGTCCTTGCGGATGGCACCGTCTACTTTGCCGCCAGCATCTGGCCGTTCATGGGGACCTTCATCTATGCACTGGACGCCAAGACAGGCGAGGTCCAATGGCTGAATGACAACACGAGCGCCGAATTCCGCAAGCAGCCGCACAGCGCGCCTTCATTTGCCGGCGTTGCGCCGCAGGGACAACTTGCCGTATCTGGCGACTTGCTTCTCGTGCCCGGCGGACGATCGTTGCCAGCGGCGTTCGATCGTGAATCGGGCGATTTGAAGTTCTTTGATTTCGGCGGCAAAGGCCAAGGGGGAGCGTTCGTGGCAGCCGACGATCATCGAGCCTTCGTCCATACGCGGTCTCGTGGCACTATGGCTCTGAATCTTCCTGGTGGTGGCAAGGCCAGCTTTCAAGTCAACGAACCAGTCCTGGCCTCAGAAACGCTCTACACCGCCAAGGCGTCGCAAGGGACGGGGACGCCACCAAGAATCGAGGCCTACGACCGCAACAACAAACTGATCTGGCACATCGAAGCCGATGGGACCGGCGACTTGATCATGGCCGGCAGCAGACTCTATGCCGCAGGCTCGCAGACGCTCTCGGCAATCGAACTGCCTGGGGAAAATGACGCGGCAAGTGTGGCTTGGTCCATTCCTGTGGATGGGGAAGTGCTGCGATTGGTCGCGGCCTCGGACAGGCTATTCGCAGTCACGCTAGATGGAAAGATCATGGCATTTGGGGACGGAAACACCGAGCCTCGGATTGTCGAACAACAGTCGCAAACGCCGCAGCCCACCCGCAAAGCGACCCAGGACGCAAAGACGCTGCTAGAGACGACCGGCGAGAGGGAAGGATACGCGCTCTGGTTCGGCGTGGACGACGCCACGCTTCTGGAGGCCGTTGCTGCCGCCTCGGAATTGCACATTGTGGCCATCGATCCCGACGTGCAGAAGATCAATCGCGTTCGCCGCCAATTGGACCAAGTTGGGCTGCTCGGCAAACGAATTGCGTTACACGTGGGCACGCCCGACAGTTTCATGGCACCGCCGTACATTGCCAATCTGGTCGTCGTTGGACAATCGATGGCGCAGAAGCTGGTCGATCCGCTACAGCTTCGCCTGGTCTATGAATCAGTACGACCCTACGGAGGCAAACTCTGGGTCCGGACGGGCATGCAGCCTGCGGGTTCGTTCGCTGAACGGATTGCGGTCGCCGAGTTGCCGAAGTCCAAGCTTACTGCCGTTGACGGGGCTGTGATGATCTCTCGCAAGGGCTCATTACCTGGATCGGCAAATTGGACCCACGCTTACGGAGACGTTGCCAACACGGTCAAGTCGAACGACAGCCGTGTCAAGCTGCCGCTGGGGCTGTTGTGGTTTGGTGGTAACTCGAATCAAGATATGTTGCCTAGGCATGGGCACGGTCCCAGCGAGCAGGTTGTCGGCGGCAGACTGTTTATCGAGGGGATAAATAGTCTGAGCGCCAGGGACGTCTACACGGGCCGAGTTCTCTGGAAACGCGACTTTCCGGATCTGGGTACATTTCAAATCTACTACGACGAGAGCTATGCGGACACGCCGCTCAGCACAGCTTATACCCAACTCCACATTCCTGGAGCCAATGCGCGGGGGACCAACTATGTGGCCACCGACGAAGGCGTGTACGTGGTCATACGCGATCGTTGCTTGCTGCTGGATGCTGCCAGTGGTCAGACCCTTCGCCAGTTCATATTGCCCGCTAAAGGGAATGGCGAATCACCGTCTTGGGGATACGTCGGCGCATATCAAGATCTGCTTCTCGCGGGTGTCGGCTTCGGCAATTACTCGGAGCGTCTCGGGTACGAATACAAATCCCAAAAGAAAAGAGGCCTCGCATGGGGACCGGATCGTTCCGGCAGCCTGGCGTTGTTGGCCTTCGATCGCCGATCTGGCAAAGTGCTTTGGGAGGTCAAGGCGAATCACAGCTTTCTTCACAACGGCATCGTCGCTGGCGGTGGACGGGTCTATTTGCTGGACAAGTTGCCGAAACGCGTCGAGGAGCAGATTCAGCGTCGCGGTGCTGAAGACGCGGCGGCCTGCCGACTACTGGCGGTCGACGCTCAAACAGGAAAGACCATTTGGACCAGCGATAACGATACATTCGGCACTTGGTTGAGCTATTCGGCCGAGCACGACGTATTGCTTCAAGCCGGAGCCGCCGCCTCCGACCGCAGCCTGGACGAAGTAGGAAAGGGAATGGCCGTTTATCGAGCCGCAGACGGAACCGTGCTGTGGAGAAACGACGAAATCTCGTACGCGGGTCCCTGTATCTTGCACGGAGATAGCCTGATTACGAACACCACCAGTTATCGCGAGAGTAAAGGTGCGTATAACCTGCTGGACGGCTCGCCCGTTACCATTAAGGACCCCGTCACCGGCGAGCCAATCCGATGGAACTTCCTGCGGACCTACGGATGCAACACGGCCGTCGCGAGCGAGAACCTCCTGACGTTTCGATCCGGAGCGGCTGGATTCTACGATCTGGCCAACCATGGCGGCACGGGTAACCTGGGCGGCTTCAAATCTGGGTGCACCTCCAACTTGATCGTCGCTAACGGCGTTCTGAATGCACCCGACTACACGCGAACTTGCACATGTGGCTACCAAAATCAAACATCGCTGGCGTTGGTGCCGATGCCGGAGAATGAAGTCTGGGCCTACAACTTGCTTGGACGTTCCATCGAGGATTCGCTGCCTGTAAGTCGCGTTGGCATCAATCTCGGAGCACCGGGGGATCGCTTGTCGGACAACGGTACGCTGTGGGTGAATTACCCTCCAGACAGTGGCTCGTCGCCCAAGGTTGCTATCAAGCTAGAGGGCGATCCCAAGTGGTTTCGGAATCACAGTAGTCGCGTCTCCGGTGGAGACCTACGCTGGGTGGCGGCATCGGGAGCTGAAGGGATACAGAATCTGATGGTCCGTCTCGCGCCGCAAAAGCCCGAATCGGCAGCAGGTTCGGCGACATCAACACGCCGCTTCACTGTGAACCTGAATTTTGTGGAGCCAAACGAGGGAACGAAGACCGGCGACCGAGTCTTCGACGTTGCCATCCAAGACAAGAAGATACTGCAAGGCTTTGACATCGTTGCCGAAGCGGAAGGATCGCTCATAGCCGTCGCGCGGACATTGAAAGACATACCCGCTAATGAAGTGATGGAGATTGCGTTCACACCACGCACGGACCAGCAGCCTATCCTCTGTGGCATCGAGATCATCGAACAGAAGCAGCCGAGCCAAGGCGACGAGCGTGACGAGTAGCCTCGCCATGTATCCCCTGCCAACGCCAAAGGCCAAGCCGAATGGGCAGTAACTGCGTCGCAGCGGAACTGATAATCATTCGCTGTCGCGATCGAAATGCGGCAACGGATCGGGGAGCGCGAGTGATACCTCGACCAGCCCACGGTATTCGCCATTTTCGTACCAAGGGGCCTGGTAGATCAACTTCTTCACTCCGTCCTTCTGGACTGTGTAAGCGTTAACTTGCCCGGATGCCAGCATATCGTGGACTTTGCTACGCGAGGGCTCAGGATGGCAATCCAGCAGGTTGGTGCCAATCAGAGCGTGGCCTCCGTCCTTCGCAAACGTCTTCGCTGCACCGTCGTTCATCTCCAGAATGACCCCATCGGCGTCACAAACGGTGATATCGCCGGGGAACTCTTTCGCCCAAGCATTGTCTGGCATGACGTGCTGATCCTTCCCATTCGCGCTAAGACAACTCCTCCCTCAGTGACACCAGCCTGATGCCGAAGGTCCGGCGCCGGTGTTTCCACCCTTCCACGGGCCGCTCATTTCTTTTACTCGTTTTTCTGTCGCACTGAAAGCCCACGCCTGCTGGGTGCGATCGAGATTCGCTGAAGCTCTGCTTTGGGCCTAGGGCCGCTGCGTGCCTGCGGTCCCGGACAACGTGTCCGGGTAGTTGTCGTGGATGACTGTATACACTGTAATACTAAGCCTCGCGTGGCCGGAGTGACAGCGCCTTGAATAAAGCCTTCGTCCGAGAACCTGATCGCACAGACGACTACTGCCCTCGGTGCGGATCGCAGGGGGAGCAGGTGGGAGCCGGCGTGTTGAGGTTCTACTTGACCGAAGAACAGAGCAGCATTCTGGCTGAACCAGCCAACTTCTGTCCGTCTCCACAGTGTGTCGTGGCGTATTTCGACGGCTTTGAACGCTTTGTCCTAGCGACGGATCTTTCCCGGCCCGTCTACCCCAAAGATCCAACTGCCCCAGTCTGCGCGTGCTTCGGATTGACCCGTCAAGATATCGAGCAGGACGTGGACGAAGGCGGCGTTGCTCGCACCAGGGCAGCGGTGGAGAAAGCCAAGTCGCCAGCCGCCCGGTGCACCCAGATGGCTGCCAATGGTCGGCCGTGTGTTGCCTACGTCCAGAAATACTTCATGGAGTATCGCAACAAACGAGGCGGCAGTGGATAATCAACGTGCGCCAGAATAGTACGTTCGCAGGACCGGAGACCTCGACGACAAAACGGATCACGAAGATGCCGTTGAACTCATCACGAACACGACGTGGCCGAGTCGGCGTTGATTGAGGCCCGTGAAAGCCCACAAGGGAGTTGATCTGAATGATGTTCAGCAAACGTTGCGTCGGGACTGAGTGGCAGATGGACCGACATTTTCCGAGGCGCTGACATTGTGCGTCCCGAACGATCACGGAAACGTTGTCCTGATCAGACCTGACCAAGATGTGATGGTGGTTGGGAGGATGTACTGACGAAGGGCAAGACGACATGACGATGGACGTTCGTGCCTACAACAGGCGAGTATGGGACAAGTTGGTCGAAGACGGTGATCGCTGGACCATCCCGGTTTCCAGTGACGCCATCCAACGTGCAAGAAGGGGTGATTGGCAAATCGTCCTGACACCGACGAAGCCCGTCCCCAGGACATGGTTTCCCGATTTGCCGGGGACGACGGTTCTATGCCTTGCTTCCGGTGGAGGACAGCAAGGCCCGATACTGGCCGCCGCCGGGGCTGAGGTGACGGTCGTGGATGCATCCCCTCGCCAGCTTCAGCAGGATCGGTTGGTTGCCGAAAGAGACGGGCTGACGCTAACGACCGTGGAAGGCGACATGGCGGACCTGTCCATGTTTGCTGATGCGTCCTTCGACTTGATCGTTCATCCTTGCTCGAACTGTTTCGTGCCGGATATTCGTCCGGTCTGGCGAGAGTGTTTTCGTGTCCTGCGTACAAGCGGAATCCTGCTGGCCGGGTTCACCAACCCCGTCCGCTACATCTTCGATTACGAGCACATGGAAAGTGGCAGCTTGGACGTTCGCCACTCTATCCCTTACTCCGACCTGACGGATCTGGACGAAGCCGACCGGCAACGCATGATCTTGGGCAAAGGCCAGCCATTGGATTTCGGGCACACACTGGCGGACCAGATCGGCGGCCAACTCGATGCAGGGTTCGTGATTACCCGTTTCTACGAGGACCAATACGACGAAGGCGAGTCCGACCTGCTTTCCAAGTACCTGCCGACGTTTATCGCGACCAGGGCCGTGAAGTCCGTGAAATGAAGGAACACATTCGTACGGTGAAGTGGTAGTGTGCTCATCCACAGGACTGATTCGTTCGGCCAACGGGTTCGCACGCCCGACGCCGACGGACCACGCGTCAAGTCTCCCGGACATGCGTAAACAGCATTGTCACTTCCCTGACCTTCACGGGCAACGGCGTATTCGCCATGGATGGCGAATCTCTGCGGGAGTGCGTTGGGCGCTATATCTAGCCGTTCCACGCGTTTTCGCATCAAGTCTGCACTGCACGTGCTCGAAATCCGGTGACGGGGCAACTACTCCGCCGTCAACTTCACCCGAGCACGTGGGTACTCCGCGAACAACTGCTGGTACTCCGGGACACGGGACGCCAGACCGCGCAGTGCACGGCGGCTGAGCCTGCCGACGGACGCCTTGCAATAGCTACACAGGCAGAAGGCGATCTCGATACTCGTGTCCCTGCCGAGTTTCTCGACCTCCACGCGCGTACGCAATCCGAAACGTACCGCCCTAAAGAGACCGACGAACGGGAGAATCACTCCGGTCAGATAGGCCGCGAGGTTTTCTTCCTCCGCATCACTAACGACCGACCGTTTGCGAAACGAACGTTCGCAAATCACATGGCAATGGATCTGATCGTTAGTCGCCTGGCCGCACTCCACGCACGCATTGCCGGGCAACGCACCTTGGCCGTATGCAAGGTGAATCGCATCAAGCGCATTGGTCGCATAAGGGGCATCCCCCGAGCTGCGCCGCAGTTGGCTGAGCCTGGGAACAGCAACGGTCCGACCGCAACGACAGTCGGTCTGTGAGCCAGCCATCGCAGCTGACACCGAGATTCTTGCGCCACAGTCACAGTCGAC
>CAZUAH010000348.1:0-14399 GCA_964617665.1 uncultured Pirellulaceae bacterium
GGTGGCGAATCGAGCATGCTCAACACCTTCATCCCGATGACATACCTCGATTCGCCAAGTTGGGCGTAATCGCATCGATGCAGGGCGTGCACGCCACCTCGGACGCTCCGTACGTGGTCAAACGACTCGGGCAACAACGCGCGGCCGAGGGCGCCTACGTTTGGCGAAGCCTTATCGAAGCGGGCGCAACGATCGCCAACGGAACGGATGTTCCCGTTGAGAACGTCGACCCGATTGCGTGTTTCTACGCCAGTGTGACTCGCAAACTGCGATCGGGAGAGACGTTCTTCCCGGAACAACGAATGACGCGAGACGAAGCGCTACGTTCCTACACCATCAACGCTGCGTACGCCGCATTCGAGGAGGACCTCAAAGGCGCTCTATCGCCCGGCAAACTGGCTGACGTTGTCGTTCTTTCCAACGATATTTTGACCTGCGCGGACGAAGAGATTCTGGACACCAAGGTCGTCTACACGATCGTTGGCGGCAAGGTGCTATACTCGCGTCAGTAGCGTACAGATGTGACATCAATCAACCACTTTGATGACGACCACGGTTACGTCGTCGTCCATCTTCTCTCGGCCGGAGAAGTCCAGTACGGCTTGATGTAGCGTTTCGATGATCTCCTTGGCCGTCTTGTCGCGGTTGTCGCTGACGATTTGAAGCGTGCGTTCGGTACCGAAGAACTCTCCGTCTGCAGATCGCGCCTCCAATACGCCGTCAGTCAGCAGAAAAGCTAGATCGCCGGGCTCAATGGAAATGGGGCCGCCGACAGGGAACTCGGCGTCATCGAGGATTGCAAGCGGAACCGTCGCGCTTTCGAGAAGCCCTTTCACATCGCCCGATTTATTCAACACGTAGCCGTGCGGATGGCCTGCGTTCACATAACTAAGCGTACGCGACTGGATGTCTAGTTGAACAAATGTCGCGGTAATGAACACGTCGTCTTTCGTGTCGCGCATCAGGGCGGAATTCACTCGCGTCATAGTCTCATCGATTCCCATGCCTAAATCAGACAGCGAGTGAAGGTAGGAGTGAGTGGATGCCGTTACCAACGCGGAACTAAAACCATGCCCGCTCACGTCGCCCACGATGATGCCCAGGCACCCGTCTTCCATAGGAAGATAGTCATACAGGTCACCTGCGGCATGCTCAGCGGGATAGACCTCGCCCGCGATATCGAAGCCAGGCAACGCCGGCGCTTCACCAGGCAACAAGCGTTGCTGAATCTCCTCGGCGGCCAGCAATTGGGCCTCGTGTTCCAACAACGTCTCCTCGGAGCGCATACGTTGAATTGTGCCCGCCAGGATATCGGCTACGGAAGACAAGAACCCCTCGTCTTCCGACTGCCTCACGTGGCCATCCTTCAAGTACAAGTTGATCACGCCAAGCACCAGCTCCCCCGATAGTATCGGTACGCAGTAATGACCGTGAGACGTCATACCGAGATGCTGTACATCGTGACGTTCGTCGACGCAACTGGCGAATAGAATCTGTCGACTCTCCGCTGCCTTTCCGCAAAGGCATTTCCCGAAGGTCACCTGGGAACAACTCTGCACCAGTTCGTCCGGCATCCCAACTTGGGCCGTCATGGTCAACGAGAACGCCCCTTCCTCTCTGATGAAGACGGCGCCCTTGGCCTCGAGGGCAAGCCAAGGAATGGAGAAAAGCAGCTTTAACGTACGCTCGAACACCTCTTCGAGCGAGCTGGATTCCAGAGATATGTGCAGCAGGGAACTGATCGCTTCCTGAATGCGAAGGCTAGTTTCAAGCTTTCGTTCGGCGTTCCTGCGTTCGGTAACATCGCGAACCGAGCAGAAGATCAGAGGCCCAACGCGCGTGCGCATCGGACTCAAACTGATCTCAACCGGAAATTCGCTCCCGTCTTTTCGGCAGGCGAGGAGGTTTAAACCGGACGCCATGGGACGGACATGCGGATTCGAGCCGTACCCGGTGCGGTGTCCTCGATGGTTATGGTGGAATCGCTCGGGAATAAGAACCTCGATGGGCTCTCCGATCAGGTCCTCACGTGAGTACCCAAAGACCTCCTCCGCCATCGCATTCGCAAGCGTGATTTCGCCCTGCTGGTTGACGACCAACATCGCATCGGGGGCGACATCCAATAGCCCACGGAACACCTCCTCGGCCCGGTGAGGTTCCAGGCTTTCTTTGTGATGCTGTGCGGCGCTGCAGTGGGGGAGTCCGTTCGGATCCATCATGGTGTCTCAACTCGCATGGTCTGCCAAACGCGAAAAACGCCGAATAGACATCTATCGGAGTTCTCCGCAAATTGCCTAAATCGGCGGAAACGGTGCTGTCCGTCTCGACCGTCTTCTGGATTCGCGCGACCCCGCCTAGCTGCGATCGCCACGCAGCCGGTCACTGATATGCATTATCGCAACGAATATACGCGGGGAAATCGAGATGGTCCCCATAGATTCTTAGTCAGATTCTGGCCCAATAGCCCATGTATTTCTCTATCAATAGTAGGAATTCCCTCCACCCCTTGGTCCGTATTAGCTGTTTCGTCCGCCATTCTGATTGTCTCGGGCCGAGATTTGCGGTTTATCCCGGAAGAGTATGTGGTGCGCGATCCTCACCAACAGATGGTGCCGGGGTTCGGAAATGGGCGATCGAATACCGCTTGGTATTAGCACTCATCAAAACCCAACGCCGTGCGAACCACCCGATGTATCTATTTTTTAACTTGTCAATCCACCCATTGGACCTGGGATGAGTAATCACATTGGTTCTGACAGCCAATTGGTTGAAGGATTTCATGGTGCGCAGTGCCATACCGCCGAGTCCGAGATTGGATCGGCTGCTGACCAGCGGATCGAAGAAGCCCTGGAGGCGAGCGAGCGCCGGGTTCGCTTTCAGGCGCAATTGCTTGATAGCGTTCGCGAGTCGGTTATCGCCACCGATTTGGACGGGTACGTGGTTTACTGGGGCAAAGGGGCGGAACGTCTGTACGGGTATGCTGCCGCTGACGTCATGGACGAATTGATCACATTCATCGTCGAGCCACCGCAGGAGGAAGAAGAAGTCGAGCGAATGCGGCAGGTTTGCGAAACGGGCTCCTGGCGCGGGCAGTACGTTCAACGGAAAAAAGACGGTACGTCGTTCTGGTCAGATACGATCATTTCCTTGGTGACAGACGAACAAGGTCGCCCCTGTGGCATGGTAGGCATCGACCGGGACATCATCGAGCAGAAGCGCGCCGAGAAGGCCTTGCGCGAGACACATGAGGCACTGGAACAGCGCGTCGAACAGCGAACCAGACAATTGGTCGACGCCAACGCCTCTCTGGAGAAAGAGATAGCTGACCGTCGGCAAGCCGAAGACGCACTTCGGGCCAACGAAGAGCAGTTCCGCCTGATCGCCGAGAACGTGACCGACATTGTCTGGACGGTAGAGATCGCCGATATCGCCGAGTTACTTGCTGATGCAGCCAGGAACTCCAGGCCGTTGGACGTGGAGGAACTGCTGAACCGGTGGCGATTCACCTTCATCAGTCCATCAGTTCAACGGATCCTCGGCTACTCGGTCGAAGAAGCAATTAGGCTTCATCCGTTGAGTCTACTTTCGGCCACATCGTTTCTGAGTCTGAAAGATGCCTTTGCCGAAGAGTTGATGATCGAAACGGCGGGCAGTGGAGATCCGCTGCGAAAGCGCATCTTGGAATTGGAGCACATCACCAAGCACGAAGAACGCCGTTGGTGTGAAATCGCCGCGACGTTCCTGCGTGACGAAGACCAACAGATTGTTGGTGTGGAAGGGGTAACTCGCGACATTGCCACGCGAAAAAACTTGGAAAAGCAACTATCCGAATCCATCGTCGCGCAACAACAGCAGATCGGCCGGCAACTGCATGACGACCTTGGCCAGCAACTCCTTGGCTTGGGTTTGATGGCGAAAGGCTTGCAGAGAGAGTTGGAAGCGAAAGGACTTCCCGAGGCCGGCACTGCGGGCGATCTAGTCGCCGCCATGATAGGAGCCCAAGACTGTGTGCGAGCAGTATTGAAAGGTATTCGTCCGGTCGAGGTGGACTCCGGCGGATTGATGGCGGCGCTGACCGACTTGGCCGTGGGGACTGAACAACTTACCGACATGCCATGCAGATTCGAGTGCAAGCGGGCTATCCCCGTCGATGACAATCACACAGCGACCCAATTGTATCACATCGCCCAGGAAGCGGTCAGAAACGCGGTGCGCCACAGTGAAGCGAAACAGATCACGCTTGGGTTGGGGTGTGTCGATGGTCGGCTGAGGCTCTGGATTCGCGACGACGGCAAAGGAATTGCCGGCGATTTGGAACACTCTTGCGGCATGGGGCTTCGGATAATGCGACATCGCGCCGGCGTTGTCCATGCGGGTTTAGCGATTGAATCAGCCGAGGGCAGGGGCACTTTGGTCGTCTGCACTCTTCCACTCGAGCAGTTATGATGACCACACAAGCAACAAGACAATCACGAAACGGAAAAAGGCGTATCCTAATCGTGGATGATCATCCGATTGTCCGGCAAGGTTTGGCGCAGTTGATCGCCCACGAATCCGACATCGAGGTATGTGGCGACGCCGATAGCGTGACCGATGCGTTGCGAGAAGCGGATTCCTTGCGACCTGATCTTGTAGTGGTGGACATTTCGCTAAAAGACAGTCACGGAATGGAGTTGATTACGCGGCTCAGAGAAAACCATCGAGAAACGAAGATGCTTGTTTGGTCCATGTTCGACGAAATGGTCTTCGCCGAACGTGTCCTTCGCGCCGGTGCCATGGGCTACATCAACAAGCAGGAATCGGTGGAGAAGGTCGTCGACGCGATCCGTCACGTTCTCCGCGGCGAAATCTACCTGAGCCCGCGCATGACGAACCACGTCCTAGCTCGCCTCGGACGAGGCGAGTCGGTCCAGCAGGATCCAATTAACGGCCTGACGGATCGGGAGCTGGAAGTGTTCGAAATGATCGGGCAGGGCACGACCACCCAACAGATCGCCCGCAAGCTCGGGTTGAGCCCCAAGACGATCGAAACGCATCGCGAAAAGATCAAAGCAAAACTCAATCTCCGCAACGCTGCCGAACTCAGCCGCCGTGCAGTACAGTGGGTGCTGGAACAGAGATGATCTTGCCCCATGAACACGCGACGGGGGTTTCGATTACCGGACGCTATTCCTCCAAGGCAATCACATCCTCTCCCTGCGATACGACGTCCACGACGCGCGATCCGTCGATCAGGACTTGGTACTCTTCGCCAGCTTGGCCCTGAATGACCGCCTTGCCGCCTTCGATCTCGACCGGGAATGGCGCGACAACTCGATGTTTGTCATCAGTGGCCATGTCTAACGAATCGAGCTTGCCTGATAGCCGCAATCGAAGACTGACCAGCGCACCTGGGTTGATGTCGGCCGGCCGACGCTGCTGGGCCGGCAATGCAAACACGTCGGGCAGGCAGCCGATGGATGGGCCGTCGGGGTATTGCTGTTGTTCGCCGCTGATTGTGATGCCGTCGGCGACTTTGCGCCAATCAAGCGTTTGGTCATAGTCAGCCAGCAACAACAATGCGTATGCGTAGACCGTGCCGCACCACTGTACCGGAAGGCCGATCCAATTGGGCGCGCGACAGTGAGTCGCACCGTAGACGGGAGTGGTGGCGTACATCATGACCGGCCGGTTGGACCACTGGTACACAAATGGTAGGCCTGTGATCGCCCATCGACGAGCTTCGTTCAAATGCTCGCGATTCCCCGTGATCTCATATGCCCGTACGTATGCCCAGACCAAATGCGCAGACGCGAGTATGTCGGGTGTGTGCAGTGCGACTTCCCATGTTTGAGCCCCACGCGGCGTCCGAAATCGCTTCATGAAAGCCAGCGTCTTCAAGGCCGCATTCAGGGACTGTTCGTTGCCCGTGTAGTAGGCGTGTTCGAGCAACTGGTACGCCGGCCGAGCACAAATGCCGCTGGCCGTAGTCTCAAAATGCCCGCGGAGGTACTTGCCGACGTAGCGATACGAACCGTCCGGCTGCTGTGCACGTCTTAACTGCTCTGCGCGCCGGTCCGTGATTCTGAGCCACTCTGCGGCGCGCCCTTTTACGAAGTAACTGGCCGGGTTTCTGATGTGGGCTCCGCCCAATTGAAGCGACGGCACGTCGGGCATCTTCCCGGTGATTCGCCAGATGGCTGACGCGCAATCCGCAAGATAGGCGCCGTTGTTGGGCATGCGACGGCTGCCTGGGACGACAGCGTGAAACCAACCGCCGTTCACGGGGTCATGCACCATGCCTTTGTATGCCGTGAGCGAAAGCGCCATTTGCTCGTCGAACGATCGAGGCGGTTTCGGGAGGGGCGGCAGGCCGCGACGCTCGACGGCCCAAAGGATCGCCTCTTCCATCCGGCCACCCTCGTCCCAACCGGGGCCGACACGCACGATGGCCCGGATTCGACTGCCTTTCAATGCCATCCGATGCCCCGCCGCACCGTCCAGGAAATCCGGCACCGCAAACACGGGCCGCAACGTCATATCGTCCCAGGACATGGCCACCGACGCTCGGTCGGTCACGACTGCCATCAACGGTATCGTCACTTTCATCGGGTCTGGCGCGAATCGCAGATGTTCAGCCGTTTCGATATCCAGCCTAGAGCTGGAATGCTCGCCTTTGCCCAGATACTCCAGCCCTGCAAACAGACCTTGTTCGAGTGGTCCCATTGCGCGCAACACAGGTCCCTCGACGGGCCGTTTGCTGTCGATAGCAATCTGCAATAGTCCGTCCGCATTCGCGTCCAAAACGACCGTCATGCCGTCTCCAGTGAACTTCAGCGGCCATTGGTCGTTTTCTAGCGAAAGGCTTGGGAGACGATGCTCCATGTGCACCAAGGGTGCGAGCGTGGCGACCGTTGTATCCTTCCTCCGGATACGAACCACCGAACCATCGCGTGCGGCCTCGACGGTCAAGCCGGATACGTTACGCACAACGCAGTTGATCGGCGTGGTAGGCCGATGCGCCCAAACCGTACGGGCAATATCTGGCAGACCGTGCGACCGAACGTCTACTTGGACGGCCTCCAACGCACCGTTGCCTTTGAGCGGCACATCGACGTTCGTGTCACCTGCGGCAATCGTCTGGGGCGAGCCGTTCACCACTGCCTTGATGGCCTGTTCGCTGTGATTGCGAATTAGTACGCTCAGCGCGGTGTCCGTCTGCCTCACGCCGGTGATTTCCAACGGATGGAATCCGCCAGGATGAATGGCGATCCAGTCGACCTCGATGTCGCCGGGCGCGGTGCCCGGGTCGAGTCGCAGCCCCGTCAAGTCGCCTTCGATCCGCATCGGAGTCTGGTATTCGTGCCACTTTCCGTCATGGATGATCTTGAAACCGACTCGTCTCTCCGCGCCCGTACCTGGATGTTTCGTACTGGTCCAAAAGAACTCACCCGATCCATCCGAATCCACCTTCATGCGGATTCGCACGACGAATTCGGTGCCAGGAACGCGAACGCTGGAGATGAGATACGGATCGCCGCCGGTTGACCGGATCTTCAAAACGCCATCGTTCGCCAAAATCGAACAATCATGCAGCGCCCTCCAGCCTTCGGTACCATCGTCGAAGTCCCACCTGTGCAATTGCTCGCCCACCAGTTGTTCGCGTGGGTAAGGGTTCGGTAAATCGTCAGCCGCGAGGGCAAGAATGGGCGGATGAATGACGACGCTCAGGGAGGCTAGGAATACACACAAAGCGGCAGAGCGAGTGGCGATCATCGTGGACTCCAAGAGATCAATGGGGAATGACGGTAGGTGCTCAGGGCGATCGAGACGCTATTGAAGCAATCGAGGCGGCCGGTCACAAGTGGGAGAGCGTTGGATCCTTACGTTTAGGAAGGAACTCGCACGGCCACCGGAATTCGACGAAAGCGTGTTCCACACCTACTGTGATGGCGACTCTGACGTGTGTCCATCCGTTGATGATGAATCTTCCGCATCCCCAACGCTTCTTTGGCGCGGGTCGTTCTCCGGGGCAACGCCATTAGCCTTCAACCACTCCCCGAGTCGGTCGCCGCAATCCCAGTCCAAGTCGCAATCGCCCACACCGACCCAATGCATACGGGCCGAGTGCTTGTACGTCGTGTTTGCCAGACGCACATCCCCCTTCCGCCACTCGAGGAGTGGATAACCAGTGCATCGGCAGGGATCTCGCCAGCCTTCGGTCCTGAACGACATCATGTTAAGGACTTTCTGCACTTCCTCCGGTTTGCGCACCTCGAAAAGAACCTTGCCTCCCACAATACCCACATCGCGTTCGAGTTTCACTTCTCGGACGAGGATTCTGTCCGCGTCGGCAATCACCGGCTTGATGTCTCGATAGTCCGGCACGAAGATCGATACGACAGGCACCACAATGAAGATCACGATCGCGGCCAACACGCCTGACACGAGCGCCGCTATCACAAGCTTGGATCGGGTACGCATTGAATCCTCTGCAACTCTGCAAACAAAAGCCGCGAACCGGAAACGCCGTCGACGCCGCCCCAAGTGGGCGCAGACGAACAGTCCACAACTCTCCATTCTATCGACGCCACCGCGGCCTGCACAACGGCGATGGCCGTACGTGTATGGCCAATTCTTCTGGCAACCGAGGGCTATGTGTCATTCTGAGCGCAGCGAAGAATCTCCAGTGCTCAGTTATGAGATCCTTCGCTGCGCTCAGGATGACGGCTGTTGGACTTGCCAGTGATGGTTGCCACACACGGCCGTACCGGGGAACCCGCTGCGCATGCCGAGTTAGCCGGATCACTTCTCGTGAAGGCTCAACTTGAATTCCGTTCGCTTCGCGTCTGGCGCCGACTCAACGTCCAACTCGACGCAGATGAAGTGCTTGCCTTGCAGAAACCGCGCCTCGACCTCCGCCACGCCACGCTCGTCTTCGCAAAGGAGTTGATTCTGGATACGAGCCATGACGGCATCATCGACGCTTCCATGCTCGATCATGGCTTCAAAGTCGCGTTCATCGAGATAGAAGGCATAGACGGGGTCCGTGCCAAGGTTCTCGATCACAACGGTCACAGGGTACGGCTCGTCAAACGTCAGCTCCTGATGCCACGCAGCATACACACTCACGTACGACTGGGTCTCAGACAGTACTTCCATTGGTCTCGATCCGTCTTCTTACTCTGCCGCCTTCTCTTCAAGCGTGACGTCCCAAAATTGAACTCTACCCCCGTCGGACGACGGGGCGCAACCGTTGATTGTATCAACGGGATGCACGTTCAATGAAGAGCGAAGGCGATCCCGATGAGGCCATCCGGATACTCATTACTGGACACTTGTGTGGCCAGAAGCTATCCCGAATCTAGTTAGCCTAGTCTGCTTCTAGCTTACGCAGTCTCTCCTGCAGCGGAGCCAGATAGTGCTTCCGGTCGTTTTCACCGGGAAATCCGATGTTCTGCTCACGTTGGATCGCCCAACGCAACGCTTCGATCTGCATCTCGCGAAGGGACAATTGCTGATGTGTTTCCCACCACTTCTGCATTCCCGCCTGCGTAAACCATTTACCAGCGCAGTATTGCGAAAAGTATCTGCGATGAACGTGAGATTTCCCGTCACTGCCATCTCGGCCCTTGTATGCCACCCCCGCCAAGTCGACCTGTCCCTCGATAGTCATGAAGCACACTTCGCCAACGGAAAACCCCCGCAGAATGGATGTGGAGAACGACAATGAGTACTCCTTGTCGTTGATGTGCTCTATGAGAAAGGGGAACGCGTCCTTGCCAAGGGCGATCAGCTTCCGCCGCGCGTCTTCCACACTACGCTGTGCCTGGAAATCATAGTCATCCGGGTAAGACACCGGGCCAGATTCCCATTTGGGGTTGGGATCGCGATTCGGTGATCGGAACCGCAATATGAGAGCCTCGATGTGTTTACGGCTGGAGACTGCAACCGTCCGATCCGCAGTTGTCTCGGCTGTTTCGGTAGGAGGTTCCGCAAAACATGTCGGATGAGCCCAAAACGAACTGATAGCAAGGAGGCCAAGGCAACTTGGGAGAATCGGTATCTTGCTCATTTGTCTTCAGCCTGACGTATCAGTTGATCAGGCAGCCGGATTCTGTCAATTGGCCGAATCCCCCGCCGTCCCCCGACGGAAGCGACGCCCTATTTTGCCACACCGACGGCTGGATGGGAATCGCAAGGTGACTACACTTTCCGCCGTGCCGTGCTGATGGATAGCTGGAGCGAGTATCCGATCGTTATTGCGCCAATTCGTCGGCTCTCATCCGGACTCACGCCACTGCGACTGGCGGATGCGAGTGCGACACGCACTAGTCGCTGTTGCTTGAATGGCGTCGTTTGCCGTACTGCTTGAGCAGTTTTTGAGCCTCTGATAGCGGCGTGGATTCGTGGATGAAGACTTCCGCTTCTTTGACCGTGTTGGGGCGATAGCCGGGGCCACAGCAGCCGCATGAGTGATACGTGAATCCATTCTCGAACAGTAAGCGGACCTTCTTCCACTGTTTCACGTCGGTTTGTCTTGGAGTTCTGAAATCAAGCCCCATGTCATGCATCGGTTGGCCACATTCTGGACATGGGCAGACGCGATCCGACGGCTCGGCTGGTCGTATGTCTTCAGGGAGTTCCCAGAACGAAGTCTGCTTGAATGCTTTCCGGCAATCGAAGCATGCATAATGATCCTTGTACGGTCCGTATTCGCCCTCAGCGTAACGACACATAGATCGGATTCTCTCTATATCTGCCAGCCGGTTGGCATGCCCTGCGCTGCGGAAGCGTCTATTGGCCTGAGTCGCTCGCCCGTGCGGAGACCCGCGTGAATGCTCCGAATGACTGATTGTTGAAGTCACCACCCAGGAAGAGCAAATCGTTGTCGCCCTCTTTGTCCCTCGCCAGCATCACATTTTCACTCTCTAGGTCTTCGTTGCGATCATAGAACACCAAGCGAGGTGTTCCGTATACCGAGATCAACGCGAAATCCTGCTTCTTCCCACGAAACTCGACCTCGCCGGCAAGATATACTCGTTGGGCGGCTTCCAGGAATTCACGTGTTTCCTGGTCCGGCTCGGTCGCTGCTACTTTCGCAAGGATTTTGGTCAAGAAAGCGACAATCCGTTGCTCGGCCTGTCTGTTCGTGTGGAACACGATCGGCCCATGCCCAGCATGGTCGCTACGTCCACCCAGTCTCGCCGAGAGGTCCTTGTCGGCAATCCACTCGCCAATGAGCTCACCAGCGACCACGTTCTCCTTGCTGGGCGCAACTCGGACCGCCGGGCCATCTGCAGCCGGCAAGGCTCCCTGAGCGTGCACAGCGGAAAAAAAGGCCGGGCCGCCAAAGGCGAGGACAACGGCCGCACGAAATTGTTCTCGTAGACTCGTCAACATCCGCATCCTCCAAAATGTGAAACGATCGCCCAACGGGAAGAACATCCGTCGCCGCCGTGAACGAAGCGGACGACGTTGAGTTACGTGATGATTCTATTGCGCGAGCCCACGTTCCGAAAAAAGGAAGGCGATCGCGAAGCGATCTTGCGGATGTTCTATGTTGGGCGGACAACGATCTTGTTCGGCTCGGGAGGAGCCGGTGCACCACGCAGGAGCCCTTCTGTACTTAGATCTTCGTCCACATCGGGCCAGTGGATTCCGTATCCGCCACCGCACGTTTCCCAGTTGGAACGTTGATCGGGAGTCGCATGTAAGAGCCGTGGGTACCACGCATACGGTACGGTAATGGTTCGGCCATCAATCAAATCGACGCTGAACGTATCCTCGCCAAAATGAACGTCTTTAACCTGTTCACCCGGCCTGATTTCCGAAACGGTCATTCCAAGCCTCCACTAGTTCTTGCTGGTTTCCGCGAATGATTCGTTCAATTGTACGGAGTTCGTGACCGCTGAACCCCAGATTCCGAGCCAGCCCCAATGGATCGAGCCAAAACTTCGCCGAATCCCTGTCGCGGTCCACATGCACATGCGCTGGTTCATTCGGTTCATGGCTATAGAAATAGAACCGGTAGGGGCCAGTCCTAAGGATCGTAGGCATACGCTGCCCTCCATTCTACCACCGTTTGCCCAGCGGCAGGGATGGCGTTCATTACACGGACCGGACCGGACGACAGTCACAATGCATCACTGTGTTATGACACATCTCCGGTCGCAAGTAAACTGACCGTTTCCCAGCCCACCCTATGGGCCAGGGAAGCGGAGATCAAGGAGTTGAAAAAGCAGCAGGAAAGGAAGACCGAGAACGATGCCGATCAGCAGGCCAGAAGCGGCACCACCAACGCCTTTGAGCAACATTCCGACTGCAGCGAATGCGAAGGCAGTACAACACACCAATGGCAGAATCACCGGAAGAGCCGGCTGCGAGGACGGTTCCGGCGAACTCCCGGCGACTGCTCGTTGCAGGAACAACAATGCGATGGCCGCCAGTCCAATTGCCGCCAGCATTCTCAAAATGCTGAATCTGAATCTCCCTTCGCCAAGCGACTCCATCTTGCCCGCCCAAGGGATTCGCACGCCCCACGCCGACGGACCATCCGTCAAGTCTCTCAGACATGCTCAAGAAGCATTGTTACTTCCCAGACTTTCACAGACAACGGCGGATTCGCCAAGGATGGCGAATCTCTGCGGGCCTGCGTTGTTGGGCGCTTATGCGCTAGTCGGTGTCGTCGTCGTTTCCAACTTGGTTAACATTCATCAACCTGATTGTACCAGTCGGCGATACATGAATTGCGAAGTCGAATGAATGAACATTCTTTCGGTTCGTATAAAATACCTGAGTCGCTGTCAGCCGTGCCCAATAGCCGGTTCGATCTTCCCCTTCCTCTTGGAGGGATACAGTCGAGCCAGCATGAATATTCGTCCGTACGACGTTCTTGCTTATCAAGAAGCCGATGATGTCTCTTCGGGGCAGTTCCTTTGCGACGCACCTTCCGATCACCTTTCCTTGGTCACCTAGATGAGCGGCGGCACCTGCACTGACCGCAGACAATTCTGGGAACCGTTCGTCATCGGGAACAGACAGCCTCGGCCGGATTCGAAGGTTCCATTGAGCGAGCGCCTTGGAGTCGTAGCGCCGCGAGACTTCTGTGGTGAAGCGCGGCGATCTTGCGTGTGCAATACACACCGGGGAGAGAATGAGCAGGCAGAGTAACGAGTACCGTAGAGACATCATGGATACCTCTCCAAAGCGTGGAATGCTCTGTGACGCTGCGACAAGGGGCGCAGGATCGTAAACGATACGCGGAATCGAGTACAGACCAAGAAGACGGCGGGTAGAGCGCCCAATGGTTAGTTCTTCTGCTACCGCCCTGCACGAAGGGAGCGGTGTTGTGGGAGAACAGATTCTCTAACAGGACGCCGCGAGAATCAAGAGCGAAGGTGTAGCCGTAGGCTAATGGGAAGAACATCCGTCGCCGCCGTGAACGAAGCGAGCGACGTTGAACTACGAGACTATTCTATTACGCGACCGTCCGGTGTGAAAGAACGAAGGCGATCGCGCAGCGACTTTGCGGATGTTCTATGTTGGCTGACCATGCCAGTCAGCGCCACATTCGAAGCACTGTTTGGCTCGTTCGCTACGCAGCGGTGCGCCACAATGCGGACAAGGATTCGAACTGCGCCAACCAAACGCTCGATAAATGTTGCCTACACGCTCAATGACATCGGTCGGAACGTCAAGATGTTCACGGGACGAAATGGCCACGCGCACTGATTGATGTTGCGGCGGATCTCCCGTGGGGCGCGTTCCGACTGTGTCAAGCATCGCACGAAGCGCCGCCGCCTCTGCGTCGAGGATCTGCTGTTCAATGCTGCCGATCGGATGTGACGTAGCGATGTCCGAGAGTTCCTGAATCGTCGAGGAAATGACCTTCGGCAGATCGCTCTGACTGATCGACTGATTCATCTGGAGCAGCCAACGGGTTTTCGGCCGACATGATGTCGACAAGTCTGGTCGCGACGCGCCACAAACGCGCCGAGCATTTCTACTTTTTCAATATCCACCAAACCAGGTGTTGGGTCAAGTGAAATCTAAAGGTGTTCGGGGCATCCAAATCGACTGATCCCCAGCGTTGCAGAAATTACTGGTACGATGGCCCTCCGAGGCCGTCGAACGCTGTGCCGCGATGAAGTGTTCGGAGTGATCGCACAATTCACTCTTCGTGAAAGCTGGACAACGTGACGGAACGTCGCAATCACCCTTGAAACGACGGCCTCGGAGGGCCATCGTACTCGATTTCAATGCAACTGTAGGGTGATTGCGATGTTTTCGGAAGCAAAAAGCGTACCGTCCACGCCGTGACTCGATTCTCAACTGCCCAGTTCGCCAAGTGTCGTCTTCATTCCGGCGGACGCCCGAAATCCCACGCTCTGGGGACCGTCGTTCATGATACACCTTTT
>CAZUAH010000349.1:0-14393 GCA_964617665.1 uncultured Pirellulaceae bacterium
GCCGGATGATTCCCGACGAAAGCTATTGCGATCAGCCCTACGTTGTGATCACCCAGGACGGCAACTGGCTTTGCACGTTGACCACCGGGTCGGGGCACGAAGGACAGGGCGGACAACACGTGGTTTCCACGATCAGCACAGACCGGGGCAAGACCTGGTCGCCGTTAGTGGATATCGAGCCGGCCGACGGACCGGAAGCCTCGTGGGTCGTCCCGCTCCTCGTCGCTAGCGGTCGGGTGTACGCCTTCTACGACTACAACGGCGATCGGGTCGACCGGCTCCCCGGCGGCACGAAGAAAATCCGGGCCGACGTGATCGGCTGGTACTGCTACAGGTACTCCGATGACCATGGCCGCACTTGGTCCCAGCAACGATACCGGCTACCGATGCGCGTGACGGCCTGCGATCGGGCGAACAACTGGCAGGGGAAGGTGCAGATTTTCTGGGGTATCGACAAGCCGAAAGTCACCGGGGGCAGCGTGCTGTTTGCCTTCACCAAGCTGGGCCGCTACATGCTGGACAACGGCGAAGGCTGGCTTTACAGGAGCGACAATCTGTTGACGGAGCCGGACGTGGAGAAGATCCGCTGGGAGCTCTTGCCCGACGGCGAGCACGGGATCCGCAAGGACGAGTTTGGCTCCATTCAGGAAGAACACAACCAGGTGCCGATCGACGATGACCGCTTGTACCTGGTCTACCGCACGAAAACCGGCTATCCCTGCCACTCGTACAGCAACGACCGCGGCCACACGTGGACCACGCCGGAGCAGATGACCTATACGCCCGGCGGGCGGAGGATCAAGAACAATCGGGCGTGTCCCAAGCTGTGGCGATGCCAAAACGGAAAGTACCTGTTCTGGTTCCACAATCACAGCGGCCTGACCTTCGCCGACCGGAATCCGGTTTGGCTTTCGGGCGGCGAGGTTCGCGACGGACGGATGCACTGGTCGCAGCCGGAAATCATCCTCTACGATCCCGAGCCGACCATGCGGATGAGTTACCCGGACCTGATCGAACAGGACGGTCGCTATTGGGTCACCGAAACCCAAAAATCCGTCGCCCGCGTTCATGAGCTCGACAAGTCGCTGCTGGAAGGACTCTGGAACCAGGGATCGGTCAAGACGGTTGCCCAAGGAGGATTGCTGGGTGAATTCACTTCGGGCAAGACGAAGCTCGGGGGCACAATCGATCTCGGCCGTTCCGGAGGTCTTTCACTCGATCTGTGGATAACGCTCGACAAGGACTCGACCGGAGAGCCGTTGGTCGACACCCGCGACGCCGAGGGCCGGGGAATCGTTCTGTCGACGGCCGAGAACGGCGCCGTTGGGATCGAGCTCTTCGACGGCCGGACCAAGGCGGCTTGGAAGTGCGATGCCGGACTTATCACGGCCGGAAAGGAACACCACGTTGCAGCGATTGTCGACGCCGGCCCGAAGATCATCACGTTTGTCGTGGACGGCCGACTTTGCGACGGCGGTCCGGCACAGCAGTACGGCTGGGATCGCTACGAAGGGAAACTGGGCGACGTGACAGGCTCGGCAGAGGTGCACGTGGCGCCCGCGGTCAGGAAGCTGCGGCTATATCGTCGCTACCTGCGGACTTCCGAGGCAATCGGCAACTTCCACGCCGGTCGATGACGCACACATCGGTTCTGTCCGTGGGAAAAAAAGCGGAACGAAATCAGCCGGAACGCGCTAGCGTCCGGTTTTGGTCGGAACCGTGGGCTTAGCGCCCAGCGGCTGATTTTCTCACAACCACGGAGCGAAAGAGGACAATCAGCGACAGTTACCCATGCGTACTTCATTCCGAACTGATACTGAAGAGCCGGAGCGGGAAATCACGGAGAGATACAACGTGATGATGCGACGACGCACTTGGTTCCTGCCGGCTGTTGGCCTGCTCCTGTTTTCTCCACTCGTGTCGTTTGCTGCAGAAGGGCCGGCGGGATTGAGGGTCCAAAACGGCTGGTATGTCCACAACGGGAAGGTTGTTTGGGGTTACGCCCAGCACAACGGTTGGTGGCGAGCTGGCCAGCGGCCGAACATCACGCGAAACGCTCCGAGCCAAGTCGGGCCGAATCGGACTGAAGATCTCGATAAGCTGACCGACGCCATGCTGCGGTACGGCTATCCGGCCTTCGAGCACAACTTTGGGCTGTGGTACGACCGGCGACGGGACCGGCATGACACGGAGCGCCGCGAAGATGCGAACGTCGTTTCTCCTTTTCTCGAACAACCGTGGGCGCGCTCCCGTCAAGGGACGGCTTGGGATGGTCTGTCGAAATACGATTTGACGAAGTACAACGACTGGTACTTCGAGCGACTGAAGCAATTCGCCGAATTGTGCGACAGGAAAGGAACGGTGCTGCTGTTCAACTTCTACATGCAGCACGCCTTATTGGAGACCAACGCCCACTACGTCGATTTCCCATGGCGACCGGCCAATTGCATCCAGCAAACCGGACTGCCCGATGGCACTCCGGCGGCGAACGCCTTCTACGACGTCTCGGAACCGGTCCGGCGCGAGCTGCACCAGGCGTACATCCGCAAGTGTCTCGACGAACTGGGCGACTATACCAATGTCGTCTTCCTTTGCAGCGAAGAGTACACGGGCCCGGTGGACTTCATGCGGTTCTGGCTCGACACGATCATTCAATGGGAACAGCAATCCAACAAGGACGTGCACATTGGACTGAGCGGCTGCAAGGATGTGGTCGACGCCCTGCTTTCCGGCCGCCAACGACGAGCGAAGATCTCGACGATCGACCTTCGCTACTGGTGGTACGAACAAGACGGCCGGCTTTTCGCGCCAAAGGGCGGCCAGGAGGTTCCGGGGCGATACATAGGGCAAATCAAACGCACGACCGCGCCGCAGATCTATCGCCAAGTCAGAGAATACCGCTTGAGGTATCCCAATCAAGCGATCATCCACGGCATCGCGGGCACGCGACAACATGCCTGGGCCGCGCTCATGGGCGGTGCGTCGATGCTGGTCGGCCAGTTGCCGTACCCAGACAGGAAGGACCCGTCTACTTACATCTCGCCCGAACTGTGCCGCGCGATCCAGCCCACCTATGATTTCATTCGCAGCGAAGTTGCTGAAGACATGCCTCGATTGAAACCACGCGACGGGTTGTGCAGTGGGGGCTTCTGCCTGGCGGCTCCGCCCAACTGCTACATTTTCTACTTCCTTGGCCGCAAAGAGAAAACGATCGACCTACGCGCCTCGGCGGGACGAACCGTGTCCGCCCGCTGGTTCAATCCGCGGACCGGCGAGTGGCAGGACGGCCCTCGCACACGGCCCGCGAGTATGACGGTCCAGACACCTGACTACCAGGATTGGGTCCTCTTGGTGCGTACGACCGGAAGAGCCGGGCATCCCGAGTGATGCCGATCACGAAAGAAACGCTTGATTCATGCGTCTAAACTGTGGGACAAGCGAGCGTGAGGCGTCGCCGCCTCGATCGCTCCGCGCATATGGCCTCGTCATGATTCCTTCCACAAAGACCCTCCAGCGTATTCGAAACCAAAGCATGTTTCAGGCAGAGATGGAATTACAGCAATTCCCCTTGTTTTCGCAGATGTGTATCTCTTGTATGCTGGCACCATGACGCTACGCGACACGCTACTCCGATATGGCCGCAGGGCCCTCATTCTTCCGCCCATCGTGGCCGGCATTGCCGTATTGGCTCTCGTTGTTTCCAGGCGGCAACCGCCGGCTACGCGTCCGCTGCCGGAGGCGTCGAGGCCGTTGCGGGTGATCGAGGTACAGAAGGTCTCCGTTGTTCCGCGCGTGCTAGGCTATGGGACGGCTCGCCCCGGCGACGTCTGGTCCGCCGTCGCCGAAGTCAAAGGGCGCGTCGTCGAGACGCATCCGGAGCTGAAAGCGGGCGCAATCATCCGCGAAGGCGAAGTGGTTCTCCGGATCGACGCGGAGGATTACGAATTGCAAATCGCGCGACTTCACGCAGAGACTGCTCAGATCGAGGCCCAGCAGACGGAACTGGATGCGCAGGAAGCTAACTACCAGGAGTCGTTGACGATTGAGGACGAAGCTCTGCAGTTGGCGCAACGGGACCTCGCGCGCGTCAAGGACTTGCGATCCAGAGACGCTGTCGCCGAGGCAACGTACGACGAGAGCCTGCGAAGCGTACTGACACAGCGACAAAGCGTTCAGTCGCTGAAAAGCAAGCTGACGGTACTTCCGGCCCAGCGTCAGGCGCTGGCGGCGAATCTTCGCGCCAAACAGGCCAGTCTCGGACAAGCGCAAATCGATCTGGATCGCACAGTTCTCAAGGCTCCGTTCGATTGCCGTCTGAGCGATGTCAACTTGGAGGTGGGGCAGTTCTTGACCGCCGGCCAAAAACTGTTCGACGCGTATGGTGCGGCTGTGACCGAGATCGAGGCGCAAATGCCGATCGATCAGGTGCGCAGATTGTTGGCTCCCCACAACGAGGCGGTGGACCTGCGCAATGATGCCATGGAGACCATGCGGTCCATTTTTGACGTCCAGGCTACGGTGCGGATGCGTACGGGCGATTTTGTCGTCGAGTGGGAGGGACGGTTCGATCGGATCCGCGAAGAGTTGGACCTGCGGACACGAACGCTGCAAATCGTCATCGCTGTCGACAAGCCGTATGAAGGCGTGATTCCCGGCAAACGCCCGCCTCTCTCGCCAGGCATGTTCTGCGAAGTTGAATTGTGGGGTGCACCCCGGCCGAACCAGATCGTCGTGCCAAGGACAAGCGTACGGGGCGGCGCCGTGTTCTTGGTGAACAACGAGAACCATCTAGTCCGGCGACCTGTGACGCTTGACTTTTCTCAAGGCAGCATCTCGGTGATCTCCGCCGGACTCGAGCCAGGCGAGCGGTTGGTCGTCTCCGAGGCGACACCGGCGGTGGAGGGGATGCTGGTCGAAGCGACACTTGACCCGATAATCGCCGACCAGTTGAGCGCCCAAGCGGCAGGCGAGGGCGACGTGCGATGATCGGTTATTTCGCCCGTCATCCGACGGCCGCCAACCTGCTGATGGTCGCGCTAGTCGCGATTGGCCTGCTGAGTGCTTCAAGCCTTCGCCGCGAGACATTTCCGGATATCACGCCTAGCGAGGTGCAGGTCCGCGTTCTCTACCCTGGAGCCACCGCCGAGGAGGTCGAGGAGGTTGTCTGCCAGCGGGTGGAAGACGTGATCGAGGGAGTGCGGTTCGTCAAGGAACTCCGCTCCGATGCACGTGAGGGGCTCGGAACCATCACGGCCGAGATGGATGAACGAGGCGATTTTACGACGTTCCTCGCAGACATCCAGAGCGAAGTCGATTCAATCGACGACCTCCCGGACGACGTGGAAGACCCGATTCTCTCGCAGCTTGGCACAACCGACCCAGTCGTGACACTGGTCGTTTCTGGATCGATGCCCGTGCCCGATCTGAAGACATACTGCGAACAGCTCAAAGACCAACTGCAGGTACTGCCCGAAGTGTCATTGGTGACCGTGGCCGGCTTCTCCGACCACCAACTGCGAGTCGAGTTATCCGCGGAAGCCTTGATCCGTTACGGGTTGAGCGCCGCCGACGTGGCGGCCATCCTGGCGCGGCAGAGTGTCGATCTTCCCGTCGGCGTCCTGGAAACCAGCGAACGCGACCTGCTAATTCGATTCGTCGACCAGCGGCGTACTCCCCAGGAACTCGAGGAATTAGTGATCGTCGCTAGCGGGGGCGGTGCCGAAGTGCGTCTGCGAGACATCGCCCGCGTGCGAGATGTGTTCGAGTTCCAGGAAGACAAAGTCTTGCTCGATGGCCGGCGAGCGGGCCTGCTGCACGTCCTGAAGACAAAGAACCAGGACGTGATCCGAGTCGCTGAGGTCGTCAAAGAGTTTGTCGACGGGCAGCGACAGATCAATCCGGCTGTAGATATTCGCGTGACCAACGACGTTTCGACCTTGGTCGTCGACCGGCTACAGATGTTACTGAAGAACGGCTGGCAAGGGATCATTCTCGTATTCTTGACCTTGTGGCTGTTCTTTAGCTTTCGCCTTTCGTTCTGGGTGGTGATGAGCGTACCGGTCTCGTTCCTGGGCGCGTTCTTCTTCATGGCAGAGGCCGATCTGACGATCAATATGGTGACCATGGTGGGCATGCTGCTCGCCTTGGGGTTACTGATGGATGACGGCATCGTCATTGCCGAGAACATCGCGTCTCACATGAGTCGGGGCGCCTCGCCGATGCAGGCGGCGATCGACGGGGTGAGCGAAGTGCGGGCTGGCGTGTTCTCCTCGTTCCTGACGACGGTCTGCGTGCTCGGGCCGTTGGCGACGCTTGCCGGCGATCTCGGAAAGATCCTGCGAGTCGTGCCCATGGTCTTGATACTCGTCCTCGCGGTCAGCCTGATCGAAGCCTTTATGATCTTGCCGGCGCACCTCGGGCACTCGTTGAAGAACGTGGATCGCCCTAATTGGTTTCGCCGCCGCTTCGACAGTCTGGTCGATGGATTCCGACAGCGGATTCTCGGC
This sequence comes from uncultured Pirellulaceae bacterium, assembly GCA_964617665.1. GTDB lineage: Bacteria > Planctomycetota > Planctomycetia > Pirellulales > Pirellulaceae > JADHUC01. The sequence goes on from CAZUAH010000349.1 coordinate 6,507, forward strand.
CCTGCCGTCGACGCGGCCTTACGTTGGCGTTACCTGTTCGTCGGCTCCGTGCTAGGGCTCCTGCTCGTTTCGTTCAGCTTGATGGCAGGTGGTGTGGTCAAATTTCAGGCCTTCCCCGAACTGGACGGCGATATTGTCGTCGCCCGAGTCTTGCTGCCGCCGGGCACGCCGCTACGACGTACCGAAGAAGTCGTCGACCGGCTGACCGCTGGGATTCGCGACGTCAACGAGCACTTTTCACCTCGGCAACCAGAAGGGACGGAATTGGTACACACCGTCGTCGTACAATTCAACGAGAACGCCGAAGCGATGGAGAACGGGCCCCATGTTGCGACCGTCACGGTCGACCTGCTGGCAGCCGAGGTGCGCGACGCATCGGTCGACGAGATTCTGGAACACTGGCGCAAGGCGTCCAGGGAAGTGACCGGCGTACTCGATCTCGTGTTCGCCGAACCGGGCTTTGGCCCCGCGGGTCGCGCGATCGAAATGCGCATCCGCGGGACGGATCTGGCCGAAATGAAACAAGCATCCGAGGAAGCCCGCGACTGGCTGGCGCCGTTCCAGGGCGTGCAGAACCTGAATGACGACCTTCGCCACGGCAAACCCGAACTACGAGTCCGGCTGCGCCAGGGCGCCTTTGGCCTCGGATTGGACTCCGACGCAGTAGCACGCCAACTACGTGTGGCTTTCCAAGGGGGTACTGCGGACGAGATTCAGATCGGTTCCGAGTCGTACGAGATCGACGTGCAATATCGCCCGCAAGACCAGGACACACTGGCAGACTTCGAGTCGTTTTATCTGACCGCCCCGACCGGCGAACAAATTCCCCTGGCAACGGTCGCCGAGGTGTGGCAGGATCGGGGGTGGTCTCGCATTGCGCGAGTGAACGGTCTGCGCACGGTCACTGTTCGTGGAGACGTCGATACACGAAACGCAAATACCGCCGACTTGCTTGGCACGTTCCGCCGCGAATGCCTGTCCGAATTGGAGCACAACCACCCGGATTTGCGTTTTGAATTCGAGGGCGAATCCAAGGAGGCGGCGACCACCCAGCAGTCCATGATGCGAGGCATGGCCATCGGGCTGCTTGGCGTATTCGTCATCTTGAGCTTCCAATTCCGTAGTTACCTGGAACCACTGACGGTGATGATAGCCATCCCACTGGCACTAATCGGCGTATTCTGGGGACATCTCCTGATGGGCGTCGACGTGTGCATGCCCAGCATGCTGGGCTTCGCGTCCCTAGCCGGGATCGTGGTCAACGACTCGATCCTTCTGGTCCTTTTTTTGAAAGCAGAACGCGACCAAGGCCACGACGTCATCGCCGCCTGCGGCCGCGCCAGCCGGTTGCGTTTTCGTGCGATCTTGCTCACGTCTCTAACCACCATTGCCGGGCTGTTGCCGTTGCTGTCCGAACGCAGCCTGCAAGCCCAAGTGTTGATCCCGTTGGCCGTCAGTGTTGCCTTTGGACTCATGACGTCCACGGTGCTCGTCCTATTCGTCATTCCCTGTCTATACGCCATCTTCACCGACTTCGGATGGACGACGAATCCCGGTAAATAACGGCTGATGGTGGCGATGTCAGGGCCGGGCGTCAGTGCCGGGGCGATTACCCATTCGGAATCCGTAGACGGCGCCAGCGCGAACCGCCAGACGCAAACGGATCCGTTGTCCCACCAGTTTGTCGAGTTGCTTCTGTCCGCGCCACGTCATGGGCAGGTCGAGACCGTTGGCGGTCACAGGGATGAAGTCAGCCTTCCCCAAGCCGGGGACAGGCTTGCCGGTTCCAAACGCGACCGCAGCCTTGATTGCGCCGCGGGTCGCATCCGCGTTGAGGAAGATCCGCGGCGAGGTCAGCACGAACGGACGCGTCAATAACTCGCCTTCGTGATCCCCCGCGTGGTAACCCACCAGTCGGCCTCGCTGCACAATCCCAAGCCCGAGCTGGCGCTTGTCGAGTTTCTCGTCGTTCATCATCTGATACTGGTGGCTCATGTTCGAACCGGTGTAGTAGACGAAGAGGTCATCGCCAACGGCAACGGGCGGCTTGGCCCACACCATGCCGCTGTCCCAGTGGCCGCGCCCGGGAAGCGGAATCAAGGGCTGGTCCGTCGGTTCGCGCACCCACTGGATACCATCCCGGCTGTGAACTAGATGGACGTCGAACCATCCGCCTCGGGAGTCATCCAGCAATTGTGCAAACCCGACGATGAGATCACCGTGGCGCGCCACGTTGATGCCGTAGAACTGCTTGAGCCGTCCACGCTGCGTGTCGCCCCCGGGATTGACGGCCGGCGCATCTCGTGAATCCGTGTCCAATACGCAACGGGCGCTGTCCCAGTCCCAGTTCACCAGGTCATCGCTCTCGATGCGGGCGATCAACCGGTTGACGCGTGCCCAGCCCGCGTGAATGTTGGGGTGAGGACGGTGGAACAGCACGTAGCGGCCGATCCGCGGATCGAAGAGGAACCCGTTGTACGTGTCTGATCCGCCAAAACTGACGACGGGGTTCTCGGGGTAGGCGGTCCAGGTGAAGCCGTCGTCTGAGAAGGCAAATGAGGTACCTTCGTCCGACAACGCTGTGAAGCGGCCGCGCGTGTGCGGCATCGGCGTCAACTCACGGTCCAGTATGCAGTTCACGCCAAGCGCCCGCCCGGCACTGTCCCGGTCGGGCGTACGGTACTCATCCGGGATCTTCGCGATGTGCCCCGCGTATTTCAGAACGACATTGTTGGCCCTCGTCCCATCCACTTCCTTCAGGTTCAACGTCGGGAAGATCCAGTTGATGCCGTCCGTGGACTCCGCGTAGCGCAGCCGGTAGGTCCCGATCACGATGCGCCCGCCGTGCGGTGCGAGGCCGGGAATGGGTACCTTGCTCTTGTACCACATCCGGATGACACCATCTTTCCCCTTCAACACTGTCGCGATGTCATTCGCGCCGGGAATGATCGGATTGTGTTCATACCGGCGTACGGGCGTGACACGGCGCTCGAGAAAATGCGTGTGCTCAACGGTCCGCACGTCGAGGAACTCGATGGCCGTTGGCGTGGGCGGCGTCTCTGTCGCGCCATGTGCGCCCATAGCCAGTACGGTCAGTGCCAACGTCGTGATGATCGTAAACATGGCAGGCATCCCGCGCCGCACACTTCGATCGCTTGCGTTCTCGTCATCCATTTCTCCCTCCCAGTCTCCCACAATCCACCTCGGTCAACCACGACGAGACGACGTATTCGCCTCGGTCTTTCAATGCCGCTCCAGCCAAATTCCCTTGCTCGTTGTAGACTAATTGGACAGCGCCACTTTGAAACCCAAACCCTGCCTATTGCAGAATTTCCTGAACAAGTGAGCCGTTTGGGCGATAGCCCCGGTTCTTCCGGCAAAAACCGGGGCTATCGCCCAAACGGCTCATTCAGAGCGGCGCTGTCCAACTAGGCGGAGGTTGATATTGATTGCACAGTTCGAAGCGCGTTGGAGGCTGTATTTCTCCCAAATCCCGCACGGGCAACCGCGCATTTGTCCCTAAGCACTGCTAAGTGCGTTTGATCAGTGCGGCGCGTAAGAGATGTCGGCCAAGAAAATGTCCGCCGGGGCGGAATGTTCGGCGTATGCAGGGTCCTTTTTCAGCAAGTCCGCTCGGTCGATCGGTACATCCATCTTGTGTTCGTGAGAAGAGTAGTACGAGACGATCGCGCGACCGGGGCCTAGGTCCAACCATGACGCATAGGACGTGTCGCCGCCGCTGGGTAATCGGGTGATCGACTGAAGCTGGCCACCGTCGGCAAGCCATAACACCTCCGTCCGCAGGTTGCGTCGCCCCGGCGGATCCCAGCGCCGCGTGATCATCACATTGCCGATCGGCAGACGCTTGACCATGGGGCCGCCCACGGGCGTTGGCATTCCTTTGTGGATTTCGAGTCTCGTGTACGGCGGCTGAGCTCGACAGAGCACCAACTCGTTGGCCGGGAACTGGTTTCGAACCAAAGCCCAAAGAATGCCGTCGCGATCGAAGTCGAGATAGACCTCGCTGCTCGGTGTCGGAAAGTCGGCGATCTTCTGCCACTGAACGCCGTCGGAACTCCCGTAGAGGGCCGCGTCGTAACGGCGCCCTTCGGCATGCCAATAGGCCGTTCCGTACATCATGTCGCCGTGCGGCGCGGCGTGCCACAACCAAGCCCCCTGAGCAATGCCCTGCAAAGCCTGTGGTTCCGCGAACGTGCGGCCGTCCGACGATTGGACTACCATCGAGATACGCCCTTCGCCCTGGCGCCGTCCATCGACCACGGGCACTGCCGCGAAATAGCACAGCAGTCTGCCACGGAACGTTGCGAGCTTCGGGTCGCGCAGATCGGTGTTCGGCCGTCCCACCAGACAAACCGGCTGCCAATCGTCACGATCTCGCGAGGCGATCACGCGGATTTTGCCGGCGGTCGAGACGTGATCGACGGCAGAGCGAAACGTCACGAAGAACTGATCTCCCAACCGGGCAAGGCCGGTAAAGGCGTTGTGATGCCCGTCGGAATAGATCTTCTTGGCCCGTGTGACTCGTAGTTCGAACGAGGCGGCTTCCGGTCCTTCCTTGTCTGCAGCGGACGCGGCACGGTCCGCAACCGCCCAGCCGACAAGAACGCTCAACAAGGCTAAAGCGGCGGATGTTCGGCCAATCTCAAAGCAGGTCAACATGCTTGCGGCTCCTGGTGATAGTTCTGTGATGACGAACACGACGTCGCTATCAGCTGTAGAGGCGGAGCAGTTATTGTAATTCAAACGGTAGATGGATTTCAGTTAGAACATAATCCGATCCTTCATTTTTTGCCAACGCGACGGTTTCGTGATCCGGCAGCCAAATTGCTGACCGTGTCATCCCAGAGCTTCTCGCGGAGTCTCTGTTGCATTTGCGGGACGCTTGGTAAACGGTACAAATGATGGCGGGGCTACCTTCGGGCCCCGGCAGTTTGCGAATCACCGGCTCACTGGCACAAGCCCGCGCCGCAAGCGCGAAGCAAAGGACCATCCACAACGAACCGCGGAAGATTCTGGAGATATTCATCTTTCGGTCCAATGTCAAATGCGACCTATTCCGCTCCGATTTTCACCAGAGGGACGCCGTGACTCATGCCGGTGGTGGATCGCCTTCGGCGCTCGAGTGTCCGTCCTCGCCCTCCTTGATCGCCGCAATCGCCGTAGCGAATCCACTGACCAGCAGCGAGGATACCGTCCCGATCCAAAGGAATGTGTAGCCTTCTGCGATCAGCTTCGGCCCGTCACAGCCGATCCATACCTTCTTGCCTGCCGCATCGGCCGCTTCCCTAATCCGCCCGATGGCCGCCTTGTGGTCCGGGCTGTCGGGATCCCAACAGCAACCAAGGTCAGCCGATAGATCGTACGGGCCCAAACCCAAGGCCGTCACCAATGGGTGATTGGCGATCGCATCCACGTTTTCCAGACCCGCCTGTGACTCGATTTGTGGGATGACGATGAAGTGTTCCTCGAATTCGTCCCGCCAAGTTGCGTACTGGAAGTCCTTCATCCAGTAGTTGCCCATTCCGCCAGGACGTCGCTTCCCGCGAGGCGGCATCAGCACTGCTTCACGAACCATGTCGAGCTGGCTCGTACTCTCAACACACGGCACGAGCAGACCGCACGGCCCCAAATCAATTGCTCGCCGGAGTTCCGACATCTCGCACGAGACCGTCCGCATCAACACGGGAAAGTTCGCCAGTCGAGCCACCTGACAAACATGGGCCACAATCTCATCCGTATGGCACCCATGCTCGCGGTCAATTACCAGGTAGTCCATGCCGCCCTTCTGGCAAATCTCCACCAGAAGCGGCCATACGTGATCCGTCGCCATCACGCCCACAACCGGCAGGCCGGCCGCAAGCTTCTCCCTCAGTCGAATCGCGGGTCTCAGCATTCTGTTTCTGTCCGTTGGTTGCAGAAAAGTCGGCGAGCGGGGGCCGTCAGGCCCCTGATTTCTCGAATAGACTGAATGCCCCATACACCGTTCTGGACTTCGCTCGTGGTGAAGTCCTCCGATAGATATACCGGGTGAGGTTTGCTGCTTCAATCAGCGGGCTAACGCTCGCCGCTCGCCACGGTGGTATGCAACGTTTGGGTCCATCCTGTTTACCGAATCGGCTTAATCACTTCTCGAAGGATAGAGTGTACCTATATGCGTTCGCCGTAAACAGCTCCTCCGGGTCTTCGTGCAGGCGAGTCAGATAGACTTCCAACTCCAGGCTTTCTTGGTTTTCGATGATCCTAAAATTTGAAAGCTGCAATCGTTCTCCCTCATCGGGTTGACGCGTGTCGATCTGAGTTACGGTCTCTTTCTTCAGAGCCAGGACTTCTTCGCCGACCTCTGCGATGACAAGAGGGTATCTTGGATGGCCTGGGTGTGTGGGGTTCTGCGGTACGATATTCCCGATCCAATAGAGCTTCTGAGTTTTGCGACTTCTGAACAGCCGATGAAAACTGCTGGGTGAATAGAAGTCAGATCCATCAGTGTACCGAAGTATCTTGGGCTGGGAAAACGTCATTCCCCCGTCGCTGGAAACGCTGAACCATTTGTGACCGGGTTGATCCTTGGTCTTCGTGACTCGCCAGACCATCAGGACACGACTGTCTTTCAATTCAGCCACATCCGGCTCCAGAAGCCCGTTGAATGCGGTTTTACGAGGGAGCCAAACGGGTTTGCCGGATTTCCAGATGTACTTTTCCAGCTCGTCATTCCAGCGGCCCACGAGGCAGAGGCTTCCGATGGTTCCTTTTGCAGGCCAACGAGTTCTTCCAATGATTTCGTCTTCAATATCAGAAGGGATCCTCGTGTTGATCGCGGGGATCAGCAGACTGCCATTGCTGTGCCGGAGAATGGATTGCCCTGGGTATGCCGTGTTGTTTTCCAACGCTTCCTGACGGGACCGAGACCCGCGCCGTTTTCGGAAACTATACCACCAACCCGCATTGTGTTTTCGAGCCCCGGGCGATTCCCGGCTCACAGAAGCTGATCTTCACGGCCTCGGCACACCACGCCAATACCGGAGGCAGCCTGGTGCTGCTGGACCCAAACAAGGCGGCGGACGGAGATGCAGCCATGGTGCGTCTGTCGCCTGAGGTCGCCTTTCCTGAAACAGAGGGCTGGCCGAAGAGCTACTTCGCCAACCCCTGGCCGCTGTCGGAACAGCACTACTTGGTCGCCTGGAGCAACAGGGAGATGATCGGTTGGCCGGGGCCTCCCGAACCCGTAAACGCCATGGGCATCTATCTGTACGACGCCTTCGGAAACCTGACTCTTGTCGAAGATAACGCCGGGCCCCGACGGCTCCTGGCCGTTGCGTTTCGACACGCTCGTCGAGCCCGTCCTCAAGGCTCGTTGCGTCTCCTGCCACCAACCTGACGCGGAGGCAGCAGACTATGACCTGACGACCCGGAAGGCGTACGACTCGCTCTTGGACTACGGCAAGCCGAGCCTCCGGGAACACGTGAGAGCCCGATACCTCAAGGGGCGTTCGATCGCCGGAGCCTGCGCAGCAAGCGTTAATCCGGTGGTCAAGCTTCTGCGCGAGGGCCATTACGATGTAGAGCCGAGCCAAGACGACTGGAATCGTCTACACACCTGGATGGACACCTACGGTCAACGGCAGGGTTCCTTCAGCCCCGAGCAGGAAGAACGGCTCCGTCAACTCCGGCAACGCATGGCCGCTCTACTAAGCGGAGGTGACTAATTGGACAGCGCCACTCTGCACTCAAACTCCGAACCCCAACCGCCTTGTGCGGTTGGTGAATCAGTTTGACAGGCTAACGCAAACGACACGACGACGTGTCCTTTCTTCCCCGCCCCCGGGGGGGGGGGGGGGGGGGGGGGGGGGGGGGGGGGGGGGGGGGGGG
>CAZUAH010000350.1:0-14359 GCA_964617665.1 uncultured Pirellulaceae bacterium
GAACCACCGTCTGGCGACGGTAGCTACAACCGACAAATCATGTCAGGTTCTCTGGCGTCGATCAAACGGCTAGATAGCATCCGTGGATGCTCTTTTCTGGTTCTACGGAGGATTGGCACACGAGAAGTCACGGAGGCATTGGGAATGACGAACGGCCAGAATGGTTCAGGCATCTATCTTCACATCCGAATCGTCACATGTTGTCTGGTCGGATTGCTCGGCATTTCGCTCTGGTACGATTCGTCTGTAGCGCAGGAGGTGCCAGATCCGCCGGACCCCACCGATTACGATTCACCGACCGAATTGGAGGCGTTGGCCGATGATGGCGGGGCGTACTATGTCGACGACGTCAGCGGCCACGGCGGTCACTGGGGGCACGCAGCCGCTGAGCGTCTCCATTATTGGCATCAAGACTGGCACGGCAATTTCGATTTGGGATTGAGCGGCGCGGCCGGCAACAGCGAATACACGACTCTCGTGTCGGCGCTAGAGGCGAAACGAGAAGTTGGCTATGCCACTCAGTCGCTCGACGCCAACTACTTCTTCACAAGCGCCGAGTCAACTACCTCCGCCAACAACCTTTATGCTCGTTATCGCAACGAGGTGGCGCTGGCCGAGTCGAATTTCAGTTGGTACTACGACGTATGGTATCAATACATGCAATTCAATGATTCCTTCCTCGGCGTTAACACGGGCATCAGCCAGAACGCAATCGACGACGGTGTAACCAGGCTGGCCCCACGGATCGGCCTGGGAATCCCTGACCTGTATCTTGGACTTGACTTCGAGCGTCAATTGACTCACCGCCAGCGCGTCTTTGCGACGATCGACTACTATCCGGATTTCGATTTTGAAGAATTCCGCCTGAACACGTACGCCGGCTGGGAGTGTGTGCTAGACAGCGACACGGGGCTCAACATGAAGATTGCAGCCTGGGACCGCTACAACGGCAGCCGAGACGCTGGTAACAAGCGCAACGACGTGCTCTATATGCTGATGCTCGGTTGCCTGTTCTAGCTCGCGGAAGCCGGATCAGCCCAGCGATGCACCACCGTTTACCGGTCCGCGGCGTGTTGAACAGTGCCAACGACCGGTTCTTCTCGTCAGCGGATTCCACGGTACTCTTGCGGAGCGTCGAATCGAATCCGACTGCGTAATTCCTCCGGGAACCTCGGCGACGCGGGTAATTGCGCAGCCATCTTTGCGATGATCATCACCTCGATTTGGGCGTCTGCCCTTGCCGACCGCCACAGAGGGAACGCCGCGGCAGAGATATGCGAACGGCGGAGCCAATCTTGAAGCCAGCCTCCGTCTGAAGCCCCGATTCCCAGCAAAGAGGCCCATCCACAGCAGAGAACGGCAGCGAAATCTTGTGAAAATTTTCTGAGAAATGCGGTTTCACAGTGTGGACATACTGAAATGTTTGGGATACAACAACAGCCAAGGATGGTTAGTGCGTTAATGAGGGATCGGGAGACTGGGTAAAGTTGAAGGAATTCTGTAAGCTCTGGAGGTAGTTCTATGAAAAGTACTCTGATGGTTACTGTGTGTGGTTTGTTGTTCCTCGGCTCATCGCTGATGGCCCAAGAACAGAAGGATCTGACGCCCGTCCAAGGTGACAAGGGCGCAGCTCAGAAGGCCGACGCGGCTCAAAAGGGCGACGCGGCTCAGAAGGATGCAGCTCAAAAGGACGCTGCTCAAAAGGACGCAGCTCAGAAGGGTGGCATCAAGCCGACCCAAAAGTCAGCTGCTCAGAAGGACGCCTGCCAGAAAGGTAAGAGCGCCAAACAGAAGAAGAGCGCCTGCCAAAAGTCCTGCGTCCAGAAGGGTAAGGGCGTGGTAGAAGAGGCCGTCGAGGAAGAAGCAGCTCCCCCGCCTCCTCCCGCCGCCTAGTTTCGGCCAGCACGGCGCAGTCATCGCAAAGCGATGACCGACAAAATGACGATAATAGAAACTGCCCTCGCGTGGTTGCGGGGGTGGTTTCTTTTTTGTACCGTCTGATTGACACTCAACGGAGATATTCGAATGGGAACGTCGGCACTGACACTTGTTCTGGCGATCGTCGTCAATGGCCCTTCCGCAGACCCGCGAGCTATCGAGCAGGACGAGGTCGAGTATCAGAGCTACAACTTCCAGGAGTGGTGGGACACTGAACTCGTCTGGAAGTATGACGATCTTCCCGAAAAAGGCAGTGTGTCGGCGTTTCGCGTTCCCTACTCGGGTCACGACTACACAGACCGCTCTGGCGGCACGATGGACGTGATGCGCAAATATGACGTAGCCTTCAACCGTGGTGTTGCCATGGCGACGGAATGGGAACGCGAGGACGTTGGGAAGCGGCGTCCATTTCGTCTATTTGGCAGGAACAGAGGGCCCGACAATCTTCGACTCCCAGAAACAGAACGTCGTCGAGGCCGTCGGGGTGGCCTGCTGGCTGAGCTTTTCGCTGGAGGAAACCCAAGAGTGCCCCGCTGGTACGGCCACTGCAACGGTCGAACGGCGGCATCGATACGGCATGCCGAGCCGCAAACAAGTGTGAGGAGAAACGGCGTCGTATTCACGCCTGCCGATATCAAAGGTTTGCTCGCCGAACTCTACATGTACTCGGAGACAGAGTTCCTGGGTGGAATGGGCTTTGCCGTTAACCCCGGCACTTTCCACGTGAGTATCTGCAACTGGCTTGGCCGGGGTTCGCATCCGGTCGGCATGGACGCGACACTCGGCGAAGTGGTGTTCAACTATCCGATCTACGCTTATGCGACGTCTCATGCAAAACGTGACGACAATCGCGTGGAAGTGAAAATGAACGCCGCATACGCGAAAAGTTCGGGGGGAGAGCATAACCAGTCACCACGTATCAAGGGCATCAAGTACTTCCACTACATGCTCGATCTGGACGAGGAGGGCGAAATCACCGGAGGTGAGTACTTCGGCGATAGCAACCGTGTCGACATGTTGTGGACACCGCTACAGCCGGTCCAAGGCGGCGAAGAGGGTAACGAAGACGGCAACCCGTACATCAACGCAAAAGAAATCCTCTCTATTTGGCGCGAATCGGTTCCCGAAGATCTGCGTAACAAATGGTTCAATATCGATCCAACCGATGAAGACCGGATCGAGGAATCTGAGGAAGAGCAAGTGGCACAGGCCGAAGAGGAAGAGTCGCCCGAAACCTCCGAGTCTGAAGGGGAGACCTCCGAGGGTGACGGATCGGACACGGACGAGTAGTCGGACTAGCTGCCACCGCCTTAATGATCGCCCCACGAGCATTCGCTACGAGCAGATGTTGGCGAATCGGCTTCTCTCACGGACCAGTGGTCTCTAATCTGCGAGCCTTTTCCCAACGTCCCGCCTGAAAACGTGCCATCTCCAAGTCAACTCGGCAGGCGGTTACGTCGAATATAGAAAACATGTCGAGCGGCTGGGCTCGTTCTGCGCCCATACTCCGCCACAATCGTGTTTCTCGGAGCGTCTCATGACAGGTCGGTCCACTGATGGACAGTCCGCAGCAACGACTACCACTTCAGCGGCGTTTGCCGCTTGCGCTGGGATGCTAGCGGCGTGGATCGCCGCAGGTTCCACAGGAACGCTTGCACAGCCGTTGCGTATCGCGTTGACCTGGCTCGTTCTTCTGGTTGCCGTCGTGTCCGTTTGGCCTTGGAAACGTCGTCAGCGGCTGTTGGCATTGGCCATCGCGGTCTTGGCCGCCCTGCCGCTCGTGACCTCTGTCGCTCCACCGCACGAAGTGCTGGTAGCTGCCGCTGTCATTGGGCTTCTAGCGGCCGGCCAACAGGGGGCGAATCGAACAGTTCTACTCGTCTGTTCGCTGGCAGTGCTGGCATTGGCGGTCTTTCGCCTGGTGTGCTTGTCGGTCCCGATCGCGTGGCTGTTGAGCGATAGCGTAGGCGCGGTGATTGGGTCCATCGGTTCAGCGGTCAGTGGAAAGCCGCTAAACGTGGGTGCCACGTTTGCCGGGCTGGACTTTCTGGTTCTCATAGCTGCGTTCTACGCCGGTTGGCTGTACTTCGCCTCAAGTCCACGTCTTGCCCGAGGCGTCTACGCGGCGGTCGCGATCCTGGCGGCACACCTACTCTATTTGATTGCGTTGGCGTTCGCCTTGGACCTTGCGGAAATGCTGCCGAAGAGACCGGAGCCTGCCTTCGATCATCCCTACGTACCGCCGGACTGGAGTTGGTCTGCAGCGGTACGCATTCTACTGCCGTGGAACGTTCCAGCAATTGCGGCGGTGGTCCACGTAGGCGTAGCAGCGTTCATGCTACGTTGGGTGTCATGGAGAACTGACTCTGAGGAACAGCCTACGGGAAAGAAATACGCCGCGACCCCCGTAGGACCGGAGAAGTGGAGGCGTCTCGCTAAGAGCTATGGGCCACTGATGCTGGCCGTCCTATTGCCCATCGCGGCAACGCTGTCGCTCGGGCGGAGCGATCTGAAGGGTAAGACGATTGTCGCAGCCGGTCAGGGCAACTTTGATTGGGGGCGGCCTCAGCACGACGTCTATGGTCAGCAGGCGGCCGGCACTTTTGGCATGCTGCCCCTGTTTGTGGAAAGTCTGGGAGGGGAGTTTCGCGTTTCGCCCGATTTGTCGGCGGGAGATCTTGCGGCGGCGGACGTCCTGCTCCTGCTGCGTCCCATGGGGCCGATGCCGCAGACCCAGCGAGAGCGCATCTGGGAATTTGTCCGGCAAGGCGGTTCGTTGCTGGTTGCCGCCGAGCCGTTCGTACGTGTAGGCGACGTAATGAGCGCATCGGACGAATTGCTGGAGCCGATCAGCATGACCGTCCGGCAGGACGTCGCCATTTCCGTCACCGGCAATTGGCAGCACGCGTATAACTTGCTTGCTCATCCCATCGCTTCCGGCGTGGACGAACGAGCCCGTTACCTCTTCACCGATTCGTCAACATCGATTCGCGTTGGCTGGCCCGCTCGACCGATCGTGACAGGGCGCTGGGGATGGAGCGATCCGGGAACCGACGCGATCTTGACCGGCGTGTATCGCTACGAAGCAGGAGAGCGGCTAGGGGACTTGGTCTTGGCCGCCGAGCAGCGTCTTGGCAAGGGAACCATTACGGTTGCAGGCGACAGTCGGTGTTTGACCAACGAGGGCAATGTACGCGGCTATGAAATGACGGGCCGGTTGCTGAGCTACTTGGCTGGCAAGTCTGGCAGCCCGCAGGTGCCGTGGCGTTGGCTGATCACGCTGGCGATCACTGCAGCCTTCGTGGTGGTTGTCATCTGGCAACCGACTCCCTCGCGCACAGTTTGGCTTGCCGTCTTGATGTCGGTGTCGTTGGCGACGAGCGGTGCCATTAGCCGCCATTCAACACGCGTCGTGCCCGATGGACGAATTCTCCAAGCGAACCAGGAGCATGAGTACCAAGGCTTGGCCTATGTCGATGCTTCGCACTTGGAGGCGTATTCCGACGCGGACTGGTCACTCGATGGTATCAACGATCTGACGCTGACACTGATGCGGAACGGCTACCTGACCCTAACGATGCCCGAATTGACTAGTGATCGTCTGGATCGCGCGGCCATCGTCGTGTCGATTGCGCCCGCACGTCGGTTTTCGTCGTCTGAACGGAAACTGTTACGACGATTCGTGGACGACGGCGGCATCTTCATTTGCACAGTCGGAGCGGAAGAAGCATCTGCGAGCCAGGCACTATTGGCGGATTTCGGCATCCGTGTACCCGTATCGCCTGTGCCGAGCGTCGGCAATTGGCGCGAGCCGGAACCCTTTGGCCGCATCGGAACGCACTACTTGGACGCCAATGACTACGGCGCGGGCGACTACAGAGCGAGCGTCGCACTCTATGCCGGCTGGCCAGTTGACGTCGACGGGTTGGACAGTGAAGTGCTTGTTTACGCGATGAGGGACGGAACGGCGGTTGAGGCGCCGGTTGCCGTCTCGCGAGATGTCGGCGTGGGCAAGGTCGTTGTCATTGGCGACACCGGCTTCGCGATGAACAAGAACCTTGGGTACACGGGCAGTGAGCATTTCGACGGATGGTACGAAAACGCACACTTCTGGCGCTGGTTGATCGCGCGGATAACCGGCCGGCCCGATTGGGTACCGCCCGAACCGCCGGACGTGAATGCAATCGAGGCGAATGCAGTTTTGGAGGTGGAGCCATGACGCGAGCATGGATTGGCACTGCATTACTCGCGGCTTCCTGGCTGTTGAGTCTCGGCTACTTCCAGCCAGCCAACTACGCGGCATGGTTTTGCATTGTGGCCGCCGCGACAGTTTTGCTCAGCGGCTTGCCGATCTGCTGGCCGGACCGGCGGCAGATGGTGGTGGCCGTCCTGCTGCTGTTGCCCACCGCATGTTTAGTGCCTCTGCCGTACAAGGCGATACCAGTGCTGCTGGCGGCCGGCCTGATCGTCCAAATCTCACCGTTTGCCCGCTTATGGCCTCGAAAGCTTGGCCAAGGCGCGGTTGCCGTTGCCGCAGTTCTGTTGGCTCAGTTCTTGGTGCTTCACGTGTACTCGATTCTCACGGCTCGAAGTCACGAACTACCGTGGCCACTTGCCAAGTTGGTCGGTGCCGTGCCGAAACTGCTCGGCATCGACGCCGCCGTCGACGGTAGTGTGGTGGCGACGCACGGTTTGGGCGACACTCGTCGATTTGCAGCAACGTGGGAACTCATTCTCGATCCTGCAACACTGTGTTTCCTTGTTGGCGGTGTCGTAGTGCTGGGGCTGCTGTACTGCGGCGTCTCGAATGGCGACGATCGTTGGCGACGATGGCTGCGCAGTTCAGCCGTTCTACTTGCGGTAACGCTTGTCTGGGTGCCGTTTCGAGTCGCCCTACTGATGGCGATCGCGTCTCATCGTGCCCTGCGCGCCGATGGGATCACCATTCCAAACGTGGCCGATGTCCTCGTCAGCTCGTGGATCCAAATCCTGCTGCTTGCCGGGCCCGTTCTGATGTCGATTCGCCTGATTCGCAGACCCTCGGCTCAGGCCGAAGTAGGCCAGCCAGAGAACGACGAGCCTGCGAGCTCCGCAGCGCAGCGGTGGCCTCGCCTGCCGGCGCCGTTGCTGATTGGGGTGGGTGTGGCCGTTTTGGCCGTCGTTCTCCATTGGGATCCTGTCGGCCGTCAGAAGAACGGTCGGATCATGTTCGTCGAACGCCATTCTACATGGGAGCCGACCACTGAACCGTACGGCACGGAAGTCTACGGCGAGGCAGGGTCGTACAACTACGCCGCGCTCTTCGAGTACTGCGGCCAGTACTACGAGATGCAACGACTTCTGCAAGACGAAGAGATCGACAACGAAACGCTCGACCGATGCGACGTACTAGTCATCAAGACCCCCACATCCCGCTATTCGACCAACGAAGTGGCCGCCGTCGCACGTTTCGTCCAACGGGGCGGTTCGCTGATGATGATTGGCGACCACACGAACGTGTTCAACATGAACACTTATTTGAACGACGTTTCTCGACATTTCGGTTTCACCTTCCGTAACGATCTGCTGTTCCGCGTCGGTTCGCCCTACGTGCAGAGGTACCGGCCTCCGCTTGTCGCCCATCCGATTGTGCAAGACGTGCCTCCGATGAACTTCGCCGTTTCGTGTTCGATCGATCCAGGCATCAGCATCGGAAGAATGGCGATCCGAAACACGGGCTTGTACAACTTGCCGCCGGCGTATCAGGAAATGAACTACCATCCGCAGGCGGAGTATCGCCACGACATGCAGTACGGAGCGTGGTGTCAAATGTGGGCGACGCATCACGGCAAGGGCCGAGTTGTGGCGTTTGCTGATTCCACGCTGTTTTCCAACTTCTGCGTCTTCCAGCCGGGCAAGACGGATCTGTTCTTAGGCATGATCAATTGGCTGAACCGTACCAGCGTCTTCGACCGCCTGTGGGTACGACTCCTCGTGGTGCTTCCTTTCGGCTTGGCGGGACTGGCTCTGTTGAGTTCTGGCCTGCGTCAGGGATGGCGACTGAATGCGAGTTGGCTCGTAATGGTGGTCGCGGGCCTTGTCGGTTGGACCGCCGGTTCTTTGGCCATCATCATCTACGGCCGTCTTGCTATGCCACCTCCGGTAGTCGAACGCCCAATGACGCACGTTGTCGTCGATCGGACTTTGTCTGAGGTGCCATTGCACACCGGCGCTTTTCCGGACGACAAGGATGGCCTCGGGTACGGCCTGCTAGAGCAATGGATACCGCGAGTCGGCAACTACATCTCGCGACAAAGCGGTGCCGATGCCTTCACGGGTGACGGCCTCGTGATCATCTGCCCCACACGATCGGTCAGCAGGGAATACCGAGACCGACTGCTCCAATTCGTGGAATCAGGTGGCCATGTGCTGGTTTTGGATGCGATCGACCTGGAAGGCTCGACTGCAAACAGCCTTCTGTGGCCCTTCGGCTTGGCATCCAGCCACGCTACCCAGCCTGTAGAGCAGGGCGAGGTGCGGCTCGCGGACAGTGATCTCAAGACGCCATTGGAAGTATCCTGTCAGATCACCGGCGGCGAACCGATCGCATGGTTGGGAGACATGCCGATAGCGGCTCGCCTTCGGTACGGCGACGGTACCATCACAGCCGTCGGTTGCGGAGCACTTTTCAACGACACGAATATGGGTACCAGCTGGCTCGTGCCGCCGGACGACGAGATGCGAAACCGGTACGAAGTCCTTTACGTCCTGCTACGCGCCTCGCTGCCTGCTGGTTCGCAGCCATTAGTCGTGGGGCCTGTTCCCACCGGCCGATCAGACGACGATCTTACGCCCGGCCAGTAGGAACCGGCCCCACTCGACTAACTCATGTGCGCCGTCATCACAGACAGTATAATGCGATGATGCCCCGGTTTGATACTGATTGTGGATTCTGCTCGAGCTTCAAGATCCATGAATGAGACGAACACCACGGTGAGAATAACGCTGCGCGTTCCGGGCAATTGGTCGCACCCGGGAGAACTCGTCGACCGCATTCCGGCTGGCTTTCGCTTGACACCGGAAGCCCTGATCTTGCCAGACGGCACCGAAATCGAGTTCACTCCCATGCCGCCGGACGACCAGTTCGCTGAGATCTTCAAGTCCTCTTGTCGGCAACCGGCGACGGACGACGAATTGAAGATTGTCAACGGCTACACCGTGAATGTTGGCTTGACTGGGCCGGGCGGTTCCCTGAAGGCGGCGTTGAACATGATGCAAGCCGGTGCGGCCATCGTCCGCGCGGGCGGGGCCGGCGTGTTTATCGACAACAGCGCCGTTGCTCACGGCGGTGGCCATTGGATCGAAATGGCTGAAGACGGCGGCCCGGACGCATTGAGCTTTGCCTTTGTCGGCATCGTACGCGGCCAGCAGGAAGTATGGACGATGGGTATGCACGTGATGGGCCTGTCGGATGTCCTGATGCGACGCGCGGACTGCGATGCCAACGAAGACGCCATCATCGATGTCATTCGTTACCTGTGCCGCGGCGACAAGCCGATCGCCGACGGTCACGTACTGGCCGACGACGCCGGCCCACGTTTCCAAGCCATGGCCACCAGCAGTGACCGGTTCGACGTCGGAAGCCCGATGTACAACCCTTTCGGTCGTTTGAAGCTGGTTAGCATCAAGGATATCGCTGAAAGCAATTGAAGCGAATGAAGCGACTCGGCACGGGAACGGCTCTACCACGTGCCTCGCCGCTTGCCGATTCGTAGCCAGCGGGATTTCTCTGTGGTAGGATACCCCGCGTATAACGTCACGATTGCAGTATGCGCGAGAGGGACATCTGCCGGATCACCTTCCCCAGAGACAACACTACACACCAAAGGAGATTCTTCATGCACGCGCGATACATGTTTCTTTGTTTGGTTTCTGTTCTTGCGTTGGGCTTTGCAGCGGTGGCGGCCGAGACCGTTAACGAATCGGCTCGTGAGATACCGGTGGCGTACGATGTGGATGTCGTTGTCGTCGGTGGCGGCACTGGAGCTGTATCGGCGGCCCTTGCCGCGGCCGAAGACGGTGCCAAAGTCTTCTTGGCAGCGCCGCATCCCTATCTGGGCGAGGATATGACGGCCACGTTGCGACTGTGGCTGGAAGAAGGCGAGGAACCCGCATTGCCGCTTGCGAAGAAGGTCTTCGGCGATCGTGTCGAGCCATTCCTCGACCCGAACCGACTTGAATTCACCTACGAAGCTGACGCGCCAAGTGCAGCGGTCCATAGAGACACAAAGCCGCCCAGCGTCTTGACCGACGGCAAATGTTTCGATCCGAGCAGAGAAAGCGTTCAGTACGAGAGCAACACAAATATCGTGGCCGATCTCGGCAAATCGCAGGATGTGCGCCAGGTTCGCGTCGTGGTGTTCCGACGTCGGGAGACGACCACTGCAGGCGGCGGATTCGATGTCCAGCGTGTCACGGTATCGGTCAGCGACGACAAGGAGACCTGGAAGGAAGCGTCGGTAATCACAAACGACCATCCGTTCGACAGTCTGGCTGTGCTGCAGGCGGACGTCGGTGCCAAAGCGCGCTATGTAAAACTTTTTGTGGAAATGCCGGAAGAGTATCAGCGCATGCTGCTGGGCGAAGTCCTGATCATCGGTCCAGAGAAGGAGCCCGTGGAAAAGCCTCGTGTGGCGGCTCCGCCCCAGCGGCCCATGCACGTGAAGGGCACCCTGGACGACGAGTTGCTGGCCGCCGGCATTCAGTACCTGTATAGCTGCTGTGTCACGGATGTCTTACGTGACAAAGACGGAAGACCGTCTGGTGTGGTGATGGCTAACCGCGCAGGACGTCAAGCGGTGCTCGCCAAGACGATTATCGACGCCACGCCACGGGCGACCGTTGCCCGTTTGGCCGGCGCGGAATTCCGCCCCTACGAAGGCGGAACACGCACATTCAGGCGGGTGGTGATCGGCGGCGAGCCGCAGAGTGCCGATTACGTCGATTCCAAAACTATCGATCCCCCGTTTGCCGGTCCATTTCCAAACCGCGCACGCACCTCCAGCGGGGAATTCAAGATCATCGAGTACACCATCCCTCTACACGTGGACGATGACAGCTATGCCTCCTACATGAAGGCCGATCAGCAGGCCCGTTCGCTGACTTACCATCCCGAGCAACAGTACACATCTGACGTCATGTTCGAGGTCCCGCCGAACGCCATGCGCGGTCGCCAGGCGGCAACCGGTCCGTGGCAAGGCGTGGACAAGTTACCTACGGGCGCGTTTCAGCCAGCGGATGTGGATCGGCTGTACGTGCTGGGCGGCTGCGCCGACGTATCGCGCGAGCAGGCTGAACGACTAATGCGTCCGGTGGCATTCATGGACTTGGGCCAGCGTCTCGGCAAGGCGGCCGCCAGTGACGCCACGGCGACGCCAGCGATTGTCGGCGCGAAACTGCTAGGCACACCCTCAGACGACTCGGCGGCCGAAGGCGATGTGCACGAATTTCTAACAGGCGTCCGGCCGACACAGAAACTGCCTACGGTCAATCAAGATGCGCGAGCGATTCCTGTGCTGGCCAAATACGACGTGGTGGTGATCGGTGGCGGCACTGGCGGCGCACCGGCCGGCATCGGGGCCGCTCGACGCGGCGCAAAGACTTTGGTCATCGAGTACCTGCACGGATTGGGCGGCGTTGGCACGCAGGGTGCCATCGCCGGCTACTATTGGGGAAATCGTATTGGATTCACGGCCACGATCCAGGACGGCGAGACCCGGTGGGTCGTCGAGCAGAGAATGGAATGGTATCGGCAGGAACTGCTCAAAGCCGGGGCAGATATCTGGTACGGGACGATCGGCTGCGGAGCCTTTGTCCAAGACAATCGCGTGACAGGCGCCGTCGTGACGACTCCTCACGGACGCGGTGTCGTGCTGGCGAAGACCGTGATTGACGCCACGGGCAATTCTGACGTGGCGGCATCGGCCGGCGCCGAGTGCATCTACACGGACGCTTCAGAGTTCGGTATGCAAGGTACCGGGCTGCCCGGCCGGAAACTAGGCGGCACTTACAACAACACCGATTTCACGCTCGTCGACGAGACCGACATGCTGGACGTTTGGCGCATGTTCGTTTTCTCCAAGGAGAAATACCGCCAGGCATTCGACCACGGCCGTTTGATCGACACGCGCGAGCGGCGGCGAATCGTCGGTGAATTCACCATCACGCTGCCGGACCAAATCAACGAGCGAACGCACCCGGATACGGTCGTGCACGCGTACAGCAATTTCGACACGCACGGCTACACGATCGATCCCTACCTGTTGCTAGAGCATCCGGAGAAGAAGGGCATCTACGTACACATCCCCTACCGCTCTATGCTCCCGAAAGGGCTCGATGGCATTTTAGTGATCGGACTGGGCATCAGCGCCCATCGTGACGCCGTGCCGTTGATTCGCATGCAGCCCGACGTCCAGAATGGCGGATATGCCGCTGGCGTAGCTGCCGCCATGGCCGCCGAGGCCGGCGTGTCGGTACGCAATATCGACATCAAGCCTTTGCAGCAGCACTTGATCGAAATCGGCAATCTGCCCGAAACCGTGCTGGAGGATCAAGACTCCTATCCGCTGCCGGACGCGAAGATCGCACAGGCTGTAGAGAGCCTGAAGGAGCATCACGGCGCTTCTGTGATCACGACTCATCCCGAACGAGCCATGCCGATGCTCGAGGCGGCCTTTGCGAAAGCAAATGGCGAGGACAAACTGACTTACGCCAAGGCACTGGCCGTGCTGGGCAACGACGTTGGCCTGGACACTTTGATCGACGAGTTGCAGAAAACGGTCCAGTGGGATGAAGGCTGGAACTACCGCGGGATGGGGCAATTCGGTTCGGCGCTCAGTCCGCTGGACAACCTGATCGTCGCCATCGGACGCGCAGACAATCCCAAAGCCATTCCCGTGATCGTCGAGAAGCTAAGCATGCTGGACGCGACTCAAGCGTTTTCGCATCACCGCGCGGTCGGTCTGGCGCTGGAACTGATCGGCGACAAATCGGCCGTCGAGCCGTTGGCCGAGTTACTATCCAAGCCGGATATGACAGGCCACGTGCACACGACCGTCGACATCGCCAAGGAAAAAGGCGCCCCGGGCGGTACAAACTCGGAACAGACTCGTCGCGAATCGCTTCGCGAGTTGATGCTGGCCCGAGCCCTGTATCGTTGCGGCGACCGTGATGGTCTGGGCGAGAAGATCTTGCGCGACTACATCCAAGACCTACGCGGCCATCTGGCCCGTCACGCCAAGGCGGTATTGGAGCAGAACGAGTCCCGATGACTTGTTGTCTCTTGCTTCATCGGCATACTTTGGCCGCCGTGGCCTTTGCGAAAAACACATTCCATGAGAGGCTTTTCTTCTTGGAAGGCCGGACAGCGTGATCCCACGTTTCTAAGCGGACGTTGATATCGCGTGCACAGTCCGAATCGCGTTGAATGCCAGATTACTCCCACATTCGCCACGGGCAACCGCGCATTTGTTGCTAAGCACTGCTTAGTCTGCGCCGGGCTTTAGGATTCGAACGTGTCCAACGGATTGTGCACGTCCGTCGTGCCCCCTTCCATCACGTGCAGGTAGATCATGGTGGTCTGAATGTCCTTATGCCCTAACAACTCCTGCACTTGCCTGATGTTATGATTGGTTTCCAGAAGACGCGTGGTGAAACTATAACGCAACGAATGCGACACGGCGTTCTTCACAATGCGCACAC
The DNA here is from genome assembly GCA_964617665.1 of uncultured Pirellulaceae bacterium. Taxonomy (GTDB): domain Bacteria; phylum Planctomycetota; class Planctomycetia; order Pirellulales; family Pirellulaceae; genus JADHUC01. The sequence goes on from CAZUAH010000350.1 coordinate 13,678, forward strand.
GGTCCACGGCTAGGCTAAAACAATCGCCAAAGAAGTCCTCGCTCACGAGACGGCGGCGGCGTTCTTCCGTGCGAGGATCTTTCGACGTCTTTCACGATAGAAACACCCATTGCCATCCGAACTCTCGGTTCTCGTTCGGATATTCCCGTTCCAAAGCGCAGGGTAGATAGACCGCGCCAAAGCCCTTTGCCAGATCCTCGCGGTGCAGCCGCCGGACGCCTTCAATCTGTTCGATCAGCGCTTGTCGGCTGCGGTCCGGCAGCACGGTGACGCGGTCCTTCTCTCCCGTGCCCCAATCGATCACAACCACAAATCGAAAATCCCTTTGCCCCGCCACCCTCAGCTTTCGGCTCGTCCTTCGCGGCACCGCAGGGCGGCACCCCAAAACCGGTCCACCGGACTCTTGACCGCGAAGCCGTTCGATCTCAGGACATGGGTGTAAATCTGCGTTGTACGCACGTCTTTGTGCCCCAACAGCTCTTGCACGGTGCGGATGTCGGTGTGGTCGGCCAACAGATGCGTGGCGAACGAATGCCGAAATGTATGACAGCCGGCCGCCTTACGGATGTCCAGCTTCCGAACGGCGGCGGCCACCGCCTTCTGCAAATACGACGAATCCAGATGGTGCCGTCGCCAGGCGCCGCTGCGCGGGTCCCTGGATGGTTTGGCGGATGGAAATACA
>CAZUAH010000351.1:0-3045 GCA_964617665.1 uncultured Pirellulaceae bacterium
CGTTCGATCTGCCGTTTGGCCTCTTCAGGGCCGAAGCCGTCCTGGATCGCGTTCGAAATGTGTAACGGACGCGGTGTGGCGAGCAACGCCAGTTCAGGCAGGTCGAATTCAGGAAGCAACCCTGGGATCGCGCCACACGGGCAATGACGGTTCCGGTCTCGGATGAACGAGACCCGCATGCTGCCGAAGATCCCTTGCACCGACGCTGCCGTTACACGCGGTTCCATGGCAATCGCCGTAAGCGCCAGCAGGCCGCCAGTTGAGACTCCCGTTACCCCGACTTTGTTGGAATCCACCATCGAGTCGGCGAAGACATGGTCAAGCAGGATCTGCTGATGAGCGAACAGCAGGCTGTACCATCCGTAGCCATCCAGTCTGAGCAAGCGGTCCAGTTCGTGATGCGTGTCGCGACGTGGGCCCATGCCGATGTTCTCCATAGCGAAAACCAAGTACCCGCACTTGGCGAATTGGGCCGCGCAGGCGTGCTGGTAGCTGTCTGGTTCATCCAATATCTGCCGAACCTTTCCGTGTCCCATGAAGCAGACAATCGTCGGCATCTGTCGGCCACTGGTGGATCGGTCCGCGGAGTTCGGAGTGAGTTTGAAGAACCGAAACAGCAGCCGACCATCGCTCAAGACGTGCAACTTCTGCTGAGTAAATCCCTCGCGCGTCATCGGCTCGCCGTTCTTGACAATCGTCGGCGGCACGTCGTAGCCGAACACGAGTCGTTGCTGGAATTTGTCTCGCATGGCCCGTTGCCAGGCCGCCCATTGCTCCGGGCTCTCGAATTCGGGAATACACAACGGCCGCGGATTCGTCGCCCACTGACTGTAGAGGAACGGCCGAGTTGTGACAGAATCAGCCGACATCGCCTGGGTGAATCCATGTATGTCGGCCGCAGTCCTTGGCCCGACGATGGCCAGACAAAGCCACCACGGGGGCATGTCCGTGAGCTGCTCATCAGGTTCGAACGTCCGGCAATACACGTCTGCATAATGCGGCTTTCCGTCAACAGTACCGTTGCTTGTGCCGCGATAACCGCGCTCTTTCACCAGACGCCAGCCGAACTCGTTTGGTGAATACCCTTCGGGAAACGACCATGCCCCCGTCGAGTTGTACTCGAAGGCGGCAAAGACGACCGCGGACTTTTTGAACCGCACTCGCACGCGGTCTCCTTCGCCTCCCGCGAACATCAACCGGGCCTGCCCGCTCAGCCCATCGGGAAGTTCGAGGATATGGTAATCGCGGTTCAAAAACGTCGCCGCTTCGGGCTTGGCGACCCAGTGCACGACGTTGGCTCCCGATTGCACTTCGACATGTTCGAAGAGGTGGTCGAACTGCCCCTTGTGTCGGGCACATTCGTCAAGGGTAGCTTTCAAAGCGGCCGGATCATCGACCAGTAGTGCATGGGGACGGTATTGGAGCAGCGGCAACACCTCCTGCGGAGTCCCCACCGTTCCGTTCAGTTGGAGCCTCGCGCCGCAGTTGTGAACACGTTCCACAATCGACGCTCCGTCGCCCGCCGTCAGCCAACGTGGCCACAGCCGGATTGTCTCAACGCCCGCTTCGGCGAATGCCTCGATGCTTTTCGGATCTGGGATGAATCCAAGTTGCCTTGAACTGGGCAACAAACGACGAAAGCGACCGGCCTGCTCGACGCTCCGCACTCCGAAGATCGTCCGAGCTGGGTCACCGTGAGTTCGCACTTCGTCTGCCACGGCTTTCGCGTACGTCTCGCCCGTCTCCTTCAAATCCAACAGCACGTCGATTTTGCCGCGACACGCCTCCAGGGCTTCGCAAAGCGTCGGGATCCGCTCGCTACCATAGGCTTCGTTGAACCAACTGCCGGCGTCGAGTTTCTTCAACTCGGCCATTGCCCGCTCGTTGGCAGAGCCGGTGGCGTCGGTCGTCCGATCGAGGGTCGAGTCGTGCAACAGGAACAGGACCCCATCTTTGCTCGTGCGCACGTCGATTTCGACAACGTGTACTCCGACCTCTATGGCCCGCCGAATCGCGCTGAGCGTACACTCCGGCCGATCGATACTCGCCCCGCGATGGGCGACGATCCGCGGGAACGGGCTACCGTCGTCCGAGCGAGCACCGGCGGGTAAAAAGACGATCGAGGACAAAAACCCAAGAACTATGATAGCTGTGGACATCGCTCCTTATCTCTCCCCGATGCCCAACTCGTTGAGCTTCTTGGCCACATCGGCGCCGTGCGTCGCGGTTTTGACCGATTTGTCGATGTACAACACCTTGCCGTCTTTGCCGATGTAGAACGTATGGCGGAACGGCACGGGCCGCTTGTCATTCACGACACCGAAGGCGCGTGCCACGGTCCTCTTGGAATCGCTGAGGATCGGATAGTCAAGCCTCAACGCTTCGGCGTATTTCTTGTTCGTTTCGGGTGTGTCGCAACTGGCCGTGAAAACGGCCACGTTGTACTTGTCCAGCCCCGATCCCGCGGCTCGCGGAGCTACGTTGACTTCTTTACCGCCCAGCATTGTCACACTCAACGGATCGTCAATTACGCTGACACGCAGCGAATCGCACTGAGCCGTTCAGCCGCCGGTAAACGCTTTCGGGAACCAGGCAATGACAACGGGACACTTGCCCTTAGAGCCAGCCAGCCGATACGTCTTTCCGTCACTGCCCGCCAGCTCAAAATCCGGAGCCATATCACCAACCTGCAACTCGGCCCGCGCCGGCCCGGCAGCCAATGCGAGGCCCATCGCAAGCACGCCAGACAGACACGTTGCCATTCTCATGAGTCACGATTCCTTATGTGGTTGACCATCGGGATTTCCAATGTCGAACGCCCCTTCAGAGTACCATCGCAAGACGCCGCCGTCTAATCGGGGGCGGTAGAAGCAACTTTGCGAAACGAATAGTCAGGTAGGCCGGACCAAGCGGAGCGCCGTTCCGGCACCGGCGGCTTCATCAGTTCTGCAACCTGTTTCGCCTGTCGCATTGCCGGAGCGGCGGGGCGGGGGGGCGTGGTGCGGGCGCCGGTTGGGAATTTGGTGGTGGGGGGGGGGGGGGGGG
>CAZUAH010000351.1:3055-14346 GCA_964617665.1 uncultured Pirellulaceae bacterium
CGGAGCGGCGTCGCTGCGCTCCTTGATCCGGCCTACTTTGCTAAATTCGATGTTCGGGCAGCGGTGCGTTGACTGATGTTGTCCATGCCTTCAGCATCTGGTAAACCGTACAGCCGTTCCTAATTCTCTGTCCGGAGTTTACCATTCTGTCCGTATCAGGCTAAGAACGTGTTTTGAAATTGGGATGCAGTCACAATTCACTGGTACGATGGGCCTCCGAGCCCGTCGAAAACGCGCATCCTCGCCCCAATCGACGGCTTCGGAGAGCCATCGTACGAATTTCAAAACACGTTCTAGTTGAATGCACGGCTGGTCGAATACCGACGGCGGCAATGAATGCGACAAAATCGAATCTCTCACTTCTTTCAGAGAACCACCGCATGAAACAGACTTTTCTCTCATGGATATGCCTGCTCGGAATTGTGGTCGGCTGCCTTTGCGCTTCGGCCTATGCCCGTGACGGACAAGTGCTGGCCCCGGAACTCACACCTTCCGCAACGTCGCTACACGAGTCTTGGAACTACGACTACGCTTACCTGCAACGGCTTATTGCTAAGCGTGGCGGCTACGCCGGCCTGCATACGACCGGCGCGGAAGCGCCGAATGTCGCCAATCCGCATTCGCACATTTGGGCCAGTGATCGCACTCCGCTGGATATCCAGTTGCGCCGCACCGAAGCGGTGCTGCAGAAGATAAAGAGCATGTTGGCTCGCGCATCGCAAGCGGAGAAGGACCTGAGCGAATTGGAGCAGCAATTCAAAAGGCTTGCCCGAACTGCGGCGGCGATTTCACCTGCGCACGGCGAACATGCGAGTGCCGCGGAAAAAGATCTGTATCTTGAGCTGCGTCAGCTCAATCGCAAGATCGTGCTAAGCAATCCGCTCCTAGACTTCGACGCCATCATCTTCAATCGCTGGACCAGCAACTACGGACATGTTCAGGAGTGCTGGGGCTCGACGGTCCGTGATGAAGGGGGACTGTACGTGACGACCGGAATCCGCGACGGTCGCCCACGTCTTCGGAATCTGCTGCAGGATTCACGTTTCTCAAACGGACCTTGGAAGGGACGAAGAATTCTCGAATTGGGCAAGGCGATCCGGTCGTTCGATCTTTCCTACGACGGAACGAAGGTTGTATTCGCATGGGTCCATCGTCAATCTCGGAAGCATCGCATCGCCACGGTGAACACGGACGGCTCTGAATTGCGTTTGTTGACCAACGGCCGGTATGAGGATCTCGATCCCGTCTGGCTTCCAAATGGGCGGATTGCGTTCGTATCCACCCGCCCGGAGATCACGGTGCGCTGCAACAATTCCGACACGACGCGGCAGTGCGTGATGTATTCGATGAAGGCGGACGGCAGCGACGTTGTTCGGACGAGTTTTCACGAGACGAATGAGCGTTACCCCACGATAGACAACCACGGCATGCTCATCTACATGCGGTGGGACTACATCGACCGTGACTTCTCCGCTGCCCACAATCTATGGCGTTGTTTTCCCGACGGAAGAGACCCGCGGTCGCCGCACGGCAACTACCCCTTCCCACACGGCAGTTGGAGCACAAATGTGGATGGTCGGGGCGACCGACCTTTTGCCGAGTACTTCATGCGAGCCATTCCGGATTCGAACAAGTACATCGCGATCGCCTCGACCCACCATTCTCCACCCTACGGTACTCCAATCCTGATCAACACCGGCGTCAGGGATGACAATCGGTTGTCTCAGGTGGAGGTGATAACGCCCGACTGTTTGCCTTTCGCGAGCGAATGTGGGCGGTACACAAAACGTGGCCTTTACCAGGGAATTCGTTTCGTTCCAATTCGACGGGAGTGCGCCTATTTCGACCCTTGGCCGCTGAGCGAGGAGTTCTTCCTCGTACCATGGGGAATCATTTCGGATAGAAAGGAGAGGCGTCTGCAGGAGGGAGATAACGAGACGAATATGCGCCTGTACCTGCTGGACATGTTCGGGAACCGAGAATTGATCAGTGATTGTTACTTGAAGGGCGGCGGCCATTACCTGACAGCCAGACCGCAGCGCGCAAGGCCGACACCCCCGGTGCATCCCATGGGCACTTGGCAAGGCGAGCGAGAGAATGATCCCCAGCACAAGAGGGCCACGATTAGTGTCGTGAACGTAAAGCAAACGGACTTCGATTGGCCGGAAGACGTAACCATCAAACGCATGCGCATCGTTCAGCTTTTTCCTCGCAAATGGCGAGTCGGTAACATCGAGAATCCATCCACGGGATGGAGCGAAGGCGGCATCTGCCGCGCCTCTCTGGGTACTGTGCCGGTTGAGGAAGACGGCAGCGTGTACTGCGAGGCCCCTGTCAACAAGGGGCTTCTGTTTCAACTGCTTGATGAAAACGGCGTCGCAGTTCAGACCATGCGGTCTCTGACCTACGTGCATCCCGGCGAACAGTTGACTTGCGTTGGCTGTCACGAAGATAAATGGCACGCCATGCCGACCGGAAATGCCTCGCCTGTGGCTTTCCAGCGGGATCCATCACCCTTGGAGCCGGAAGTGGGCGGTGTCGTACCCATGACGTTCGGTTTTGTCCGCCCGGTGTTTGAACGGGTCTGCGTAGACTGCCATCGCAAAGAAGACGTTGCCTTGACGGACTACACCTACAACAGCAACGTTCCGACGTTTGCCGATCCAGGGCAGACGAATCGGCTTTCAGATTACGTCTGGTGGTTCGATTCCAGCAACAACAACGACGGCGTCGGCCCCTACGGTGGTTATCGGTCCACGCCTTTCCGGTTCGGATTCAACGAATCGCGAATGGGCAAAGCCCTCGTGAATCCTACGCATCGGAACGCCCTGAAATCGGGAGCATTCTCGCAGGAGGACCTGGATCGTATCATCCTCTGGTTGGACCTGAACGCGATGCGTCTGGCACGGCCCACGAAGGACGAAGAACAACTGCGGCGGCAGGAGTTCGGAGGCGAGTTCATTTGGCCTGATGAGATCGATCGAAACAACCCAACGGGCGTCGAATACCACCGCCCAATACCCTAGCGAATTCGTCGAATGAAGAGCCTCGCGGACTTTCACTGAAAGTAACCATCTCGCTCCGCGTGATGAGGCATAGCCTAGGAAAACGGCCTGCCCGATACTACGTTGATTGAATTGGAAAGCAGTGTACCAACACCGCGCCAAATCACGCGGAGCGTGATGGCTACTTTGGGAGCATCTACCATGATGAACAAGCCCTCCATGATATCAAAAAGGCTGGCATTCCTGTTAGTCGCGTTCGCTGTAGCGGGCAGTTTGTCCTATGCTGCCGAGGAAGCGCCGCGGCCGATCTCACGGATCTTGTTCGGCTCGTGTGCGAGACAGGATCGCCCGACGCCGATCTTCGAGGAGATTGTAAGCCAACGTCCGGAGCTGTTCGTATTTCTAGGCGACAACATCTACGCAGACACGACCGATATGGACGTGATGCAAGCCAAGTACGCGAAGTTGAAATCCGATCCTGGGTTCGGGAAGCTGATGAAGTCATGCCCCATTCTGGCCACGTGGGACGATCATGATTATGGAGCGAACGACGCCGGAGCAGATTACGCCAAGCGAGTCGAATCGCAACGCATCTTCGTCGACTTCTGGGGCGATCTGGCGAAGTCGCCTCGCCGCAAACGCCCTGGCGTCTACGACGCGCGAGTATTCGGACCGCCGGGCAAACGCCTGCAGGTTATTCTTCTGGACACGCGATACTTCCGCAGTCCACTGAAGAAAGGCGAGAGACGAATTGGAGGCCCGTACATACCGACTGACGACAAGACGGCCACTATGCTGGGCGAAGCTCAATGGAATTGGCTCGAAGCACAACTGCGCCAGCCTGCGGAAGTACGGATTGTTGCATCGAGCATCCAATGCGTTGCCGAAGCCGCAGGTCAAGAAACTTGGTCTAGTTTGCCGCACGAGCGTCAGCGGCTATTCGACTTGATCGCCAAGACGCGGGCATGCGGCGTGCTGATCATTAGCGGGGACCGCCACTGGGCGGAACTTTCTGTCGAAGAGGCCTCTGCGCCCTATCCGATATACGACCTCACGTCCAGCAGCTTGAATCAGATCCATCCGCGAGGTACGCCCACGGAGAATCGCCACCGGGCGGCACCATCGACCTATCATCGCGAAAACTACGGCGTGATTACGATCGACTGGAAACGAGATGATCCGCAGCTCACGCTCCAGATCTTGGATATCGACAGTGAGCCACGAATCGAAAGAGCGATCAGGCTGAGCGAATTGTATCCACCGAGGGCAGAATAGTTCAGCTCTTTTGGCAAGCACCGCTCGACTGAAACCTGCCGTTCCGTATTCGGAACGGATTCGCCCCCCATTAGTCGAGCAGTGTGACGGTACCCGCGTACCAAGAGCCAGTCTTCAAATACGTAGTGGTGGCTTCCAGCCGCCATTGGACGACCTGGAAGTCGCCGAAACACGTGGCGGCTGGAAGCCACCACTACCAACCTCGGGCGCGATTCCAGCATTTGAAGACTGGCTCTAAGCTTTTCCAGGCACCGAATTCCGATCCGCGTCTTCGATTGCTGGCGGTTCTTCGTCAGCAGCTTTCAGCTTGCGGCTCGGATTTCCCCCAAAGCGTTCAGGTGCCGGACCAAAGCAATCGCTTTGGCTAGTCGCTGGCCAGCGCGCCCCGGATGTTCGGCGAGACCGCTGACTAGTCCTTCGGATGCCAATCGTTCTTCTAATGTTCCGTTGGCCCGCCCCGGATTCAGCCTGACCGACTTCAACACTAGGCACTTCCTCGTGCTCGCGTGTACGTGTGATAGCAGACGCACCGTGTTTGGGTGGTAAACCACCAGAGTATCCGTGGGATGCAGGAAATCGGTCCATGCCGCGCGAAATGCTTCGTGAGACAAGGCGTCGGAGAAATCCCGTTCGGTCAGTTGCATGTACCCCAGGAATCGATCGGTTAAGGGAAACCCCGGTTCGATCGCGGCTGCAAATCGTTCGTTCGTCCCCAGCCGTTGGGCGACCCAGTAGACGGGCGGCTGCAAGCCCGGTTTCTTTCCGCGCCCGCCGGGTGCGGATTCGCCGCAAGCAACGACGACATGGGCCAAATCATCAAGGAGAACTCGCGGGATATTCGTACCGATCCGGTGTCGACGTTCATTGCGTCGCCACTCGTTGTTAGACTTCGGACGAGTCAACTGCCGATCCACCATGATCTCGAAAGCGCCGAGCAATTGGTCGAAACCGCTGGTAGTGGGCTCCAGCGCACGCAGGGCTGCCACGCAGGCTTCCAACGTCGAAAGCGATGTGGCATCGGGTTCCCGTCGAATCCGGTAGCGGCCGGGAGCATCGGGGGCCAGCCTGTATCGTGGCAATTCGTGTAGCGCGGGAATATCGCGAAGCATTGTCTTTGCGTGGTGCCACGTGCCATCGAGAATCACCAGTTGACCGGGCCGCTGATCCAGCGGCAGATCCGAAATCAATGTTGCTGCAGACCCAGGGCACAACAGCCCCGCGCGCGGTCGAAGCGGGAGACTCGTCGCGGCCAGGCCCTTGGGATCACCGACCAGCAGCCGCGATTTCTGCAACGCCTTTCGTACAATGCGGGCCGTATTGAAAGGATGAAATCGCTCGCGAATGTGCTGCAGGATCAACACGTCTGTTTGGTTATGGATCACAGGAATCGCGTCGCAGAAACAATCGTCCTGCGGCCGGAAGCAACCGTAGCAGCGGTTTCGCTGGGCCATGCAGGCCGCCCCTTTCCCGGTGTGTTGCGTGAGCATTGATTGGCTGTCTAGTCTTCAATGTCGCTGACTTTGAACGTCCAAGCGTACCGGCAAGCCATCTTGGACGGGTTGAGCTTGGGCATGGTGATCACCAAGTCTTCACCCGATTGTGTCCAATCGAGGTTTCCGACGCCTAGCATCGTGACCGTCGCGTTGTCGGATGCCTTGATCCCTCGAAGAGTCAATTGTTCATCGGGTAGCAGCGCGCAAATGGCATAGAGCGTATTTCCTTTACGAGTGAAGAGAGCTTCCTTGCGGGCCATCCCTTCGTCGGGATTTTTCATCAGCTTGTTGACATCGTATTTGACTCGGTAGTTCCCCTTACCGAGTTCTTGGGCTTTTCCTGCGGTCCATTGACAGGTCCTGCTGTGAGTGGTGGTCCCGTAGATTGCCTCGCCGTTCACTTCCAACCAATCGCCGATCTCGATCAGCCGCTCTTCCATCAGCGGCGGAATACGTCCGTCATGCGTAGGCCCAATGTCCAACAGAAAGTTCCCGCCGCGAGAAACGATGTCAATCAGCATCAGCACCAGCGCTTCGGTCGAGTTGTAGTCTTCGAATCGTTCGGTTCGACTATAACCGAAGGAATGCGCCATGCCCCGGTTCTCTTCCCATGGATTCTCCGCGTTGGGAAGCCCGGCGCCGTACTCGGTCGTGTAATAGCCACCGTGCTTGTGCCGATCGCCTTTTCCCCACCGATCGTTGATCACAACTTCGTCTTTGCAGGGCGATTCCTTGAAGAGCCAAGTCAATAATTCGGCCGATTTCCAAACGGCGGCCGGATGATCCCATTCGCCGTCCGAAAAGATCACGGCAGGCTGGTACTTTGTGACGACATCTTTGAACTGAGGGATCAGATGCTTGTCGACGAACGTGTTCACGTCGGCGGTGTAGAGCGGGTTGTACCACTCGTACAGCGAGTAGTAGATCCCCATCTTCAAATCCGTTTTTCGCACCGCGGTAGTCAGCTCGCCCAGTAGATCTCGTCCGGGCCCACAGTTGGTGCTGCACCAAGGGCGGCCCCACGACTTATCAGATTCGTTGCTGGGCCAGAGGCAATAGCCATCGTGGTGTTTGGATGTCAGCACGACGTATTTGGCGCCTGAATCCGCGAATGTCTTCGCCCACGCGTCCGGCTCGAACAACTCGCACGAGAACTGCGGAACGAAGTCGGGGTAAGTGAAACGCTCGCCGTAGACGCGGTCGTGAAACGCTTTCACGGTTTCGTGGGTATTTCGTCTGGGGTTCACGAGATCGCACCAGTACCACTCCGAATAGCGTCCGACTTGCGAAAAAACCGGCACGGAGTAGGCTCCCCAATGAATGAAGATCCCAAATTTGGCATCCCGCCACCACTGCGGCGTCGGGCGGCCGTCAATCGCCTTCCAAGCTGCTTCTTCATCCAATTCAGCTTCAGCAGTCGCCACCGATGCGGTCTGTTGAGCCAGCATGTTCACGGGGAATACGGAAACAAATGCCAGCGCGGCCATCGTTCTCATCAACATCGACTTTTCTCCTCATCGAAAGGGCTTCTGGTGTCATCTGTATTGCCACGATGCCATGCTGGACAGAGCTGGACATCCGGCAAACGGAACTCAAGAGGTGTCAGGTTAAATAAGTGAGCATCACGCCGCCGGAAACCAACGGCGGAATGGTAGCAGACTGCTGGGCAATCATCGGCGGCCTGGGAATGAAGGAATCGAAGCGACTGGACACGTACACGATACCGGCTCCACAAGGATACTGCCAAGCCCACGACCAGGGACGAGTGTATGCAGCCGACCGCCTCGTGAAAGGCGATCAGATAAACGAAGTCGAGACGCCATGAAGCCGAGATTGTAGGCGACACAGCAGCGCCCCCATGTCCCAAGCTTCGGAACTCCCACGTCGATTCGATCTGACGCGCAACCCCCCACAACCTGCTGAGATATTTGGACCTGTGCATCGAAAGGCGAACCGTTCGTTTCGCGCCATCGATTAGATGCCACCGCCCTGACCCGCTTGGCCGCGCAAACTTCCGAGGGCGATGTGACCTACGCAGGCTGGGAGTTTGACCGTTAGTGTCACAGGCCGGTTAGTCCTGAGCGCGCAGAGCTGTCGGCGGATCCAACGCAGGTGGGGGCGACCAACGCGCGTTACGAACATCCGTTTGGCGGTCTCGGTCGATGTGAACGACGCGCGCAACACGCCGGGTCTGACAGCTCCGAACCACTAGCCCATTGCCCTCGCCAGCGGGGAGATGTCAGTGGATCGTCACCGTGGCTTCGCGGTCGTCGAAACGCCGTTCACTTCCGTTTGCCTTGGACTTGCTCCCCAATTCGAGTCGACAATTGTCCACTCAAGACTCGCTGGACCAGCGCACCGTGTTTTGATTCCATCTGGTTGGACACTTGCTTGTTCGACACCATCCGCGGATGGTCCATCGGTTGCGGCCTGCGAATCAACGGGCTCCAGGCATGGTGCCGTATCCGCCATCCATGGAACCGCCCATATCCATTCCCGTTCCTTGGTCCGCGGCTGCTTGGCCGAAGAAGGCCAAGCCAGCGGCTTGGTATTCCAGGACCTTCATCTGCAATTGGAGAATCTCCTCCTTGGCTTGTTTTCGTTGCTCGCATTGGTCGCGCAAACGTTGGACGCGTGCCTCGACCGACGTGAGTTTCGCCAAGCGGCGTTTCAGGTCTTGGTCGAAGTAATCTTCCAGAATCCCGGACAGATCACGCTGAACCGCCTTCTTCTCATCATCGCCCTCGGCGTCACGCAATCGGTTCACCAGGGGTGCGACTCGAGCTTCCAACTCCCGACGCGGCCCGGCGCCCGACATCGTGGAAGAGCCCGCGCCGTAGCCCATCTCACCTCCGTAGTCGCCACCATATTCCATCATGCCGCCCCTACCGCCGCCCATGGCGCCCTCCATGCCCATATCCATTCCCATGCCTTGGTCCGCGGCTGCTTGGCCGAAGAAGCCCAAGCCGGCGGCTTGGTATTCCAGGACCTTCATCTGCAATTGGAGAATCTCCTCCTTGGCTTGTTTTCGTTGCTCGCACTGGTCACGCAAACGCTGGACGCGTGCCTCGATCGACGTGGTTTTCGCCAGGCGACGTTTCAGGTCTTGGTCGAAGTAGCCTTCCAGAATCCCGGACAGCTCACCCTGAATCGCCTTCTTCTGATCATCGTCCTTGGCGCCACGCAATCGGTTTACCAGTGGTGCGACTCGAGCTTCCAACTCCTGACGCGGCCCGGCGCCCGACATCATGGAAGAGCCCCCACCGAGGGAACCGCTCATATCCATTCCCATGCCTTGGGCCGTGGGTGCTTGGCCAACGAAGCCCAAGCCGGCGGATTGGTTTTCCAGGACCTTCATCTGCGCAGCACCGGTGCGCTGACCGAGAAAGATCTTTACAGCCAGCACACAGGCCAGCAGCAAGGCAACTGACATGAGTGCATTACGACGCCACACGGTGGTGGATGTCGCCTGCTTGACGACGGGCGGAACGTGGGGTTTCTGTACCATCATCGCTTATCTCCTTGTGGCATAAGATCCGGATAGGGAAGGTCTTCTAGCAGAGAAAGATCGCGGCCGACTGCGTTGGATTCGACGTGCCAGGCCGTCGGCAATGGCTGCATGAACGCGTCAGCGACAGGCAACTGCGGCTCCAGTCCGCTGAGTTCCGCCTGGATACCCGCAGCCTCCGTGGCGTATTCCATCTCGGCAGCCGGCCCGAAGGACAGCAACTCCGAGATTGAATCGCCCGAGTTGAAATCGCGCGAGTGCGAATCACTCGGGTACACCTCACCAATGTGAACGGGAGCAGACGGTCCAATCCGACTCTTTGGCGCCGCCACATCGGACGGCTCGAACCAAGTCTGGCTCCAGAATGCCAAAGCGATCGTTACGCTGGACATCGCCACACACGCCGCGATTCGATTCCTTCTGGTCAGGCGTTGCCACAACCCCGGGCGGCGCAAACGCCCCTGCTGCAAGTCGGACAGCAATCGGGCCAACGTCTGTTGCACCTCGGCGGCATTGTTCGGTCTGCGCGAGGGTCGCTTGTCGAGCAAGCGATCGATCACCGAGGCCAACTGTTCAGGCACCTCGGGGTTGATTTCCCGCACGGGTCGATGGCGGTCGTGGCAGATCCGGTGCAGGACGGCCATCGCCCCTTCCGCGCGGAATGGCGAGTGTCCGGTCGCCATGAAGTACAGCACGGACCCCAAGCTGAACAGGTCCGAGCGATGATCGACCGCTCGACCGTCCGCTTGTTCGGGCGACATGTAGTGCGGTGTGCCCGCCACGATCCCCGTGTGGGTCAAGCTGGCATCGTCCATCGCGCGGGCCAGCCCGAAATCGGTCAACAACGCCCGCTCGACGCCCGTTTCCAGCAGCAAGTTGGCCGGTTTGATATCGCGATGCACGAGCCCCTGTTCGTGAGCCGCCGCCAACCCGGCTGCCGCCTGGTTCCCAATTCGAAAAATCTCGCTGGTTCCCAGCGGCCCCTGCCGCTGGACCCGGGCCTGCAAGGATTCGCCGGCCACGTACTGCATCACCAGAAACGGGACCTCGCCTTCGGATTCGACATTGTGGATCGCCACGACATGCTCGTGGACGACCGCCGCGGCGGCTCGTCCTTCGCGGGCGAATCGCTGGCGAGCGGCGCCGCTGTGTGCCAGATGCGGCGCCAGCACCTTGACTGCCACCGGCCGATTCAACTCGGTGTCAAAGCCTTTTAATACGATCCCCATTCCGCCTCGGCCAATGACGCGTTCGATCTCGTAACGGCCCAAGCGCCCGAGCAACTCCGGATGCGATGGGGATTCGAGGAATCCCAAAACCCGCTCAGACACCCCCGGTTCCAATGCTTGCCCATGAACCGGCAACAAATCGGCGTCGGTGTCGCCCAGCAACTCGTGCACGTCACTCCAAGAACGCGAGTCGCCCGCCAAGTCGGTCAAACGTTGTTGGCACGTATTGCACAACTCGACGTGTTCGGCGGCGGCACGAAACTGGTCGCTGCCTTCATCGCCGAACAGCAATACCTGCAGTCCGGATTCGTCACACGGAGATATCGGCTTTACCGTCATGTGATTCTCGCTAAGCGGACGTGATCACTGCTCAAAACGTCGAACCTCTTCGCGAAAGCGGGCCATCACGCGACTGCGCGCGATGTACACACTGCCTCGGGTCATCCCCAGTTCCGTCGCCACATCGGCGATTGGGTGATTGAGGACGCTGCTCTGCCAAAAGGCCTGCCAAGTACTTTGGTTAACGGCGGTCTGTACTCGAACCGCGGCCTGCCGAAACACCTCTCGCCGATACTCCAGGTCGAACATCTCCGACTGCTCTTCATCCGGATCGCATTCCTGCTCTAACAGGCGAATAATATCCGTGTCTCCGGTGCCTAGCACTTGGTGCTTGGGGCGGCTCAGGAAATTGATCATCAAATTTCTTGCAATGCAGAACAGCCAGTCTCGAAAGCGGCCTCTCGCGCGGTCCGGGACCCAGCGGTCCACTGCTCCCGCAACG
>CAZUAH010000352.1:0-9809 GCA_964617665.1 uncultured Pirellulaceae bacterium
AAATCCGAGCCGCTACTTCATGGCCACGCGCTCGCAGAGTGCGCCGCCGGACGAGCGAAGTGCCGCAAATGCTGCAGAAGTTGCCGTCAGCGGGATTGCCACACTGAGAACAGAACATTGCAGACTCCTCGTTATGCAATCAAGATCGCTTCTTGTTCCGTTTGCAAGCCCTTGGCCTCATAAACTGCCACTCGCGAGGGCTTAACAGACCAGTTCCGTTTCCCGAGCGCGAGGAGTCTAGTCTGAACGAGACGGTGGAACAATATCGAATTGCAGAGAGGAGATTCCGAGCCTGGCGCCACCAGAATCGCATGAAAAAACCCGGCTGCCGTGATGTCGGAACGGGCAGCCGGGCGGAGGAAAAACGCAAGCTCTAGCAGATTTAACCGAAACTTCGCATCGAGTCTTAACCGAGACTCGGGCCGACGGAAGATGCGACGAGGGATCGAGGGTGAAGGTGGGCTTCGACAGAGAAGCGATAAGCCACGTTAGCCTGTGGATCTGGGGCTCTCGCGTTTGCTGGGCGATGTATGCCGGTGAAGGCTATCAGCCGGCCGTTGCTACTACTCAGAGATGGAGTTCTGCCGAGTTCGAGGATCTCTTGCCAAGAGAGGCCAGCGCGGCCTTTTCGTCTATGGCCACATTCAAGAGCGAGTCCAGACCGGTGAAAGCGAACGTTTCGTGGAAATGCTGGTTCAACCCGCAGAGAATGAGCGCACCTTTGTGATGTTGAATCTGTTTGTGCAAGACTGGCAGCCTACCAAGGAAGAGGCTCGGCACAGCCTCAAGGTGCGACAAATCAACGACAACTCGGGGTATGCCCTCGTCGCGGGCCAGTAAATCCACCAGATCCACGATCTCGGTCTGCTCCGGTGTTCTATCGGGCAAAACACTAAGAACGGCGACATCATCCTCCGTTTTCTTTCGACACCACAGATAGTAGCCGCATTCCGGGCAGTCGTCGTCGCTGAAGGACAACACCGGATCATCGGGCAGACGCAGGTCACACACGGGACAGTGATGCGATACGTTCGTTTGTTCTTCGGTTTGTGTTTTCATGGCGTTGGGCGACACGGCCTGAGAGCAGGCCAGTGGGAATCAACCGTGGTCTTGCCGGACCGAGGAGCGAGCCCAATGAGGCGTGGCCAGCACAGCAAAACCTACCTCATTGGAGCGTAGGTCATACAAATCGCACAGCGAAGGCGAAAATATCGCACCCTAACGGATGCGGGAAGAATGACTTCGGTGTTTGATGGTAGCGGAAGTCGCCCAGACTTTCGGCATGGTTGCTCTACCGAAACCCCTGACGAGTTCCGCTGCGGTGGGGGGGCTTCCTGGGCCAATCTGAAGGAGGTATGCGGGCTAGACGGATGCGCTGTGGACAAAAAAAGGCCACGTTGGTTGCCGGGGGGGCTAGGTCAACCAACGCGGCCCGAAGTAACGAGGGTGGGAGATTATCGATGCCGAACATTAGCGTCAAGATCAATCGTCGCGACGATTCCTTTGGCTATGTAGGCGTCACTCGCAACGTACTGCCGTCGGATCTACCTCTCGGCGGCGCATTCGTGTGATGAGGTGAGAGTGCAGGATCGTGGACTGGGAGTATGCGTTGCGGATATGCCAAAGCGGCAAACCAATGCCGGCGCACCGACTCCTGAGGGCCCGCGTCCGCTGCCTTGATCTACGCGTGCGTTCGAAAGAACTCCGGAATTTTACCATGTCGTTACAAATAAACTGCTGTCTTCGGCGTTATTACTACTGAGGCCACGTTGTGCGGAGATGCTCTAGCACGGGGTCGGCATTCGCGATGCCTTGCCCTCAGG
Organism: uncultured Pirellulaceae bacterium; assembly: GCA_964617665.1. Taxonomy (GTDB): domain Bacteria; phylum Planctomycetota; class Planctomycetia; order Pirellulales; family Pirellulaceae; genus JADHUC01. The sequence goes on from CAZUAH010000352.1 coordinate 1,824, forward strand.
GGGATTACTGCCGCGCTGGATTCGGATGCGACTGTTGGCGAACCGCTTCGGAGTACGCAAGGGGAGGTGACGATGACGCAGAGATTGCTCTATCTTCTTCGCCCTGCTAGAGAGCATCCAAGTGGGGTGGCGTTTGCGATGCTCTGCATGTTTGTAATGGCAGTTTCGGTTCATGACGCGATGCTCGTTGTTCTCAATGCCGACGTCATTCTTGAGGTCGAGCGCAATCCGGTCGGCAGGTGGCTTATCGAACTCCAACGTGGAGACGTCTGGCTGTTCGTGCTGACGAAATTCCTGGGAACGGCGGTTGTTTGCTCAATTCTTGTCATGATGTATGAATTTCGCGTTCGCCATGGCTTGCTCGCGGTAGGAGGAGTGGCATCTTTTCAGATGATACTTCTCTGCTATCTCACGTTCGGGAGCGTTTGATGAGACGGCGAGGCTTGTCCGGGCGACCAGTCCTGCGACGCGCTGCCCGATTCCTGTGCTTGTTTTGCGCCTTCTCGGCGGCCATCGGCCTGATGGCTTTCGGCGAAGCCCTCGTGCTGTGGCTTGGAGGGACGGATTTCGTGAACAAATCCTCGCCGCAGAGGATCTGCATCGGCGATTTCTCTATCTCTGCCGATGGAAAATGGGGGGTATCGCGAATCATGTTTCGCAGCACAGCACAACCAGGTGTTGTCTACGATGTAGTCATGCACAACCTGCGCGGCCAGGATGCAGTCCGGCTGCACGTTAGCCATCATCGCCCCTCATGTGTTGCGGTCTCACCGGTTGCGGATGTCGTCGCCATCGCGTGCTGGGACGGGGCAATCCGTGTTTTGAACACTTCGCCTGATCGCGAGGCATGGCTCTCCACGGCCCATGCCCGATTGCGGCTATTTACCCGTGCTTCCGAAGGCCTCCATTGCGTTGTGTTCTCACCAGACGGTAGCCTTCTGGCTGCGACCGGAACGCGCTTCACTTGGGTTTGGCGATGGCCAGACGGCAAACTACTGCAGGAGTGGGCGCACGAGGCCGGCAAAACGAGATTCCTGTCGTTCTTGCGCGATTCTCGACGTGTTCTTCTGCCTGGTCCACAGGGGAAGGTGCTCCTTCGTGACGCGTACACCGAACAGACAACAGAAGTAATCTCGCCTGACGACGAGGGTTATGTGGTTGATGTAGCCGTCTCTCCCAATGCACAGATTGCGGCCTTCGCCGACTCCTATGGAAGAGTGCGCGTGCATAGCCTCGCGAACGACGAGGAGTTGCGGTGTCAGGCCACTTGCGGGCGGAAAATCGCGGTTTCTCCGGATGGACGGTTTCTGGCGACTGATTACTGCACCGTCGGTGACGGTGGTTCTTGGAGGATCAATGTTTACGATGCGTCCAGCGGGCAGCATCTGCGTCAACTGACTGAACACACTGTTCCCATCACGCGACTTGCCTTTTCGTCCGACGGCCTGCTTTGCTCGTGCGACGCTCGGGGCGTCATTCGCGCATGGAACATCGAAGGCCACCGCGAGCAATGGTGCTTTTCCATGCTTGAGTGGGCGTCGAGCGACCGATTCTTCGAAGAGGCTCCAACGGCGGCAAGGGCAGTCGACCAAGCGGGAGATGGTGGCCGCGCGAGCGAAGGAGATCTTCGATAAGCGGCGGGCCCAAGCAAAACCGGCCACACCGCCCAAAGGTTGCCAGTGACGTGGCCCATCCATCATCGACACCGAACACGATGTTTGATACGTCCCGAGGCGGGCGCAGGAGAGGGGGAGAGCGAGGTAACAGAACGTCACTTATCGGATTTCGATGAGAGTGCGAAGCCGATGAGGATAAGGGCAATCGCGACTAACCAGTCCTGCAGCAGAGATGTCGGTGTCCATATGTAATATGTCCAGCCTACAGAACCATGTTGGAGTATTTCGACAAACTGCCACATCGCAGCTCCCGAGCGTATCAATGCAATCGGCAACAAAACGAAGCCTGCAACGATGACCAGTTTTGCACACAGGTTTCCCATGTTTGTTCTCCGCGAAGAAGGATACCGAGTACGAATACGCATCATCCAGTCTAACGGGCGGTAGGAGCAGATGCGACAAGGACGCGGGGCGACAAGAAACGAAAAACGCCGCGCCAGCTACGAGCCAGCGCGGCTGCGTTTTTGGGTGAGAATTCACCGTTGAACACGACGTTGTGGAAACGGGGTACGCAACAAAACCAGCCACGTGCCCAAGGATGCGAGCGGCGGGGCCCATGTGCAACTGGTTGATGTCGTTGGCCGCGCGATGTGAGGATGAATATGAGTAACCGGTTTCCGGTAGAACACCGGTCGGGCGCGGGGCAAGAAACTGAAGACGGCCGAGGGACCCCCAAGGGGGTGTCAGAATTCCTGTGTGCACTGTGCGCGCGCTTTGGGCGTAGAATAGACCAAAACAGACTCCAGACAGCCTAGTGAGCGCCTCGGCCAGCGCATTGAGAAAGCCCCAATTCCCTTAGAAATCAGGGCTTTCTGAAGCGAGGCCGACGGGACTCGAACCCGCAACCACTGGATCGACAGTCATTCAGTCGTGTTCGGTTAGGATTCGGATACCGTTAGAATAAAGGAAACAGCGGTTTCACCGGAAACGGACTTCACCCCAACATAGCCTGATGAGGGCAAAACTGGGTACATGTTTCCCGACTGTACCCACTTTTTGAAATTGCCGAGCGCGGCTGATCCCCGCATCGGCTGGCCGGTTGTCGCGACACACTGTCCCGTGGCAACCGGTCGGCCACTCGGCTGAAAGGACAGTGAGATGTCTGACAGACTCAAAGAGCGAGCAGCTCAGAAACTTCGCGAATTTGCCGTATTGCTGGAAGGCGAGTTCTTGCCGGCCGTCGTCGAACAGCGAGTTGCTGACTTGGGACCTGACCTGGGGGCCATCTATCGCGATCACAAGGCCAAATCTGATGGCCTGTGCGATTTCATCAAGTCGGTGATTTGGTCACTCGAAGGCATGACCGTAAACGGGCGAACCGAGATGATAAGGTCAGCAAAGAAAGCGGCGATTGAACTCAACGAAGGCTGCGCGGCGGATGAACAAGTCAGTTGGCGGGACGTCGTGAGGCTGCCCGTAGCAGATCGTGATTTTCTTCAGCGGACCGCGCGGCAACTGGTGGATCTTGCGGATCGGCTGGACGTTGTACGACTGGCCGCGACGGATGACGTGACAGAACAGCCTCAGGGCTCGCAAACGAGCGCCAACAGCGCCAACAAAACTGAAGTATTTCCACACGGCGATCCCTCGAATATCTACGTGAAAGATCTAGGGTATCAGCTGGAAGCAATGAAAGGCGGCAACAAGTCTAGAAACGAGATCGCACGGGAATTCGTTGCTGAAAAGAACATTCCCGGCCTGAAGTGGCGAAGCCTGCTTGCGATGGCCGAGAGGGCCATGAAGCAAAAAGACTGAGCGCCAACAATCTCAAATTGGCGCCAACACACCTCTACTTTCGTCTGTACGAACGCTCCTACGCACGTAAAACATAGATACCGTCAGGCGGTTGAACGGTATCTGAATTCTAAACGTGAAGGAGCGAAAAATGACGACTCTCACTGTCCAAGACAGCGGCATCATCGAGCCGCATATTCTGTACACGCTCGACGAAGCGAAGCGGCGGTTGGGCTGGGGCGCGCACGCCATGCGAATGGCCCGACGGGCTGGGCTCAATGTTCGCTACACCGGTCGGCGCGGCTACGTCCTGGGGCGCGACATCATCGAGCACATCCAGCAGCACAGCCGGGATTCGAAGTGATCGGCGAGGCCGCGGAAGTGGACGAGGGCAACGGCGGGGAGTGAGACGACATGAGCACAGAAGATCCTGTTGAGCAACTGAATCTGTCCGACATCATCGAGTGCATCCAGATGCGTGTTGAGATGTCGAAGGAGACTATTGCCGACTATCAAGATCAACTGCGCAAGAAGGCGGGAATGCCACCGGTCAAAGGCGTGCGCAACGAAGCCGGCATTTGGATCTACGACGGGAACCACACAATTGAAGCCGCCCGCCGCAACGGGCAGAAGACAGTTCAAGCCGTGTTCAAAGAGGGCGGTCGCCAAGACGCCGTCCTGCTGGCCGCCGGTGCTAACCACGATCATGGGTTGCGACGCACCCATGAGGATCTGCGCAACACGCTGAAACTCCTACTGGCGGTCAAGGAGTGGGCGAACCGGTCGGATAACTGGTTGGCCAAGTCTATCGGATGCTCAAATCACTTCGTTGCCAAGTGGCGTCCAAAGCTGAGCACTTGGAACGTTCCAAGTGAACGAGAGACTGCCGACGGGCGCATGATGAACACGACCAACATCGGCGGCGCGTCTACCAGCGAGGAGTCCGAAGAACCTAACCCGGCCACCTTCCACCAAGATCGTGATGATCCGGTCGAGCGAGCGGCAGTCGATGATTATGAAGCTGACGCTGATGACGACCACGACATCGACCCGGAAGCGATCGAAACCCTCCATTCCTTCGGCATTGATGTCGCACAGTGGTTTCTATCCAACATCACGTCCTTGAGATCCGTGCAGCATGACCCCGTGCTACATCCCGCGATCGACTCCTTTGTCGAGGCGCACACCCGTCTCTTCTCAGCGGTTGGCGATATCGTGGCAAAGATCCCCAAGTGCGGCACGTGCGGATGGTTGAGACCCGAACAAGTAGACGGGCGCGGGCGGTGCAAGGAATGCAAGACCGAAGTGGAGTATGACGCAGAGTAGGACGGACACCATGACCACGGCAGCGGCCGAACAGGATTCGAAGTAGGAGCTGGCACGGATGGCCACACGGACGGAACCGAACGACGACCAAGCAGCAACGTTCCTGACGGCGCTGTTCGAACCGAGCGACCTTGTATTGTTTCGCCCCATCGAAACGTGGAACGAAAACGGCCGCAAGCGATCCCGAGCGGACTACGCCAGCGTGTCGCATCGCACAATCGGCATGCCTCTGCCAGGCGGCCAGCACGCAACGCATGGCGAATTGCCGAAATGGCTGAACGACACCATCAAGCGGCACATCGCCAGATCTGCCAGCGAGCGGACGAACATCTTCTTTGGCGTGTGCCCCCGGTTTGGCCCGGATGGCAAGTTCGACAAGAAGTGGCAGATCCGGACGGTTCTGAGCTTGTGGTCCGACATCGATGACACCGCCGACGTCGACGAAGTTCTGCAGCGATGCGAAAAGGCGGGACTGCCGGCGCCGTCGAGCATTGTCCATTCTGGCAACGGCTTGCACCTCTATTGGTTGCTGACCGAACCGTACCTGCTCGACGATGTTGGTGACCCGCTGCCCGTTCAGGTGGAGTGGATCGAGGCCGGTAACGGCAAGCCAAAGAAACGCAAACGCGAGTACATCATCGACCCGGAAGCCGGCAAGCTGTACCTCGACAACAAGCAGAACGAGCCGGAACTGTCATCCAAGGCCCAGCACGTCGAAGACATCCTTGGCGGAATTGCGGCCAGTATCGGCGGGGACCACACAACAGATCTTAGCCGCCTGCTTCGAATGCCGGGGACTCTGAACCGTAAAAACGAACGCAACGGCCGCGAGCCGGTCCCCTGTCGCCTCCTGAAGCTCGAGCGGAATACTCGGTACCCGATCGATCGGTTCGCCAAGTTCGCCGAAACATCGCCCGGCAAGGAACGCAGAAAGAAGATAGCTGCAGTTCCGCTGCCGACAGCGAAGAGCCTGAAACAGCACGGCGCGAAACGACAGGACAAGTTCCGGGAGCTGGTCTATCTCTGCAGCACGGCCGAAGTCGGCGAACGGTCAGAAACGGACTTCCAGCTGTGCTGCTATGCCATCGAGAATGGCATTGACCGATCCGACGTGTGGAACGAAGTGGCCAGCGTCGGCAAGTTCGCAGAGCGAGGGGAAGAGTATTTCGGCCGAACCTGGGAGAAGGCCTCGCAGACTGCCAGGGAGAAGAAGTTCGAGAAGATCGAACAGAAGAAGAGCAGGAAGCCGACAAGCGGGCCGTCTGAGTCGTCGAAAGACCCGGAGCAAGAGCTGCCGGTGGTTGTGTTGCCAGGCGGTTCCACACGTATCTCTGACGCGGCAGAAGATCTTGGCCAGCTGCTGGATGGCACTGAGAAGTATTACCGCCATGGCGGTGCTCTGAAGACAGTGCAGACTGATTTTGACGGAAATACGCGGCTGGAAGATGTCAGAACGCCTTCACTGCCGAGTGCATTCGAACAGGTCGCCACGCTCAAAAGGGCTGACGGTGAAGGGCTGGCGACGGCCGCCACTTGTAGTAAGGCAACGGCAGAACTGATCAAGGAATCAGATGTTTTTCGCGAGAAGATCCGGCCGTTGCACGTCTTATCCCAGTCTCCGTTGCTTGTCGAGCGAAACGGCGAATTAGTTCAAGTCTCCGGATACGATCGACAGGCCGGCATTCTCACGGACGTTTGGGATGTCAAGGAGCTGGATCTTGCGGAAGCGAAACGGCTGCTTGTTGGCATGCTGGCCGATTTTCAGTTTGCCAGCGAGTCAGACCATTCTCGAGCATTGGCCGCTGTCATCAATCCAAGCCTTGTGCTCGGAGGCATCCTCTGCGCCAGGGCTCCAGTCGACCTTGGTGAGGCCGACGAGTCACAGACTGGCAAGGGATACCGCAACAAACTGACAGCCGCCATCTACGGCTGTAAAGTCTCTGCCGTCACCCAGCGGAGAACTGCAATTGGTGGGTTCGAGGAAACTTTCAACAGCATGCTGATGGTGGGCCGCAACTTCATCGCGTTGGAAAACGTTCGCGGAAAGATTGACTCGCCGGCCCTCGAATCGTTTCTCACCGAAGACACGTACATTGCCCGGGCGCCGTACTCGCAGAACGTCCTTGTCGATCCGCGGCGAATCGTCGTGATGATGACGAGCAACCGAGCAGAACTTACTGATGACCTTGCCATCCGCAGTAGTTGTGTCGAAATGCGAAAGCGGCAGATCGGCTACCAGTTCACCAAGTATCCCGAAGGGGACATCCTAGCCCACGTTCGTACGAATCGTGAGGCGTATCTGGGAGCTGTCTTTGCGGTCGTCAAAGAATGGCACGCTGCCGGCAAGCCGACAACTGACGAAGGCCGGCACGATTTTCGCCAATGGGCCCAGACACTCGACTGGATCGTCCAGAATCTGCTTGGCTGTGCACCGCTGATGGACGGACACGCACAGACACAAGCCAGGATTTCAAACCCGGCCCTTAATTGGCTTCGCGACGTGGCGATCCTCGTCCGCAAAGCGCGAAAGCTGAACGAACCGCTACGGACCCACGAGTTGCTTGACATCATCGAAGATACTGACGTTGAAATCCCCGGACTCAAAGAGGGCAACCTCGATAACGATGACGTTCGAGCTGCAGTCCTGCGAGCCATGGGTAGAAAACTAGCAAAGTGCTTCCGCGTCGACGATGAAATCACGCTGGACGATTTTTCTGTTCAGCGTTCCGATTCCTATGACCTGCAAACGAAGAATCGCCTCAAGACCTACGAATTCAGGAACGGCCAACCGCAACCCGAGGGGATTTACGCGTCCAATACGTCCAATACGTCCATTGAAACAAAAGTGACGCGTGAGGAGGAAAACTACGCTGATATACGTGTTTTTAGTGGTAGTGAGAAAACTCCTGACCCTATGGACGTATTGGACGTGTGTGGCCGTGATGGACGTGTGGCACCGTCCCCTCCTGCCCCTGATCTGTGCGACGACGGCCAGCCCCACGACTGGAATGACGCCACCGAAAGCGATGGGCTAACGCGTCGGTACTGCCAGCGTGTCGACTGCCGTAAATTTGGCGGCTTCGTCTTGCCCGACGGTTCCATCGCTGACGACGCGGATGTCGCCAGGTCTCAGGTTCAGCAGGTCATCGCAGAAGTCAAACAGGCGATGCGTGAAATGATGCGAGGCGATACGGCGGCGAGAGCGACTAAAGAAAGGAGGTCGACATGACCTTTGACACGGCGATTTTCC
>CAZUAH010000352.1:9909-14293 GCA_964617665.1 uncultured Pirellulaceae bacterium
GGCGAGAGCGACTAAAGAAAGGAGGTCGACATGACCTTTGACACGGCGATTTTCCCAGCGGCCGAGATGTGGCCAAGCGAATGTCTGCTGACCGTCGACGAGATAGAGCACTTTGCTCCGGACATCGGTATCGAGCTGGAGTTGGACGAAGACGTGACGCTGGCCGAGGCTCGAGGAATCGCGGGCGGTCTGGCGGCATTCTGTCACCGGGAGCGGATCCGCAACGAGGAACGCGGGCTTACTGCTCGCAATACAAGGAGACCCACCGAATGATTCAGGGGCAACGATCAGCGGGGCCGGCGGCTGCGAAGTTCGAAGCTGCCATTCGCCAAAAGATGTCAGCCGGCATGGATCGACCAACGGCAATCAGAGCGGTTGTGGCTGAGCGGCCGGATCTGCACCGGCGGTACATCGCTGAGCACAACGATCGTGTAGGGCCGGCATCGCCATTTCGCGGTGAGCGGGCGTGATACTTTTTCAGGAAAGGACTTTCAAATGATTAGTTACGATCCGAGCATTTCTACCGTCGTCACCGTTCCTTTGAACAAGGATGGTGCGACCGATTCCAGCGAGGCCGGCGACGGTGGCGAGTGGATCACCAACCACGAGCTGACCGCCAAGCACCGCGTTCCTGAGTCATCGCAACGCAGGGCTCGACAATCGGGGCAATTGCCGTATGTCGACCTGGGTGGGGGCACGTACAGCTACCGCAAGGCCGACGTCGACAAATGGTTGACGGGCGAACGTGGCAATCGACGAGAACGAGAACGCCCCGCCAAGGGCCGTCGATCGGCTGTCCATACCATGTCGGTGCTATCGTCTGCGATCGCCTCGGAGCAAGGTTGCACTACTCAGGAGGCAGCCCGTCAACTGCTGGTTGATGATGCGGATTTGCGACAGCGACTTGTCGAGGAGGCCAACGAGAGCGGCCAGGCTCGCGGCTGTCGGTCTCGTGAAGATCTTCGCGAGAAGGCCGCACAGTACATTGAAACAAAACGAAAACCTTCCATTTGTTTCAACTCGTGAAGATCTTCGCGAGAAGGCCGCACAGTACAGCGATTCTATGCCTACGCAATAGAGGAGATTCTGAACAATGGCAACAGCAACGAAAGAACGGAAACCCAAAGCAACGAAACCGGCTGCGGTGGCGACAGACAATACCGCGTTGGACGATGAGATCGAGTATAACCGAATTGTGATCAAGGCGGCCAAAGAAAACGACGCCGTTCTGACTCCTGGAGAACACGCGCATCGTCGCAAGATGTTGTCGAGCGATCGCCGCAAAGCTGATCGCAAATGGCAGCAGGACAAGGGCCGGTACAAGCTCCGCTACGAACTCCAACGGCAGGCGGGCCCGGCGGCGACGCGACTCGAGCATAGGCAAGAGCATGAACGGCGTTTGAAGGCACTTGACGAACAGCGGGCGGAAAGCCAAATCGTTATCAAGGCCGAACAGGATAAGGTGGCGAAAGCCGAGGAGGCCGCACGCGAACTTGAGGAGGTCGTTGCGAGGGAAGAGGTTGCCGAGAACGAACTGCAAAACGACAAGATGTTTTCGCAGTATGAGCTTGACGAGATGGGCAGCAAAGACGCTGCGTGGAAGTCTGGCGAAGGCCATCGGCTCGAATCAGCACGTACCGACCGATCCGTCCTGCAATCGCTGTTGAAGCTGGATGTCTCGGAGCGGCGCTCTACCCGTGGCGGACTCGCAGGCGGCAAGGATTTGGACCGCGTTCGCTGCTACATCGAATCTCACGAATCGTTCGGACCCAACGCGACATCGAGACTAGATGCGTTCGGGATGATTCGCGAGAGAACTGAAGGCCACTGGCACAACCGGGAGGTTGTCATTGACAACCTGGACCGCAAGAAGTGGGAAGCGTACCTTCGCGCCGAAGTGGAACCGAAGATTGCCGAACTCTCCGAAGAAATCGAGCAACTCGAAAAACTGGAAGCTGAGCACTTCGAGGAAATCGAGCAGTTGAGAAGTCGACATGTGCCGAAATGACGTTAGTTTCCCGCGTTGTTGTCGTGCCGCCTTCACTCAGCGGTAATAAACCCACGGCAACGGGGCGGTTCGCCTTGCGGCAACTGGCTGTGTTACGTTGCCACGTTTCGCCACGGCCGGAAGTCGCAAGGCATATCCCCGACGACTTGCGGCCATTTCGGTGATGGTCGTGTTCGCCGGGGGTTTCGTCCGGCCAGCGGCGTTGGCGGTTTTCGCTCATGCCCGTCGCGTCGCTGGCTGGATTTTCGACAGGGGGTGGGGGCATAGGTTCTTTGCGGCGGGGGCGGCGCACACGTTCCCACCGCCACCGGGCGCAAACGACACTTACTCCGACCGTGACAATGAAAAGAAAAACCCATGCCTGAAACCAAGCGACGTGGCAGGCCAAGAACGATTCACATCAACCCCGATGATTTGCTTCGCGGAATCCACCGAGCGTGGAAGGCGGAGGTTGCATTTTTCCAGCGCGAGACGAAGAAACTGCGGAAGAACTCAAGGGGGCTGCCAGGCTTTCGCGTCGATCGCGAGATCGCAGCCTGCCAGGAGCAGCTGCGGGAACTTCGTGGCGAACATTGGGTGCCGTATGACCTACCGGCGTTCCTCGGTCGCAACTTGTCCGCCAGCGAAAAGGTTGTGGCACGGCGAGTGATGCGAGAGATGGAGTCAGCAGGGTTGATTGAACTGGACGGCGCCAAAGCATCTGCGGCGCGACTTACACGAAAAGGGCGGTCACACGTTCGCGATTTCAGCAAGTGAGGAATGAGAACACGCGAGGAAAAGCGCAGGACACACGAAGACGGCTTGACGCGATGCTTTGGGCGTCGGAACAGAGAACGCGTCAGAGGGGCAAATTTGGAGGCCTGAGGGGAGATTAGAGGCATGGGAGGTGGAACCACGGCAGCGGTTGCACCTCTCGCCCGCGCGTGTGGGGACAGTTGGGGCAAGTTGCCCCACCTTTTTTTGATGGGGTTGCACCTCTCGCCCGCGCGTGTGGGGACAGCAGAAACCTTGGGGCAAGTTGCCCCAGGGTTTTTGTTGCACCTCTCGCCCGCGCGTGTGGGGACAGTGATTGAAACAAAACGAAAACCTTCCATTTGTTTCAATGCACCTCTCGCCCGCGCGTGTGGGGACAGTTGGGGCAAGTTGCCCCACCTTTTTTTGATGGGGTTGCACCTCTCGCCCGCGCGTGTGGGGACAGTGACTTCGCAAAAGGGTTTCACCGTAGAACCCTTACCTCTCGCCCGCCCACGTGGGGACAATACCATAAACGGCAGACTTGCCGTCTGTGGTAAAAGTCCTTCACCGGGTGAAAGGGTTTGCGTGAAACCCTAAAGCGGCTTTAGGGTTTTCCTTGACACCAAGACGCCATTGGGGGTAAATTGATGGCGTCAAAGCGGTTTCTGGCCGCACGAGAAAACAATGCTAAACAAAACGAGAAAACAGAGCGCCGGCTTGTATTGGTGCGCGGTAGCCGCAAGGCCCGCGGGCGGTTTCTCGCCGCCTAGCAGCGCCAGTACAAGTCGGCGCTTTCTTTGCGCGCACTCTGCGTGCTGGAAGGGCGTTTCTATGTCCAACGGTTCTTTTGAAGTCACTGCGGCAAAGACTACATTCGCGCAGCACTACTGCATCAAATGTGGCGTTTTGTTCGCTGTGCCGTCCTGGGTGGATCACTACTGGAAGGAATTTGGGAAACGGTTTCACTGCCCCAATGGTCACAAGCAGAGTTACAGTGAGTCCCGCGTAGGAGAAGTGGCGAGGCTCAAAGGGGAGGTGGATGGTCTGAAAAAAGACCTGCAGAGCACCTCCGAGTGCAAGGAAGGGGGTGCCTCATGACAGCCACCGAAGACAAACCGCTCAGCGAGTATGGTGACGATCTACACCTACCCCCGATCGAAATGAGTTGGGACGCGGCCAAGGTGCTGGCAGATGGCATCTATGACCCGATGCACCTACGAGGTTTCGGGGAATTGGTATCGGAAGTGTTGGGGCAACTCGCATCTGTGAGTATTGAGACTGTCGAAGTAGACGACCGCAAAATCCCAGTGTTCGTTGTGAAGTTCAACGAACAAGTTTCTCACGTCGTCGTATCGCTGCGAGATCCAGCAGGGCAGGAATCGGGCGGTTTGATTAGCGGACTAAGAGAGAGCTTGCAGTTGCGAGTGAACTACTTCCAAGGGAGGCTGCGAGCCTTTGAGCATTGTTTCGGGAATGGGCCGGATGCTGACCACGAGAAAGCGACCGAACCCGACGCGGCTTGACGTTTACGCACCAACCCGCTGGCGTCGTCGGCAAGGCTGGCGGCGCTGGTGGGATTCTACCTGGGAGAAAACGAAACATGACCAAGAAGATACCCAAGGTTCGATTGGCGAAACCGAA
>CAZUAH010000353.1:0-14292 GCA_964617665.1 uncultured Pirellulaceae bacterium
ATCTCGGCGATGACTTCCGGCTTGCGGAAAGCGGCACTGCTGGTCGAGACCTTGTCCGCCCCCGCCTCCAATACGGCCGCCGCCGATGCCACGTCCGAAATTCCTCCCCCCACAGTGAACGGGACGGTTGCCGCCTCTGCCACGCGTTTCACTACATCAAGCATGGTACCGCGACCTTCGACAGTGGCCGTGATGTCCAGCAACGCCAGTTCATCCGCTCCCGCCTGGCAGTAAGCCTGAGCGCACTCGACGGGATCGCCCGCGTCGCGAATGTCGACGAAGTGAACGCCCTTGACCACGCGACCGTTTTGCATATCAAGACACGGCATGATGCTGATTGGCTGAGTCATTTTCCATTCCTTCTTCTCTTGTATCGAAAGGTCATACGAACTCGCAGCTTACGACTGTCGCTCGTCTGTATAGCGTGCCGGATATCGCTCGTCAACTCGCCGACATGAGATGGGTCGGTAGCGTCTGCGGCCGAGGAGGGCATTGCGGCAGAAAGAAACCAACGGAGCAGATGTCTCATCACAAAGATTCACTCTCGCTTCCCGCCATGCAAGCATTTGGTGGAAACGAAAGCAAGATCGATACGACGCTTGTCTGTAAACTCAAGTGTCCGTGCATAGACTCGGCAAACACGTGTTCGGGAGGGCGAGGCACCTGCCGAGCCGCGCGTCGGTGCCAGGAATCCGGCTCAGCAGGAGTTTCGCCCTCTCGCTTCCGGGCACCTAAACTCAGTCGGATTGCTCGACAACGATTCGGAAGCCTACGTTGTGGACGGGTTGCCATGGTGGGTAGGCCAAGCGATGCGACGAGCGGCAGCGTTTTGGGCGGTCGTAGAACGAGCCACCCCGAACCACGCGTCTTTCCAGGTTGCCAGCCGCATCGACATCATTGCGACCATCGTTGGCGTCGTAGGGATACGAACGATACGCCGAACGTGTCCACTCGGCGGCGTTGCCGTGAACGTCGTGCAGCCCCCAAGAGTTGCCTCGATACGACGCCACGTCGGCAGTGCAGATCGCCTGATCGTCGAACTGCATCAAGGCCGGGACAGGCTGTAACACGGCCACGCCTGCCGTCCCCTCATAGACGCAGGCCAACGAGCGATCGGCCATGTTCGCGGTGTGGGAGAAGTCGGCGGACGCCCGACCGTAGTGCAAGGCCGTCGTGGTTCCCGCGCGTGCCGCATATTCCCATTGCGCCTCGGTCGGCAGTGTGATCGTACGACGCGTCTTGTCCGAAAGCCGGCGGCAAAACTCCATCGCGTCATTCCAGGAAACACGTACGGCCGGCTGATTGGGATCGTCGAGTTGTATGCCAGGGCCGTCGCGGTCGATCTGGCGTTTGGTGAATACGCCTGACGAATGTTCCGGATGGAAACGGCGGAACTGGTCATTCGTGATTTCAGTCCTGCTGATGCAGAAAGCACGTTCTATCTCGACGATCGAGGCAGGCCACTCGTCGGCGTCGCCTTCGCCGGTTGTGTCGCCCATCACGAAACGTCCCGCAGGTACTCGGATCAGGTCGATCGTCAGGCCATCGTCCAGATCGAGCATCATCGTATCGGTCGATGGCGAATTAGGGCCGGCTCCCGTGTCCTTCAGTTGGTCAAGGAGATTTGATATCACGCGCCGCCGCACCTTTGGCGTCGGCGTCTTGCTCTCAGGGAAGATGGGCGAGATCGGCGTCGTGTTCAGCGAGACGGGGATGAATTCAGGATCCGTCTTTGGCCCTCCGGTTGCTTGTGCAAGCTCATATCGGCGTCGATCCACGCGGCCCGGAATCTCGGCGACGTCGCCCCAAGTTCCGTGGCACGGACCGTTCAGGTCAATCCACGTGACGATCCGATCCCAGGCTTCCTCGTCCAACGAAACGCCGTGATGGCCTTTCTTCAATATCTGAATAAGTTCGCTCGTATCCGCGTGGTATTCGCCCGGGAGCAGCAGATGAGCCCCATCTTCGACGTTCACTCGACGAATGTAAGGAATCAGCGCCTCGTAAGCTGGCGTGTAATGCGTTCTTAGCTTGCCGTAGGGATGCGGCATGCCGTCGCAGGGTTGGAAACGTTCCGGAAACTTGCTGGGAATCGACGGATCGATTCGGCCGGCGCCCAGCTTGGTGAGTGGAAGGCCCGCGTAGTCTCCCACAAGTCGTTCGTTTCGGAGATCGGCCACTACTTGTCCATCTTCGCGCCGCTGACCGTTGTGACAGCCGACGCAGTGCTTATCCAACACGGGCTGGACATCGCGAGCGAAATCGAATCCGCGAGCTGGTCCGTACCACGGATCGATTTCAGATACCTTGCTGGTGGCCGCGATGTCGTTCCGCACGATGGGCGAGTCGCTGGGTGTTTCGTGGCAACCGACGCACGAGGCCGTTTCGCCGGGCATGGCTGTGTACCAGCTTCGCATTAGTTGAACGGCCTTGTGCTCTCCGTCCAACGCCTGCAACGTAATGGGCGTGTTGGCAGGCACACGGAATTTGGCCGAGCCGTCTTCGTAGACCGGGACCGTGCCGAGAATCCGCATGACCTCCCACGGTCCACCACGGCCGATCTTGTCCGGGCCAGCCATTCCAGGGAATCCAAAGTGATAGGCCGCAACCCGCAGTTTCTTGATTGTGCCGCGTGGGACGCCCTTCAGGCCCGGGCCTTTGTAGATGTCGTGCAGCACCACAACCGCGTCGTCCCGAGATGGGTCCGTGCGGTCAGGCACGACTCGCGGCATCGGTCGCGTCTTGATGGGCAGCGGTTCGTAGAAATCGCACGCGGGGTCGGTCAACACTGGCGTGATGTTGTCGAACACGTCGACCAGGTAGATTCCCCACGGCTGTTTGGGCCCGGGCTGCATTGCGGTCAGGATGTACTTCTCGTTCAAGGCGTGCGGATGGAGGAACTGAAGCTTTGCCTTCTGCGTGAGGCAATCCAGCGCGACAGGCACAATCGGCTCGCCACGATGCGAAATGCGGTGTACGACCCCGCTTTCCCCACTCCAACCCTTCGAAATGTCCAGCACGGCCAATTCGCCCATCCGGTTATGTCCGTGATAGCCAGCCAAGACTGCAACGATCTTGGTCGGCGAACCTGGCACGGCCCGCGGGAAGAAGAGGCTGTTGGGATAGTACGAGTTGCTGCCATAAACGGCCCGTTGGCTTGTCCCGTCCGGATTCATCACCATCAGCGGACGCACGTAGGCGTGCAGGATGCCGGTATAGTCCCATCGGCTGTAGATCACTTGGCCGTTCGGCAGCACGGAAGGATGCAGATCCAAATCCTGGTCGTAGCAAACCTGACGCACGTTCGAACCGTCAATATCCATCGTGTACAGGCAACACGCCCGCTCGCGACCGTGCCAGCAAGGCACGCCCGTGAAGGACGCCGTCGAGGAATAGACGATGCGGCCGTCCGGCAGGTAGCACGGATCGAAGTTATCTACGTCCGTAACCTCGCGCGATACCTGACGCAACCCGTTGCTATTTATTTCGATCTCGTGAATTTGCCACGTGTTGCCGATCGGCATCGTGAAGAGCAAACGATCGGCGTCGAAGTGCAAATCCATTTCCCCGACGTACGTGCCGCCGCGTGGGCGGTACAGCGTGGCGAGTTGGCCGTCAGGACGAACGGGTGAAAGCACAGCAAGCTCGTTGTCATAGCCGGTCCGCTTCAGGCAGGTGTTGCATTGATGGTTGGTCGGCAGGCCGAGTTGCCCTTTCTTGCGTTTCAGGACGAGCAATCGCTCGAAATCGAGCAGCGGGTTGGCCAACAGGGCGTCGTCGCGAAGCTTGCGAAATTGCTTTTCCACAGCAGGCGACCTGTCGCCCCGTACTTTCCAGAGAGCTTGCCAGCGTCGAAGGAACTCCGGACCATCCGGGTAGGCGTCGCCGAATGTGGTGATCAGATCCTCGATCGCCAAACGCAACGATTCCAATCGATATGGAAGCCGCTGTTTCTCGGCTGCAACTTTCGGATCGTATTGCGGTGGCCTCTCGATCGGCCGCGTTCGGGCGGGCGGAGCCGTTCGGACTGGCGGGACGTGGATGGACGGAGTAATGGGGCCGACCAACTCCCCTCGCTTCTTGGCCTTTGGCGCGGCGGCAAATGCAGTGGAATCGAGCCCGAATTGAGTCACGACCACAACGCATGCGATGGCGGCCGCGGTGAAACGTGAAAGCGGCCCGTGGGTCGAACATCTATCGGTGACGTGAGTAGCTCTCACAGTATGTAACCTCAAATCATTAGGTATTCTTCATCGGGAAATATGGCTGTCTTGTACACAACCAGTATAGCAACTGTTCCCTTGCCCTATAAACCAGTGCGTCGTGCGCCACACGGAAATGCTCATCGACGACGTCACGAAGACTGCACGACCGGCTCTTTCTTCCTGCGAGGATGTTGAAAAAACGCGATCCCGGTGATTGTCAGCGCGATACCGCCTAGCAGCCACAGGTTGTACGACTCGTGGAAGAGGAGAATGCCCGCCGTTGCCCCAAGAGCGACCTGCGAAGCGCTCAATACGTTGGCGTGCACCAGGGTCGTCAGTTGCAGTCCTTTGGTGATCAGCGCAAAGGCGATCAAATTAAACACGCCAGAGGCAACCATCCACGCAAGCGTGTACGGTTCGGTAGCCAGCATCTTCGTCGGCCCCAGCCGCACCAAGCTCAGCGTACCGAGTGATATTACCCCCATTCCGGTCACAACAACAACCGTCACCGCGACCGGCACATTCGATTTCGCGGCATAGCGGATCGCGGCGCTCAGACTCGCGAACATGATGCCTCCAACACAGGCAGCGCCGATAGCCAACAAAACGACGAATGTGCCGGAAGCAGCAGACGTTGTCCCCGGGGAATCGGCGTGTCCTGTTGCCCCGACGCTTAGCAGCACGATCGAACCGATTACCATACCTACGGCCACAATCGAACGTATTGGGAGCCACTCGTAGAAAAGGACGATGCCAATCACGGCGCTGCCGGTCAGACTCATGCCCAATGCCAGCGGCAGGCTAATGGCCAGTCCGATGACGCCGTAGGCCCATTGTATGCCCAAGTTGCCGGCCAACTGCACACCCAGTCCGGCAAGGGCTAAAACGAGCAGGGCTCTCGGTGGAAACGAAAAACGTCGACCAAGACAGACTTGCCACAGGAGCCAGGGCCCTACGACTGCGACCGCCACGGTTTCCTTGATGCAAATCACCCAAGCTGAAAGAACTTCTAGCTCGGCCAACTGACGCAGGCAGATGTTCGCGGCGGTGTAGCACAGTGCGGACAGCAAGCAGCAGGCCGTGCCCAGCCAGGGCAAGCGCGTCGATGTCAAGTCGGTGGTGGTTTTCACGCGGGCTATTCTAGACGTACTACATCCCCAAGATTGGTCTCAGGGTGTCTATCTCTTTCTTGTCTTGCGGCATGATGTGAAGGTAGAGCCCGCGCGGATCCAATGAGTCCAGCACAAGACGCAATTCGTCTTCCGTCAGCGATCCTCGAATCAGTAACGGGCGATCTGCATCCTGCACCATCCTGTAGTATTCAATCATGCCCTTGACTGGAATATTGAACGATTCAATGTTGATCTCAAAACATCGCAGCTCTTCGATCTCCAGGAAGGCGTCCAACATGAACATGGACGTCGAGTGGAGATGCATGAAGTTGCATTCGAACTGTTTGGCGATCATGCGGTCCACCGGTTGCACGAGGCTTCGATAGAGATCTGGCGAAAAGACCGCAGTCGCATCCTCCTGCATTCGGATAATGGGACCTGGAGCCCAGACCTGATACTGGGCGTCGAAATACCCATCGCAGTACAAAGGTAGTCGCTTCCAGGTTTCTTGGAAAAACTCCGCAAAGACGTGCCCCAAATGCATAAGCAGTTCGGCGGACCTTTCCGGCTCGTCAACCAAATCCATGATGCTCTCGTTGTGACCGCGGAGCACGGCGTGCAGATCCGTGGGCCCAAGTTCGGCCCCGTGGCTAAGCGGATAGCGTCCGTCGGCTCGCTTGACTAGCGCATCGGCAAAGTCGATACATGCCTTGAACCAAGGGCTGTTGTGATCAAGGTGTTTCGCAAGAGACTCTTCCCACGAGAGCTTCTGCTCGTCGCCCATCACATTGTCAGGCAGCACGCGGATCTCGCACCCAAGGATGGCTGGTAGAAAACAAGGGAACGCCACTTGAATCGGACATGCCCCGCGGAGCATGTCGTCTCCAACCTGTTCGCCTTCCCTGAGCAACTCTTCGTAATCGTCCAGCCACTCATCCGGTACGAGCATGCCTGGCGTGATGACGTCGCCAACCTTCCACGACTTGCAGGCGGAAAAGTACTCGAGCGGGTACCATCCGACAAACGAAAAACCGACCAGGGGACGGTCAACAGGTTCCCTGTTCCAGAACGCCCTGTATCTTTCGACTTTCGCTGGATCGTTACCAAATGGGTAGGTTGATGTCATTCGCCAAGCTCGCTCGTGCTTCGGGCCGCTGTTGAATCGCGACCCTCGTATCACTTGATGTGTGGAATCAGTTAACGCTGCATCCCCTCGGCCATCGACTGCAGCAGGCGTGCAAGTTCCGCGATGTATCTAGGCCTCTCCGGACCATCGAAGTAGACACGTGCCCACACGGTCTTTCCGTTGTCGTCCGATCCAACCGGCACCCGGATGCAGTCGTCGCCATGAGTATCTTCGCGTATCGGGCGGTCGTCCAGCAAACCGCGGAGGAGGTCGCGTATCTCGTCGGAATCCGAAAGCCGCCTCTCGATCATCTGGCCTTCCTGCAAGTCGTCCTGACTGACCGCTGAGTCATTCTGCTCGAGCGACGTGCCTTCCCTCGCCAGACTCCTCGGTCGTTCGTCGGTTGCCGACTCGGCAGGATCTCGAAGCCACTGCCCGTCGACCAACAACTCGTGAAGAGACCGGAGGCAGTAGAAGGCGTTCTTACATCCCCCATTCTTAAGACGATGGACGTCAAACCGCCCCTTGCCCGCAACGCGGTCTCTGAATTCCTTTCGGCTCAGCGTGTCTCGCCCCAACCAGGCCAAGCTACTGGGGCTGCCCAACCCCTCTTTACCATATGCGTTGATCGCCGACGCAACAACATGCTCGATGAACTTCGTCCTGTTGCCGCGATACGCGAACGTCGTCTCGCTCGGACGATCCGACTCGTCCAACAATCCAAGGAACTGTAGCAACGACCAAGTCTGGTTCGGTTGACTGATCCCTTGGTCTCCCAGCCAATCTGGTGAGAACGCTTGACTGGGCTTTCCTTGCCAAAGCAACTCCAAGGCTTTCTTGACATTGCGGGGATTGACCTGGGGTAACTCGACAGACCTGTTGGCTTTCTTCCTAATCACCAAGGCTCAGCTCCTGAAAAGACAGAGACCGATCCGACGCTTTGCATAAAACAGTTATTTATGAGGAATCGTAACATGTTATGCAAAGCAGAAAAACCTCAGTCCTGCATAATCCCAGCGATTCACGCTCAGCAACTACACGAGCATTCGCCAGCATCAGATATCTCCCGTTCCTGGATTTCATCGCTTCATGCCTCCATGGCACCGCTTATGCAGGGCTGCGACGAAAAATATGCCCAGTTATGCATCGCGGTATTTCTCATAACTTGCCAAGTGGCTATGCTTCTCTTCCTTTGGTGCTTTTGGGAGTCGGCCAACTGTCGAGGTCGTTTGCGTCTCAAACGCGAGTACCTGCAACACGGCGATGAACATGGGCCAAAGGCGGTGGAGAAGGATAGTATTGGGGGCGGCTTTGGCGCGCAACCCAGCGTGAGAATTGGGGAGAGATCGATGAGCAGGCTTGTACTTACCCTCGACGCGGCCGACGAAAGCTGCCTCTACATCAGCCACGGCCGGGACAAAGATCCGGTAGGGCGAATACGTATCGTTCGAGTGCGAGGCAGGGATATCGTCGTTGCGGTTGAAGGAGATGAAGCCCAACTCGGCGTGTATCGCGAGAAGGCTTTGAAAAAGGCCATGGGTGCCGATGCCGTGGATCTGCTGGAGCAGCGCTTCGCGTGACGCCTGCTCAGCGCGGTCGCTTGAAGTAGAGGACGGTCTGTTCGGTCGTGCCGTTTCTCACAATCGCAGAAACGTCCACAAGTTCCCACCCTTCGTCACCCAGCTTTTCTATCTGCCGTGACAGCTCGCCTTCGCCGCTCACTCGTGGTCCATTGTGCGTGAGCGCAAGGTGCTGCCACTTCGCTTGACGCAAACCAGCATCGTCCTGGGTACCCGCGTTCGCGAAAGCGAAAGCCGCGATCATCACCACAACGCTGCAGACTGCAATGAGCGTCCCAAGGTTTGTCTTCATGATTGCCTCCATTGAGAGGTCGCCCGACCGCAGCCACCTCCGGCCACTCACCGGAGAATCCGTGGGTCGAGCAGAGAAATATGCATCCAGGCCGGACCGCTGCGACGGCTATGCGTATCCGAATTCCCAGCCCTTGCGAGGCTTGCGCATGATCAAGGCGTTGGCCTTGTCGCTGTTGGTGAACTTGCCCGTTCGGAAGTCGTATTTGAGCTTTTCACGAACGCGCGAGGCAACGTTGCCGATCAGCATGATCTCGGTCAGCCGTGCCGAGTAGTCGAAGTCGGCCGAGGATCGGCCGCCCGTGCGGATGGCGTTCAGGAAATCGACTTCGTGCCCCTTCACACGCGGCAGGACTCTTTCGGGCCTGCCGACTTCCTGCATGAAGCTCTCGGGAAACAGCCGTGTGCCGTTCATCCACCAGCCCGACACGGCCATGCCTTTTGTGCCGTAGTATGCGCTGGGATGCTTTGCGGCCGAGGCCACCCGCTCCGGATCGACCGTCGGCGGCATGGGCTTGTCGTTGTACGTACCCGAGCTCCACCGCATGATGCACGGAACCATGTCGCCGCGCTGTGGAAATTTCCAGGAGACGCGAACACCGTGCGGCCAATTCGTCTCGTTCGGGTCTTCCCCCTCGCATTCGACTTCACACGTATCGGCCTCGTACAGCTTCAGCGCCCATACAGCGCCGTCGGCGTTGTGACAGAACCAATCGCCCAAGAGCCCCGTGCCGTAATCGATCCAGCCACGCCAACGGGCCGGATGAATTCCGCTGCGATACTCACGCTCCTTCACCGGGCCTTGCCACAAGTCCCAATCGAGGCTCGACTGAACGGGAATCGGTTTGCCGGGATCGCGCGAGCCGAAATCCATCTGATTATAAGGCGGACGTATGTGGGCCTCGGTCACATCGCCGAGGCTTCCCTGCCAAATCCACTCGCACAGCAGTCGCACGTGTTCGCCTGAGTGGCCCTGGTTGCCCATCTGTGTGACGACCTGTTTGGCCTTGGCCAGCTCGCGCAGTTTGCGTGCCTCGTAAATGTCATGACACAGAGGTTTCTCGCAGTAGACGGCCAACTCGGCGTCCAGGGCTCGAACGGCGGCAGGAAAATGGTGATGGTCTGGCGTGGCGACCCAAACCGCGTCAAGCTGTTTCTGCTCGTCGAACAGCTTTCTGTAGTCATCGTAGATCTTCGCGTCGGCGAAGCGTTCCTTGATCTTGTTGATCGAACCGCGGGCATGATTCATATCCACATCGGCCGCTGCGACAATCTGCTCGCCTGAAGCCACATTCACGCCCTTGCCGCCCATACCGCCAATGCCGACAAGTGCAAAGCGGATCTTTTCGTTGGCAGAGTAAGTACGGGCCATGGCCGCAGGACCGATCAGTAACGAAGCCGACGTCGCAACGCCAGCCTGAAGAACTCGTCGACGGGTGATTCGATTATGCATGGTAATAGGCGAGCCCTGAGTGGCCCGGTTCGCTAGGGATTCTGCCGCTCACAGTTTCACGTGCGACCGTCGCACAGACCGGAGCACGGCCAACGGCTGCTATTGTATCACGAGCAACAACGCCCGACAGCATTCTCCGGTGGAATATTCACACTCGTACCACTCAGCCGTGCCACCGCACGCGCAGCAGTGACTCTCGGTTGCACTGGGCGGCCTGACGCGACTCGATAAACGTCTCAAGAGCCGCGGCAGTTGGCGGTCGCAGAATGGGAGACGAGAATCACCGTTGGCGACCTGGAATTTGGGGCCCCGTTTGACCCGGCCTGCGTGCCGTATCGACTTGCACTAGGTAATCCTGGATCGCCTGAGTGATATCCGGCCCGTTCTGATGAACAACGCGCCGCAGGAGTCCTTCCTGGACCGATCGGAATTCGTTCGGATCAATGTCCGCACTATTGTACCGCAGTACCAAGCCGTATCGATCACGTTCGGACAGCCTGGCAGCCGCATCTCGGATTCTCATGCAGATGTCGTAGTGGGCTCTCGATTCGCGTTCCAACATCACCCTTTGACGTCGTGTAACCTCCAATTTCAAGTTCTTGGCCATCTCGGCGATGCGTTCCTCCACTTGTTTATACTCCGCCGAGTCTGGCCTGAATTCCTGCAATCTCATTTGTTCGTGACGGATTCTGCCTTGCTCGTCCTCGGACCATTGCCTCAAGTCGGCGGCAGCCCGCCTTATCTCGGATTTGACTTGCTGCAGCGGAGGATGCTCCCTGATAATGCGTGCGACGTCGATCACAGCCACTTTGGTCCCATAAGGCTGAGCGTTTCCGGGCTGTGCCCGCATGGTTTGAGTTGCGAATCCGATGAAACAGACGACTGCCACGACCGTGGCGAAACAAAGAGTAGCCTTCACGTCAACACTCCTTCTGACTGGGAGAGCATTCCTTGCTGGGAACATCCCCTCGACGTTCCCACCCGGCGTTGCCCCTAAGCAACCGGCGCGCCAATTCGGATCCGTGTTGGGGATGCTCGAAGAGTTGGATCAGCTAGCTGTATTGCGCACCGACTTGTAGGCCGGACCAAGCAAACCGTGCAACTGCCGGAACTTCGGCCTCTTCTAACGGCGTGATTCACGGTGCTGGCTGTCAAAGCAATAAGACTGGTTTGCGCCGTTCCGGCAAGGGCTTCGGCCTCGGTCCGGCCTACACGATGCTGGATCCGTTGAGACGACGGCGGACGGTCTGAGAACGTGTTTCGAAATGGGCAATCATCAATCTTGTGAGCCGACGGCGCTAGCCGCGGGCTCCGATTCCACTGTGTTAAGCGCGTCTACGCCCGAGACTAGCGCCTACGGCTCAAATTTCGAAACACGTTCTAAGAGAAGGAAATTCGTGACCCGTTCGCTATTCCGCCTGCGCAAAATCGGCGCGGTTTTGTACGGAAAAGACTAAAGTCGGAAGTTCTTACAATCAGGGCGTCAAGTCACCAAACACCGACCGTAGATCCGCTGCTATCAAGCCAAGATTACATCGCATTTTCACGCCTAAGTGCGCGTCTTGCGTTCTTGCCCAGTATCTTTCGCCATTCGCTCTTGGCAGTACGATGGGCCTCCGAGCCCGTCGGAAAATGGTCGGCCTCGGAGGGGCCAACCTACAAGAACGCGAGGCGCGACGTGCCAGACGCGTTGGAGGCTACTACTGCAACTCCACACGAATCTCATTCGACTCCTTGATTTGTCGCATTGAGGCCTCGCAGTCCAGGCACCCCGCAGGGGAAGCGTGGCTACTTCTTCTTCTCGTCGTGGAGCACTTGGTCAATCACGATGGCCGCACACAAGATGGCCACGTCATCCTCCCCGTCCGCTATCTCGATACCGTACGTATCCGACCATGCCCATACCGCCTTTGAAACTCTGGCTACGCACCGACCGGAACGAGTGAACTCGTAGTTGTGCAGCCAGAAGCTCCCTACAATCGTGTAGTCGTTGGGACCGGGCACGTCCAGAGTGAACTCCTTCTTGAACCAGTTGAATTCCTTCTTGACTTGGGCGAACAAGGCACCGTCCCTGTAGAT
Organism: uncultured Pirellulaceae bacterium; assembly: GCA_964617665.1. Classification (GTDB taxonomy): domain Bacteria; phylum Planctomycetota; class Planctomycetia; order Pirellulales; family Pirellulaceae; genus JADHUC01. Next base: position 11,847 of record CAZUAH010000353.1, read on the forward strand.
CTCGTAGGTCGGCATAAAGGAGAGCAGTTTCTGGGAAATGAACGCCAACTCGTTTCCGTTCAAATCCTGAACGGAAAGCTTGTCGCCCCACGAGAACGCTTCACCATCCACGAAGAGGACTTTTCGTTTCTGGTCGTCGAATATGTAGAAGTCGTCGCCCCAAGACCAGAACTTTTCCTTGATGACGTAGCGCATTGGTAGACCTTTTGCCCTTCGTGTAGGTACGTTTCACAGCCGCAAGTCATTCGCCATCGAGGGTGCGATCTTGTAGTCGGGTAGTTGGAATCCGGCGAGTTTGTTGTGTTCCCGTGGTCCTTTCCTCATGCCCTCAGATTGCATCTGGAGGTTGGTGGGTGGCAACTGACACGTCGCCGAGAGAGTTGTCATGCAATTTACCCCGAGGCATCCATGGCCCGATTCGCTCTGACACTTAGTACCACGTGTTGCTGGCATGAAGCGGTTTCAAAACCGGGAGGGCGAGGCTCCTGCCGAGCCGAAACAGTGGGAAGAAACGGCTCAGCAGGAGCTTCGCCCTCCCAAAGTCTGGTTCTGAAATGCCCTTATGTCATTTGCGACTTCTTACCGGCGCCTCGGGAATCGGAGTGAGTGGCTCGGGACTCGGAGCAAGTGTCGGAGGAAGCGAGATCGGCGGCTGAGATTCGGTATAGGTCGCCGGAGACCACACCGCCCCTGTAGTCGGAGCAACGGTTGCGGGATGGTCTGGCAGGGCCACTGGCCCGTGCCCCGGTGCACTGCCGGGCTTTGGCGGCGCGATGGCGATGCCTTGAGCCCACAACTCGGCGATGGTCATGGCGGCATCGACGTATTTCTCTTGGGCATCTTGCCGCTGCTGAACCTGGTCGCGCATTTCCTTCAGTCGCTTTTCCAGTTCGGCAAGTCGCTGTTCGCGCCACCAAGTCTCGATTGCGTAATGCTCGGTGTAATTCGTTTTCAATGCGTCGGCGGCTTCCTTCATCTTCTCCTCGTCGCCTTGCGCCTCTTTCAGCTTTTGCAGTAGACCCTCGTGTCGCGCGGCCGTAACTGCCAGAACGGCCGAACGTTTGCCGTCGGCTGGAAGGTCCAGTTCATCCAGATTGGCGTCTACGTTGATCTCAATCGACTGAACTTCTCGTACATAACGCGTCATCTGGATGGCTTCACCATTCTGGTAGATTGTCTCCACAACCGGTTGCTCGATGACATAGCGAACCTGGACGTTTCTGTGATAGGGGGGCGCCGTACTTGCCGCCCCCGAATCGCTGGGAGCTAAAACCGGTTTGAACACCGGTCCGGCGCTCGGCGCAGTTACGTCGTGTAAACTCGACTGCGTGGGCGGCTCAGCGTCTCGCGAAGGCTCGGCAGGGGCGGGCAAATCGGGAATGGCTTCGGGGTCGACTTCCACGGGCTCTTGGGCTGCACAAATGCCAGCACTCGCGGCTACCACAAAACAGATTGTCAACAATGTTTTCTTTCGCCACAGTGACATCATGATTGGTTCATCCTCCATGGGGATTGTGAATGTGAGTTTTGAGATTTGGTTGAACGTCGATCATATCGATAAGCCTGGATTCCAGCATACGTAGGCTGTTTTCCATTCTGCGCAGTTCGTATTCGAACGAATCGGAAGCAGGCGGCGAGACGGAACCGCCATCGATCAGTTCGGCTCCCGGTGGCTGTGCGACTTGTGTTACCAGCAAATCGAAGGACGCTCGAAGTTCCTTTAGTGACGAATTCCAAACCAGAGATTCTTCGTCTAAACCAGCCCCCTCGGAATCCGTTGGTTGCGGCAGACTTGACGGAGCCGGTTCCGGCGGAATCGGGTCTGTTGGCAATTGTGGCGGCACAGAGTACCGATCGAAAGTCGCGGGAGAGGCGTCGTCGCGCGGTGGCGCCGTGGGCGACTCCTCGGTAAGCGCCAGAGCGGCCCCATACAGATGTGAATCAACCTCGGTTTCAGCGGTTGCGGGAACAACTGTAGATCGTTCGCCCCATTTGCCCCCAGAGTCTTCGTCGGCAGCAGATTCGGTATCGGGAAGGGGAATAGAGCGGTTGGCGAACGGTGTCGAGATCACCTTCGCTCGATCCGTCGCGATGGGCCCGGGCTCTGCCGGTTGATCGACCGCCACTGGCTCCGTTCGCATAAGGTAGGCGCCAAACCCTACACCAAGACCCGCCAGCAACAGGATCACGAACGTCCACGACGCGTAACGAGACCCACCATGGCCGTTGCTTGATTCCACTGCGGTGCCAACGGCTACAACTGGAGCGTTGTCCAATTCTACTTCGCGAATATCACTATCCGGCGCCGTCGAGGCCGCCAGAAGTTGCAGACAATGCGTTCGCACAGATTCCGCGTCAGCAAATCGATCTGCCGCTGATTTGTTCAACAGTCGGTCCACCAGATCGGCGACAGCAGTCGGGACGCTGGGATTCACTTCGCGCACCG
>CAZUAH010000354.1:0-14290 GCA_964617665.1 uncultured Pirellulaceae bacterium
TTTGCGTTTCATCTGCTGAGACGTTTTCTCGGATGTGCCAGAATACCACCGGTTTTGGCTGACCGTGGAGGAACAAGAGAAAGGCTGGCTGCTTCAGCCATGTGTCGCCGCGGGTTGCCGTATATCGCGAGGCCTACGGCGATCGGAATCATGGTTACCGGCAGCAAACGGAGGCTATAACGCAATCGCCATTTCTGACGACGCCTTAGCCACGTCGTCCATGATGAAACGTCCCCGTCTTACCAACCGAAACAGCGATCCTACCTTATTCCCGGTCCAACTGTTCACGCAGATGCTCAAGCGACTTGCGCAATTGAACATCTTCTAACTCGCGGTGATCCACGTCGGCATCGCGTACCGTTTTGGCGCGTTCCCAACCATTGAGCAAGTCTGATCGCCGGATCCCAAGGCCCTTATCGGGCATCACGCCCCAGTCGTCAGACTCATCGGCGTCGGCGAATCGGTGCATGCCTTTTCCGTTGGGCCGCTGAAATGAGGCGGTGGCTAGTCTCACGGCGCCCGCACCCGATTCCAGCGAAAAGATGCCGCTGACGACGCCCCGTCCGAAGGTGCGCTCGCCTGCGATGGTTGCCCGTTTGTGATCCTGCAGGCATGCAGCCAGAATCTCGGCGGCCGATGCGGTGCGTCCGTTGACAAGCACGACCATGGGGAATCCGATGTAGGTGTTTTGCTTGTCGGCCTTGTGCTGGTAGACCTCACCGTCGTTGGTGCGGCTTCTGATCGTGACGATAGCCCCTTCCTCCACGAACAGATCGGCGGTCTCGACAGCCGCCGTCAGCAGCCCGCCGGGACAATCGCGAAGATCCAGGACCAGCCCCTGCATGCCGCGATCTCGTAGTTTGCCAACGGCCTCGTCCACATCCTTGCTGGTCGGCTTCCCAAATGCCTTGATGCGGATGTAGCCGATTTTGTCTTCCCCGTCCAGCATATACTGCCATTCGCTGTCCGGACCGCGACGATGACCTTGCACTGTGTCGAGCTTGATCGCGGACCGAACAATGCGAATCGTTTCGCGCAGTCCCGTGCTTTCGCGGCGAACGCCGAGCGTCACTGCCTCGCCCGGCTTGCCTCGAATCAGACCGACGACCGCGGCAAGCCTTTTTTTCTCCGCAAGATCGCTGACCGCCAATCGATCGATCTGTTCAATGATATCACCATCTCGGACTCCGGCTTTCGCGGCCGGCGACGAAGGAAGTGTTCTGACGACGATAAGTTGACCGTCCTCGTGACGTAACTCGATGCCAACGCCGACGATGGACTGGTCGATGTTCTGGAAGACCTCGTCCAGCTCCTTCTGTCGCAGATAGGCCGAGTTTCCGTCTAATCGTTTGAGCATCCCATCGATCGCTGCGTTCAACAATTCTTGTCTGTCGACCTTTTGAAAGTAGTGTTGTTCGACTCGCCGTAGGATCTCATCTAACACCTCACCATCGATTTCCGTCTCGCGTGCCGCTGTGTCTTCATCGCGCTCGAGAGAGTCGGCTACGGGCACGGGCTCGCTTTGACCGGAAAGTTGAACTACGTCTGGACGGTCCTCCATGATCTCAACCACCGACGCGAAGAAGCTTATGCCCGATGCCTTCTTTCTGTCGAGTTCCGAGGGGCTCAGCGGACTGATGCCAACCAGTAGGCCATGCGCATCGACTAATGGACCGCCACTCCGGTATGGACCGATTGAAACATCGGTTTGGATCAGTGACTTCAACTCCACGCCCGGCGCTATGACGACGTCGCGGTCCGTCGCCGTGACAGTACCTCGACCGACGACGAACTCCGCCTCTGGCGAACTGCCAATCGCCAGTACAGGTGAACCGACTCGCAACGCAGACGGATGCCCGATTCCAATCGGCGACAACTCATCCGGATCGGCCTCAATCTTGACAAGCGCAAGTGGCCCAGCGCCGGTGGCCGCCTGTTTCGTGTTGTACGTCTTCCCATTCGCTAATCTGACCGTGATATCCCCCGCGGAATCCAGCAGGCGCTGGCACGTTAGGATCAGTCCGTTTTTGCTCAGGACAACGCCCAATCCCTGGCTTGGCGCCTGTGGATTGTCCGGCTCGACACGAATCACGGCCAGCGAAGCACCGACGGATTTAGCCATTCGAGCGACATCAGCATCGTCGAGTTTGGCACCATTCGCTCTTTTCGCGGACGCGCCGCTTGTGCTTGCCGCATCGGCCACGTCGACTCGCTCTTCGGTCAAAACCGTCGTCACGGGTGTTTTGGCTTTTTCCCATGAGAAACCAGGTAGCGCAAGCAGCAATACCAAACCAACCGCCGGCCACGTCCATGCCGACCATCTCCCTGGACGGTCATCGCTCATGATCATTGTCAGTCTCCTTTGAAAAGCGCGAACGGAGTCGGCACGGGCGCCGACCACAGGAATCGGAAGGGCAATTGCAGATACTCGTTCGTTTACCTCGATTAACGACTCGGCGTATGCGCGGCGCTCGTCGGGCAGCAATCTGATGACCCACTCGTCGCATGCAAGTTCCGCCGATTCGCGTAGTTTTCGCCTTACGATCCAACCCAGTGGATTCCACCACCATACGATCCTGGCTGCCATGTCCAGCCAAGCGCCCCAATGGTCCCGTCGTCGGATGTGGGCCAATTCGTGAACCAACAGGCCGCGAATCCAACCGACCCGGCCTTGATCGGCCAAGGCCCGCGGCCAGACGAGGCTCAATGCATGCAAGCACCAAACGAATGGCGTCGCCACACCACAGCAGACAATGTGTGGCAGGCGGCGCACCTTCACTTGTTCCGCAATGGCCTTGACTTCGTCATGCAACCATTGCGGCGCGTCGTCCCCTTGAGAGACGAGCCGCTGTACTCGTAGCGAGCGAATGAGGCAAACCACTGCGGCAACGAATGAACCAGCGAGCCAAAAGCTCCAAGCCGCTGCAACAAACCACTCTGACCGCCAAAACATCAGGGTGATGCGATGCCAGGTAACGTCCCGCGTGTCATCTGTCGCGATCGGCCTGTCTACGGGCAGGACGGCAATCGCGTTGTGATCGCCAGGCACGGCAGCGTCGACGGATGGCGTTCCCACGTCCACGAACGCTACGGCATCTGGAATGGAGGCAGACGTCGATTCGCGGCCAAGGTCACGATGCGGTGTCGAGACTGCGGTGGCTTCGGAATGAGTTGGCCAGACCGCCGCAGCCAATTCCTCGATTGCCCAAGGCCACGTGACAAGCGGCGGCGTCATTAGCTTGATCAGAACCAGCAGCCACAACACGTGTTGCGTCGCCGCTCGAAATCGCGCCAACCGACAAACGGCCGACACGATCAAAACAAGAATCGCCACGACAAAAATGTGCTGCGCAAGTAGCCAGAGCATGCGTTGGGTCTCCCAACTACGGCTATTCCCCTGCTCGACGGCGTGACCGTTTTTGAGAGGGGGGGTTGTCGGCCCGGTTCTCCAACTGATCAAGCAGTCGGCGAAACTCATCGAGTTCGCTTTTTGTGAAACTCTCACCCTCAACCAACGCCAACACCAGCGGCGCCGAAGCACCGTCGCAGAAGTTGTCGGCCAGGCAACGCAGACGATTCCGAACCATGGCTTCCCGCGATAGCGCGGCGGAAAACACATGGGCGAATCCACTCGTGTCGCGTTGGACCAGCCCCTTTTCCTCCAAACGACCCAGAAGTGTATTGATCGTCGTGTGGGCCCACTTGCGGCCCTGCTTGTCTACGAACTCCCGGATTTCCCGGACCGTAGCTCGCTCAAGCTCCCAAAGCGCCTTCAGCACTTCGCGCTCGGCTTCGCTGACTGGCAAGTCTGAATCCGTCATCGAAGTCCACTCCAGCTGTCGCGGTTTGCTTCACTCTTCTACAAAATGTAGACGGATTGCATTCTACGACAATACGTAAAAGAGTCAAGGGTAACTATGGGAGAACTTCGACCGGAACGATCGAACTGGTGTTCGACGGGCGATGCATCCGGTTTCAAGGCCGGGCTCAGGATGATCTGGCCGGCCGGCTGATTGGAACGATCGAAACAGCCGGCAATGTGACCGTCAGCCGCCAGGACATCCCTGCAAGGAAAGCACGTTGGTGAAACTGCGTCCTTTGGTCGAAGAATCGAGCGTGTACGAACTGTTTGATTTTGCGGCGCTGGTACCGCCTGGAAGTGGCCGATGTGGAGGACCAGAGAGTCGACGGAACGGCCGTCAGGTCGGGGAATCACACATGGGTAGAGGACGGACTGCGAACCAATCCAGAAAAGGGGGCTTGAAACGAGAGCTTCTTCCCTCGTATCGGGCAGAAGGTGTCATCGTCTCATACGTTTTGGGAGAATCCCAGAAACAGACCGGTTCTTGGGACGCGGCCTGCTAGGCCCAAATTCACCTCGCCCAGACTATCGGTTCGGTGTAGAATCCGAGCGACGTACTGCTTGGAATCGTCTCGTTCGATCCGGGCCGAACCGGTACGCAAGAATCGTCGTCGAGATGAGGGGATCTTCGTGAAGCACGACCCATGCCGCCGCCGTTGTCGGTTGCAGTTTTCACTGCGGACCACGCTGTTATGCGTATTCGTGGCAGCGTGCGCGGTAGCGGTGTGTGTTCATCTTCAACAGCGAGGCGAGCGACTTGAAAGATACATCTATCGCGAATTGACGGCCAATAGACGTTGCTCCACGGATGCCCTATCTATTTCGGTTGCTGGTGTCGACGGCCGCAAGCTGATTCGGCCCACGATCAGTTCAAAGCGGGGCGGTAAAACGAGCACGATCGTTGCTGATACAGCTTGGATAGCGGACGTAACGGGTGACGGCGAGAGTGTTGTCTTCCTTTGCCGCAACCCGAATGTTGATCTGGGCAACGCGAAAGTGACCAGCGAGGGCGATTTCAAGTTCACACTGTCAACGTGTCGCGAGTAGATAACTCTCTGTCTCCCGCCTTCCATCTCAGCGGCAAACGTGCGGAGCGCGGGCCTTACGGTGACTTCCCACCGCTTGGCCGACAAGCGCGTCGCTTGGCTACCGCGGTCGCTTGATGGCGATAGGACCGCGAACAATTAAACAGAAGGACTTCCAAGATTCTGTGCAAGATTCAATAGGCGGCGGCAACAACCATTGCGACGAGCCGTACATTCGCGGTCGCCGCGGGTACAGGACCCTCCCGCTTTCTTTCTCTTTTAAGGTCAGGAGTGAGCAATGAGACAGTCTTCATGGATTGTGTGTACATGCCTTGCATTGGCGAGTCTTTGGTTAGGCAGCGATGCGACCGCCGAGGACGCAAAGCCAAGGATGTCGGGCAAAATCGTCGTCGTCGGCCCCGACGGCGTGAAGAAGGAGTTCGATTTAGGCAACGCCCACAAGGATTGCGACGCGAAGGGCTACAGTATTCAGGTCCGTGTCGACGACGGCAAAGTGACCGTCATCGGCCCCAAGGGCAAGAAGCAAGAGTTCAACATCGACGAAAAAGGTGACAAGGACCACAGCGTCAAGGTGGAAGTCCGTGATGGAAAACTCACCATTGATGGAGACGGCAAGCCGCAGAAGATCGACCTCGAAGGACTGAAGGAACAAGTCGAAAAAGGCGTCAAACGCGGGCACATCATGGGCAAGGCCGTCATCATCGGGCCAGATGGCAAGCCAACGGAAATCGACCTCGGTGCCAAGCTCGGCAATCTCGATCTCGACCAACTGCTCCCCAAGGAAGCCCGGAAGCAACTCGATAAGGCCCTCGAAGGGCAGCCCGAACACATCCGCAAGATGCTCGAAGGCCACCATGCCTTTGGTCGCCTTGCGGCGCGGCCGACGAGCCGGGCGACGCTCGGAGTCACCCTTGACGGTAGCAACGGCGAAGCCCAGGTCGCTGGTGTCCTAGACGGCAGCCCCGCGAAGAAGGCTGGCCTTCGAGAAGACGACGTGGTCATCTCCGTGGACGACAAGGAAATCAAGTCGCCTGCCGAACTGATGTCGGCCATCGCCAAACACAAGCCTGGCGACAGCGTTGAAATCAAGATACGCCGCGGCAACGAGGAAATCACGAAGAAAGTGACGCTCGAAGAGCGTGCCAAACTCATCCCAGAACGCCCTGTGTCAAGCCCTGATCGCGACCTTCAGCGACAGATCCGCCGACTCGAGGAGCAGAACAAACGCCTCGTAGAGCGGATCGAAAAACTCGAAAAGGCGATCGAGAAGAAGAGCGAGTAACGCCAACAGCGGCCTGACTAGAAGTAAGCAACCGAGTTTTGTAGAGAGCCTGTATCGGGGCGGGCAGTGTCGTGCTGCCCGCCCTGTCAATCTTCTCCCCCTCGTTCCCTCGCCCATCTCAGTGGCAAGCGGGTGGCTTGTGCGGATGTCGCTCCGCCGCAGGGATCCGGACAGCCGTCTGCCACGACATTCTGGACTCTTATGCGCGAGTTCTCGCCATCTTGCATCCAACGAGAATTGGCTCTCACCCCGACACTGTTTTTGGGTTAACAACCTGGTTGGTTCGGACCCCGAAAGCAACCTGTCGCGGAATGATCGGTGGGCCAACGATTGCAGGCTGCTTCCCTGGCGTCTGTGTAGGCTCGGCGATTGCTCGACCAAGCCCCCCCGATGACATCAACTGATTTCTTCGAGGTAGCCAATCTCAATTCCCAACGACTCGTGGCTACCACTTGACCCACGTCGCGACCGGCGGGGAAGGTCGCCAGCGGCAAAAGGCGAAGTTGCCGAGGTGGGCATGTCTTGGCGCGTTTGGGCCGCTACGTTTGCGCACTTATGACGACAATTCCTGTGGAAGATTCGTTTCACGCCGCGGGAAGAAGTGGGAATCACGTGGTAGTCGCGTCAATTCAACCGTCAACTCGGAGTCCCAACAAACGACCGTTTTGCGGACGGCTAAGATCCGGACGGCACGAGCTTCATCACGAAGGCATCGCCGCTACCACCCCCGAATTCCGTCTGGGCGCTGCCTTCCGTGTTAGGGAAGTCTCGCGACGCGGTATGGCCGACGAGGTACAACTCTCCTTTCGGCCCCAAGGCGACGCTGCGGATCATATCGTCGCCACTTCCGCCGATGTACGTGCAATACAGCGCCCTCGATGCGTCCGACGTGAGAACCGCAAGCCAACCATCGCTCTTACCTCCGCCATGGCTTTCTTGGATTGCACCCGCTGTGACTGGCAGGTCCCGTGATTCGGACTGACCAACGACGATGATGTTGCCGTTTGGGCTCGGGATTGGCATGAGGCAGAACTCGCTTGCTGAACCGCCCAGGAATGTCGAGAACACAAACTGACTTCCTTCGGGCGAGAGCTTCGTCAGAAAGGCGTCGTTTTTCCCCCTAAGCTTGCGTTGGAACGCGCCGGAGGTCGTAGGAAAGTCATTCGACGCGGTGACTCCTGGCAGCAGCAGGGCGCCATCGACTGTCACGTATGGCCGGTGTTCGGGGAACTCGTTTGCGCTGCCGCCGACATACGAGACATATACAGGTTGAGAAGCGTCGCTCGCAAGTTTGACGACGTAGCCGTCGTGCTGTCCGCCGTATTTCGATTGCGCACCGCCGTTCGATCGGGGCAGATCAGCCGAAGTGGTATGTCCCGCGAAGTAAACATCGCCGCTCCTGTCGAGACGCCCGCCCAGCATGTAGTCCTTGGCACTGCCGCCGAACAGCGTGCTCCACACCAATCCGGAACCGTCCGCTTTCAGCTTTGTCACGAAAGCATCGCGGGGGCCGCTGCGTTTTCGTCGAAAGGCTCCGGGAGTTGTGGGAAAATCCTCCGATGCGGTCGTACCAAAGATGCAGACTTGGTCCTCCGCATCCAGCGCCAGTCCCCCACGGGGCGCCTCATCACCGGAACCGCCGAGATACGTGCACCAAACCAGTTTGGTTAGGTCTGACGAGAGCTTGGCCGCGAAGATGCTGCCGCGGCCACCCCCGTGCTTCGGCTGAAAACAGCCCTTGGTCGTGGGTACGTCTGGCGAACGCGTCATGCTGGTGATCACGACGTTGCCGCCGCGATCCAGTTCCATCCCGTACACATTCCTTTCCTGTTTCGAGCCGCCGAAGTATGTTGCCGCAACGATCTGACGACCGTCGGGGCTGAGACGCGCCAAGTAGCAGTCGCCGCCGTAGACGCCTCCGTGGCCCAGGTTCGGGTCGTCGCCTGCATACCGCGGCTGAACGACGCCAGCGGATGTTCGCATGTCGGCCGAACTTGTCTGAGCACCGACAAGTACGGATCCATCGGGAAAGGGAATCGCCTCCCGCGCCTGATCCCACTGGCTTCCCCCGAGGTAAGTCGCATAGGCGACTTGGTAGCGCGGTCGGTCGACCGCATCGCTCGGTCTGTCGACCGTCGAAACAAGGGCCGCCACAAAGACGACAACAACTTGGCGAGCGGTTCGCAACATGATGCAAGCTCCTTTGATTGCTAGATCAGCACTTTTGACAATAGAAGTATCTCAGGATGAACGCGCCATTGCGACACATGTCCTAGAAATCGACCAAGATTCTCGAGACAACTTAAGTCGTGGAACGCCGTTCTGCTTGCCGCCGGCAAGAAATCCATCGCAGGATGGCGTTTCCTGTTAACCGGCTCGGCCACGTTTCGGTGGCGATTTTTCGTTAGGTTCGGAACTGGCCGACGAATAACCCTCTGGATACGTTACTCGCGGAATTGAGGTCGCGCAGACCAGCAGGGTCTTGGGCCCCGTCGCTCGAGGTGCGGAGTGGGTCTGATCGGAAACGTGATTCTGGTGAGCAGTGCGCTGAAAGGAAGATGTCATGGAAAGGCTCAAGAGCATTCTGTTTTGGTGCATGATCATGGGGTTCGCAGTAATGCTGATTTGGTTCGGCATGATCGTTCTTGCGGGTGAGGCTACCCATTCATTTCACGCCGAACTCGGAACCATGAGAATGGTGTCGTTGGAATTGTTCATGTCGGCGAACTACATCGGCATCGGAATGTGGAAGATGTGCGTGATCTTCTGTTTCGCCATTCCTTGGCTGGCGTTGAAGATCGTTGGCAATGAATGCGTCGATCAGAAAGCATCTGTCTAGACGCATGATGGACTGTCCGCGTTGTGTTGGCCCCCCCCTATTTTCGACGCGGCCAGGCAAACGAGTCTGATCGGGAAGCGTCGGTTGTCAAATCAAGCACTTACCTCTGGACATGTAGTGCTGATGCGCCAGAGGAATTGGTCCCCCGATAATTGCTCCCGGTGAAAGAACCGGCTAGGTTGTGGAGGCTTTGCGCGATTATCAGCGGAGGTATTGTAGGATGAGCAATCTCAGGAACCTGAACGTATTCCCACCGACCGATGAATTCACTTTCGAAGATCTCTGTCTAGTACTCTGGAGGCGTATTTTGTCGGACCCACACGCGCAGTTTGTTGGGCGAAAGGGGCAGGCACAGCAAGGTGTTGACATCATTGGAAGGAAGGACGGCACGCTGAACTGGGTCGGTGTCCAATGCAAGGTCAGGAGTGGTGGCGAGCTGAGGGAATCCGATGTCGTCGACGATGCCGAGAAGTCCAGACAATTCAACCCGCGCCTCTCCGAACTTGTCTTCGCCACCACGGCCCCGAGGGACGCGAAGATCCAAACTCTAGCAGAGAGCTGACCGAAAAGAACGTGAAGGCTGGCGGATTCCCGATTGCGATCTACTCCTGGGACGACATCCAGGCTGAACTTGGGAAGAAATCGAATCTCGATATCTGCCGCCGCTTCTATGGAGACTTCTTCATCAACTACGAACAGCTTGGGATTGCGATCTCGCGAATTGTGCGGGTGGCGATCGGGGTGGGGGCTACGCCTGATACGCAATACGAGTTGAGTATCGGCAAGACGGCCTCGGCTGGTGATCAACACAGTTGCACGGGGCTCAACTACTGGAAGGGCACCTATTTCATTGGCAACTGGACCGAGAAGAGACTGGACACATTCCGGCTCCCCGTGTTCGCTTCTGATCTGGAACACGCCTTCCAATTCAAACGTGACGCGCACATCATCGCCACCTGGCTGACGCGCATGAGACTCCTTGACGATCTGATTGATGGCAAGGACGAGGAGGAGCACGTCATGCTGCTTTCGGAGGCAGAATACCAGGAGTACATGGATTTGACTGGTGACTGAATGGGGGCGAAGCTCTAGTTTGACTAGTGCGAGCTTTCGCGCAATTGCTCATTTTCGCCACGGGGGATCGAGCGGGGGAGTCGGTTGACGGCCACGGGGTGCTGTCTCGCCGTTCCGGCTTCAAGCCGGTCTTCAAGGCGGCGGGGGGACGGACGCGTACATCGCTCGCTTCGTCCGACAGACGCTGGCAATGCCAGAATTCCGGCAAACCATCAAACGTGCCATCAAGTCGTCCCTTTTCTCGGATGTGCCAGAATACCACCCCAAGTGAGACAACGCAAATCGGCAGTTCACGGGCTTCCACATAAGCCGGTCTCGAATGGCTTGACACCATCGAAATCCGCAGGTCAACTGACAATTGAGTCCCCTTTCGTTCGCCGGAGAACACCGCTATGCAACTTGCCGCATACAGGTGCAGTCAGTGCGGGCACATCCTAAGACGAAACGAGTGCATCCTGCACGACGACCCGATGGCGCCATTTGGTCCCGAACTGCTATGCCCGCAATGCGAAGGATTGGTTGTCTCGCGCCGTCATCCAGGCGTCGTTGTCCTCATTGCGTCGACGATACTCGGGCTGAGTGTCTGGTGGGGGCTGTACGTCTTCTGAGACAGGAGCAACCATGAAGGGAGCTGGGCGGTGTATCGCCTAACCTCCTCAATTGGGACGCGTCGATGTGACCGAAGCGGGTAAGTTGCCCGCAACTGGTGTTGTTACAACGACGTTACGCACACCCACGTCGACATCGACTACAATGCAAGGAAGAGGGAATCATACCATGACGTTACGGCGCACCATTGTCGCCTGTTTTCTGCTGTCCAGTTCTTCGCTGTGGGCCGCAGACCAGCCGCATCCACTTCCCCCGCCGGCCCAGAAAACGATGGGCTTTGTAGGCGACTCCTGGTCACGAAACTCAAAGATCAGCATGAGGGGCGCCACGTCCAATTGGAGGTCATCAACGTCGGGAAGCATCGGATAACGCTAGCCGGTCAGCTCTAATACGAAAACGACAAGCTATGGTGACTATCTGCGGGAAGCCGCTTACTTCACTTCGTTTCCCGAAGTGCTACCAACGCCATTCAGCACAGCAGGATCAAAGCGGCGATCACCACACCCAACAGCGAAGGATGCAAACACCGAGCCGAATCGAACGGCTCTCTAAGCCGCCACCGCGCGCCAGCGATTTCTCAGAATATACTGACAAGAAGAACTTCTAACAGACGCCAGCTTCGGGCATCACACCAGTAGAAAGACACGTGACCACGATGAAAAACACCACCCGACTCGCAGCCATCTGCGCACTCCTGCTCTGTCTCTCGACCGCCGAGGCCGCACCGATCGACGACGCCGAGCAGGCCCTGCAAGCCCGCCAGTTCGACACCGCCATCGCCCACCTGGAGGAAGCCGAGCCCGGCGACTACCCCAGCTACCTCAAGGCCGTCGCTCTCTACCAGTCGGGGAAACATTCTGCCGCTGCCGTCACCTGCGAGGGGCTCTTAGAAAAACACCCGGACTCCCAATGGCAACATAAGGCGCGCTTCCTGATGGCCCGCGCCCTCATCGCCCAGAAAGATCACAAGGCCGCCGAGTCCATACTCGCCGCAGAGGCCGGTCGGATTTTTTCGCCCGACCGCAAACAGTCGATTGCGAACGTCCTGGTCGATTTCGCCGACAAACTTGCGCGCCGCCCCGACCCGAACGAGCTCGACGCGCTCCCGCCCGACGACGCCAAGGCGCTCGCGTTATACCAACAGGTTCTCGCACTCGAGATCAAGCGCGAACTCAGCGACGACATCCAATTCAAAGTCGCCCTTACCTTCCAACGCCTCAAACAACATCCGCAGGCGATCGCCGTGCTTCGCAAGTACCTCGACGACTTCGACCCGACTTGGACTGGTCCGGTCGGCAGTGCGACACGTCAGCGCGGCCAGCTCAAACAGAATCCCGTGGCGCCCGGCAGGCACCGCCTCAAGGCGTGGTTCGCCCTTATCGACTCCCAGGTCATCAACGGCGACAACGACGCCGCCCGCCAGAACGTCGACGCTTTTCTCCCGATCCTCCAAGACGTCGTGATGGAGTTCGACGACGGCCGCGGTGGTACCGTCCAGCGTGACAAATCCGACGTCGCCCACCAACGCGTCCTCACCTACTCCCAAGACCTCCCCAACTACATCGCCGAGACCAGGAAATTCCTCGCCGCTTACCCGGCTTACGAGCTGGCCATCGAACTCGCCCGCGGCTTGCCCGACACGCTCGTCGGGCTCGGTCGCACCGACGAGGCCATCGCCGCCCACCGCAATTTCGTCGACGGTAAGAACTTCAAATTCATTGCCGACGAAAAAGCCACCACGCCTGACCCCAAGACTGGCGTTTCCCCGGCCGAGAACCTCAAGAATCTCCAGCGCGAGTCCTTCTTCCAAATCGCGCAATTGCTCTTCGACCAGAAGAAATATGACGAGGCCATCAAGCAGTGGCAAGCCTACGTCAACCGCTACCCAGACGGCGCCCAGTGGGCTGCGTCCCAGTCCGGGATCATCAATGCCGAGTTCCAGATCGGCCTCGACGCAGTCGCCGCCGGCGAGGACGCCAAGGCCCGCCAACATTTCGCTCAGTTCCTCAACAAGTACCCTCTCGACCAGCGCGCGCGACAGATCATGTTCACACTCGGGCAGATGCACGTGGCGAAGGAGGAATACCAAAAGGCGATCGAGGAGTGGTCGCGCCTCATCAGTAAGTACCCCAACACCGAGGAGTCATCGCTCGCCCTCTACCGCACTGGCGTCTTCCAATCCGAACAGCTCGGTCAGCTTGAGGAGGCCCTCGCCACCTTCCGCCGCCTCACCTGGGGCTCGTGGTCGCGGCCGGCCAAAGCCCGCGTCGTCATGCTCTCGCAGAAATCCCTCGGCGTCGCCACCGAACGCGTTTTCCGCACCGACGAGATCGCGAAAGTCGCCGTCACCGCGCGCAATATCGAGAAACTCAAAGTCAGTGTTTACCCGCTCAATCTCGAATCCTATTTTCGCAAGACCCATAAGCTCGGCCGCATCGACCACCTCGACATCGACCTCATCGAGCCGCAGAAAACCTGGGAGGTGAAACTCGATGGTTACAAAAAATACACCCAGCTGATCCGCGACATCGAGATCCCGTTCCCCGGCAAGCAGTCAGGCATCCGCGTCGTCAAAATCGAGGGTGGCGACTGGTCCGCAACCACGCTCGTCATCCGCTCCGACATCGACCTCATCCTCAAGAGCAGCCGCAAGGAGGCCGTCGTCTACGTCGAGGACCAGCTGAAAAACAAACCCGCTGCGGACA
The DNA here is from genome assembly GCA_964617665.1 of uncultured Pirellulaceae bacterium. GTDB lineage: Bacteria > Planctomycetota > Planctomycetia > Pirellulales > Pirellulaceae > JADHUC01. The sequence continues at coordinate 13,418 of CAZUAH010000354.1, forward strand.
CCCAACTTCTGTTCAGCGACGGTACCCGCATCATTGCCACAGGGAAGACAGGTGCCGACGGCGTTTTTCGCGGAAGATTCCCCGAGCTGACCACCATCAACGACCTGCGCGTGCTCGCCACGGGTCCCGGCGGCAGCGCTACCAACATGCTCAACATCGGCAACCTGCAATTCAGCACCGGCCTGTCACGCCGCGGTTACATCTACACCGATAAAACCGCCTACCAGCGGGGCGAGGCCGTCGCGGTCCGCGGCATTATCCGCGACGTCAAAGACGGCAGCTACATCGTCCCGGAAAAACGCGAATACACCGTGCGCATCACCGACCCCGCCGGCCGCCTGCTCGGCGTGTCCGAACTGACACTGTCAGAATTCGGCACCTTCGACACGGCCCTCCAACTCCCGAACTCCGCCGCTTTTGGCGACTACAGCATCATCGCCCACCCGAAGGACAAAAAGGAAATCACCTACCAGGGGAGCTTCCAGGTCCAGCAGTTCAAGCTCGATCGCGTCCGTCTCGCCTTCGATTTCCCGCAACAGGTCTACTTCCGAGGCGAAAAAATCGAGCCCACGCTCAGCGCCACCTACTACTGGGGATCGCCCGCCGCCGATAAGATCGTCGAGATCAGCCTGCCCGACGGCCGCAAGCTGAGCGAGAAGACGGACGCCGAGGGCATAATCAAGATCAGCCTCGACACCGCCGGTTTCATCCCCGGCCAGCCGCTGCAGTTCCGCGCCGGCATCCCGGCGCTCAACATCTCCTCAAATGCTGCGGTGTTCCTCGCTAAGCTCGGGTACCACATCGCCCTCAAACCCGAACAGCCACTCGCGCTTGCCAACGAGGCCTTCGAAGTCCAAGTCGACACGATCGGCG
>CAZUAH010000355.1:0-11014 GCA_964617665.1 uncultured Pirellulaceae bacterium
GGCCGCACGGGCTACGTGTTTGAGTGCCTCGCGTGCAACATCCACGTCGAACATCTGGCCACTCATGCCGTGATCCGCCAGGATCTCCTCGGTCGAGTAGTCGATACCCGGCGCATCGTGCTGGTGAACACAATGCACGGTAACACGATCCGGCGACGTGCCGACCGCCTTGGCCAACGCTTCACGCCAAGCATCGTGAGCCCCATTCCCAATGCCGACCCAATCAACAGCGCAAAGCACAATGGGCTGCTCGTCAGCAAGAAGGATCACTCCCCGAGCCGAAAGCGGATCGACGATCTCTTTGACCGGCGACACATTGCCGTGACATAGTACCGTGCCCACTGGTGGCGTAACGTCGGCCACAAATGTGGCGATTCGCGGTTGCTCATGATCAGCACCCCGCAGCACTTGTGGGAGGATAATGACGCTGACCAACAATGTCAGGAATCGCCTTCGGTTCATTACAGTTCTCCATATTCCAGGCCGCAGCGCGTTGTGTCGCAGTTTCACAGCCGTGACACAACGCGCTGGTCAAACAAACTGGCACGCGGTCGATACGTTCTTAACTCGTTGCCGCCCTGAATTCGCTGGGCTCCCTTTCTTCCAGCGAATTCGGGGCGGCAACGAGTGAATTGACTTCCATGAAGCGGCCTCATCCTCTGATCTCTGTGGGAATACTCTGGCGGATCGTGCCTTGTGACGCAAGTCTTGAGCCAGGCCGAGACCGGCTCCTACGTAGAGACTTGATCGCCCCGCGTTCAAGCGACGACCGCCAACTGTGGCCGTGATCGTCGTGGTCACCCCATCTTCGCAGGCGTCATAAGACACGTAGACCGAAGAATTGTCAGAGGTGAAGAGGAGGCCATAGTCTTTCACCTCTGGTTCCACGAAACCCTGTTCAAGCAGGAAGCCAAAGCACTTTCGGGCTACGTCGTTGAATACCTCTTGTTTGGTCTTTTTCCCCAATACGCTCCTCCTCACCAGTCGAGTGAGTCTGCCAACGGGTTCGCACGCCCAACGCCGACGGACCATCCGTCAAGTCTCCCAGGCATGCTCGAAAAGCATTGTTACGTCCCAGACCTTCACAGGCAACGGCGTATTCGCCATGGATGGCGAATCTCTGCGGGCATGCGTTGGTGGTGGTCTCGATCAGCCTTCGATATCAGAATCGGTCAACAGTCGAGCACCGTGAAATACGGTGAGCACATCCACACGTTGATCACTCACCCGATAGATGAGGCGGTAGTTGCCCTGGAGAACTTCGCGGATTTCTTCGCGCCCGATTTCAGCAACGACTTGGCCAGAGAGAGGAAAGATGCGCAGACGTTCTACAGATCGCCGCAGGCGTCGAACGTAGGCAGACGCAGTCTTCGGAGCATCTCTTGCGATGAAATCTCGGATAGCGCGTAGATCTTCGCGAGACTGCCGCGTCCAATAGATTCTAGTTGACATCTTCCCGGTCAAGCTCGGCCATGAACTGATCGTGTTCCATTACATCGCCATCGTCAGCCTGGGCGATACCCAGTTCAATCTTGCGGAGCAGATAAAGACGCTCAATTACGTCATCCAAGGAGGCATCATCGTCCAGGGATTTAACAATGGTAAGGACTTTTTCCTTGGATGTCATAATACCACCATTTTTGGCCGTTTACACAGGCGCGAATTCACTGCCCGTCGAGGACGTTCCTATTCTATCAACGGGTCGCTTTGCCGGCAAACGGCTGCTCAGTCGCCCCGCAGCGCATGCCCAGGAGAGCAAGTGACGGTCAGTTGAACTGAGACCACCAACGGGCTGAATGGCCGTCGCCGCCGTGAACGAAGCGGCCGACGTTGAACAACGATTGACTTTGCCAACAGGACGCCCGTTGAACAAAGGCGATCCGCGAAGCGGACCTTGCCGCCATTCATTGTTGTGCGGCGCTTGGGTCACCATTCTTGCCACGGACGATCGTCGAGGTTGTGCCCGGACGGTGCAGAATGCCAGGTGCGATCTCCTTGTACGGGCTGACCACGTGATCTTGCCACCCGAAAAGTACGACCGCCCGCGCCGCGAGATCGCGCAGTGCGGCCCAAACGGGGCGATCGAGAACGGATGGATCGAAGCACACGAAGTCTGGGTCGGACATTGATTCCGTGGTGCCGTCGATTTCGGCGAGAAGCTGTGAGCGTTCCGGGGTTAGCCGATCCACACAGGACTGCGAGAAGCATTTGTAAGCGTGATCGAAGTCGTTCAGCAGTTCGCACGCCGCACATCCCGGAGCCGTGACGCGACATTGTTCCGCAGCCGGAAGCGACAGCGATACGACCGCGTCTCGCAGGAGGGATTCGATAGTGTCCGTGTCAACAGTCATTCCTGCGGCTCGTTCGCACAACATATGTTTTGTCTGACATCCGTGTCGCAAAAACACGTTAGCTTTCCTAGTTTGAATCCCATGCTACCGCTTTCAGAGGGTTGGGGCAAGTCTTCAGCGGTCCTCGCTGAATCTGCCGCTCCGAATCGAGACGTGGATGCGCTGCTATCTGCACCAGCGCTCGTCGACTGCGCACGCTGACTGGTGCGTCAGGATGCACTAGAGGCCAGTTGGCATCACCCAGTCACTTCAGCAGCGCGAGGAATTGGCGGCCGATGTGCCGCTGTAGCGTTTCATAGAACTCCGGCGATTCAATGCGTTCCCGTCGAGCTGAGGAAAGCACACTCAAGAGCTCTTCCCACGCTTCGATAGGCGGGATCTCCAAAGTAATCCAACCGGGACGAGCTTCTTGTACCACCACGCCATGCAAGCAAACCGGTTGCTGATTGTTAAGGATCATGATTGTCACATCCGCGGTTGGCACGCGGGTCGCAAGCGGCGGACGGAGTTGCATTTCCAGTCGCATGCGGCCGACGGACGCCTTTGGCTCGGAAGATGATAGTGGCCCGTCTTTCAGCAGCAAACGATCCAACGGGCTAACAACCGGCTTGTCCTTCAACACGGCGACTCTTGTATAGATGCGAGTCGTCTCCAATCGGACGTGACCGAGCAATTGCTGAATGAAGCGAATATCCGTATCGTCTTCCAACAGATGACAGGCAAATCCGTGGCGAAAAGAATGCGGTGTGATCCGTTTACCGACGCCGGCCAAACGCACAGCCCGCTGGACCGCTCGTTGCGCCGTGCGAGGCGCGATGTAGCGTCCCTTTCGATCGCCGGGAAATAGAAAGTCCCCGGGCCCGGCGTTCTTGGCCAGCTCGCGCAGAAGTGGCTCGAAGCTCAGCGGAAGTGTAACCAGCCGATCCGTACGTCCCTTACCTTGCCATACGTTAATCACGCGACGATCAAAATCCAGATCTCGCCAACACAACCGGACGACCTCGCCAACCCGAAGACCAGCGGCGTACATCAGGCCAATCAGCAGCTTATCGCGCAACGAGAACGCGGCTTTCAGAATGCGAACAACTTCTTCGCGGCTGGGAACCACCGGCAAGCGTTTGGGGCGACGAGGCGTCATTAGTCCCAACGTCACTTGCCTGCCACACATTCTGTCGAACACCGTGCGGATAACCGACAATTGCACGCTGATCCACGACGAACTAGTGGTCCGTCAACATTGAGTTTACTAATTAGCCGTTTTGGCGCTAGCCACGGTTCTGTCAGCATCTACGAGAACCGCGGCTAGCGCCAAAGCGGCTCATGAATAATCCGGGCTAGCGCCGCCATCGACCAGCAGTTCCAGGTAGTTTCGCACGTCCTCGCGAGTGACCTTGTGTGGCTTTGCGCCAAACCACCGGAGAAAGGCGCAGAGGGAGTTTTTGTACGTCTTCAGAGTCTTTGGACTCTAATATCGGATCTTCAACTCGCGGGCGATCTTCCGCTGAAACTCGCCCGCGGTCGGGAATCCCTCGACGACGGGATGAGCGCCAACCACGTAGTCCTCGACCCGACTCCGCGGTGCGTGGCGTCCGCGCGATGGAGCGTAGGGCCTGCCATTGTTGTACGTAGGCAAACCGCCTGATCCAGCTTTCTTCGTTCGAGCGATCATGGCTCTGCCTCTGCGTAACAGTTCTTGGGACCGAGCATATGATCAATGCCCCGATACACACACGGTCATTCGTCCATTGAATACAACCAAACGGTGCAGACATTAGGCCAACTGGTCAGGCGTGGGCAAGGAAAATGCGTGGAGTGAAGGCCAGAATCACGCAGCCAATTCGGACTTGCCGCCCTTGCCTTATGTCCTGTGGATTTGGACTAGAATGGAGGACTTCGGTATAACATCCTGTGCGCGCTGATACCAACGCATCGAGTGAGGCACAATTGGCCAATGCAGAATCAAGGAGCATCCCCATGACCGAACCCAGTATGAATCGCCGTGAGTTTGTCAAAGATTCGGCTACCGCTGCTGCCGGAGTAGCCATCGCAATGGCCGCACGTCCCGCCTCTGCAGATGAGCCGCCGAGAGACAACGGCAAGGCATGCTCGGTCGGTGTGATGACCCACGAGGGCGGTGCACATCTTGCGCATTACTTCACCTCGCTCGCGCAGGCCGAGGAGGTTACGTCCGTCGTTCTTTCGGATCCCAGCGGCAACTCTGTGCCCGATGCACGCAAGAAACTTGGTGAGAAACTGACCGGTGTCTTTCAAGATCCGGCGGTATTGCTACGAGAGGCAAATCCGCGGATGGCGCTGGTTACGATGGAAGCAGTCGCTGCGCCGCCGGTGATCGACGCGGCTCTGGATGCCGGCTGTCACGTGTTCGCGGAGAAGCCGGCCTGTGTCGACTTCGAGGATTTTGCCAAGCTGGTCGAGAAGGCCAACAAGCGCGATATATATCTGATGCTGGCTCTAGCGAATCGATTGCATCCGGCAATCCAGGAGGCCCGAAAGCTGGTCTGCGATGGCGCGATCGGCAAGATCTTTGGTTTGGAGATGCACTTGATTGCCGACCAGACAAGACTGACCAGAGATTCCTATCACAAGAGTTGGTTCGCCCAGAAGACGCGGGCCGGCGGCGGACACTTGATTTGGCTGGGCATCCACTGGCTCGACCTGGCGACATACGTCACTGGCTCGAAGATCAACGAGGTTTCCGCATTCACGGCAAACGTCGGCGGTCAGCCAATCGACATCGAAGACTCGGCTACGGTGACGATGCGATTCGACAATGGAACTCTTGGCACGCACACATCGGGATACTACCTGGACAGAGGCTATCACGAACACATCAGAGTATGGGGCTCTGCCGGCTGGATGGAGCTGGACCTCCTGGACGCCGTTCCTTTGCGCTGGTGCAGTACGCAAGACAACAACGCCTCACAGGTTCACGAATTCACAGCACCGGATGCTCCCACCGGCTATCCGCCCTTTGTCCGCGCTGCGGTTCGTGCCTGCGCGGGACTGCAACCACCGCCGATTACCGCCGATGAGAGCTTGCGCGCTCTGAAGAACGTTTTCGCGGCTTACAAGTCTGCCGAGAGTGGTCGCACAGAACGTGTCGGCTGAAACGAAGACGCCGACGGCTGTCTGTAGCTCCCGACTGCCGAAAATACGAAACCTCCCGCGGTATATCAGTCGACTTTACGTTGGTTTCCACAGATCTAACGCCGAACAACATGCTGGATGGTGAATGAACAAGGCCTCCGTTGGGCAAACAGGCCATTTCTAGACTGCCTCGTCACTCTTGTTGCAGGTGCTGCAGCCAGACCTCCGTCTTGACGCGGTTTCGATTGTGCTGGTATCCGCCAGCGTTGATGCCGCGCGTGTACAACAGCATCGGCCTATCCGTCGGCGCATGCCAGCACCAGCGTTCGATGCTGGGTAGCCAGTGTGGCATATGGGGGTCGATTGGGCACACCAGTTCCGAATGGCGAACGGTACCGTCGGCTCCGACGAGTATACGGACCAATTCGATGCCTTTCGTTCCCCAGGCTCGCTGGTTCTTCGGTGCTACCATCAAGACCGCCTCGATCGTCCCGTCGCGGTGACGGGAAACCTGGCCACAATGCAGGATGTGAAATCCGGGCAGGACCGAACGAACAGCTTGGTCCAGGGGAATGCCCGTCCAGTCTGTCGAGTCACTGTGATGGAACAGTTGGGCGGTTCTTTTCAAGAGATTGTGGACGATCACCCATGGCTGATCGTTCTCGTCAACTGCCGCATTGGACAACAGTATCTTATGGTAGTAAGAATGCGCCGGACCGGCCGCGCCCCCGTACTTCGCTTCGATCCGCTCCGGCTGCATCGTGTCACTTTCGATACGTTTCAACTCGGCGCCGGGCGCAGGCAATTCGAGCGGCCCGTCTTTGCCAAACTGCTGCCAAGTCTCACCTGAATCGTCCGAGTACAGATGGGAGGCCCCGTAATAGCGGGCGTTGGGGCCAACGTCCGGCACCGGCAGGGTATTCGACATGACCACGTGCAGCCGACCAGTCGGTCCCGCTTCGATCGAGTTCGTCACCCAACTGTGTTCCGAGACCGCACACGACGCAAGCGTTCGTGGCTCGGACCAATTCCCATCCTTCGCGCGCCGGCAATAGTGAACTCGCGCGTTACGGCCACCCGGTTCGCATCGGTACGTCAGGTGGAGCGTACCTTCCCGGTCACAAACAAGGCTCGGATACGTCGCCGCCTGCCCAATCGCCCGGCCGTCTTCGACTGGCTCCCAGTTTGCCTTGTCGGGCGGCATGCGGTAGTGCGCGAACGTGCCGTGATGGGCGCCGATCAACAGGTGCAATGTGCCGTCAGTATCCGTGGTCATCGCAGCACCGCAGTGGTTGTCCCTGCGAACGTCGCCCACGGTGCCTTCGCGCACGATCTTCGTCCCCGCTGGGTCGACCAATGCCCAGCGATTCTGTCGGTCGCTGTCAATCCACGTGCAGACCGCGTGTCCCTGTCGTCGCGCGATCTTGTTGCTCATCACATAAGCCGTGCCCCTATCGCCACCGCTTTCGCTGAGCAGTATCGTACGGCCGCCTTTGCCGTCGCGCTGTCGCGCTAAGACCTGCGTCTTCAGCGCCAGCGAAGTTGCCCCTGCCCCAACGACCTTCAAGAATTCACGGCGATTTCGAGTTGTTGCCCTTGTGTTGCTCATCAGCACACCTCTACTCGATGATGGTCGTCATGCTGTCGAAATCAACTCGCACCGCGTTGGCACCAATCCGACACGTGGTCTGGTTCCCGTCAACACTAAATCGCACGCGCCCGGCCCATCCTTCCGTTTCGCTCGCGGGTTGGTTGAGTAACGTCACGATGCAGGCCCAATCGCCTTGGTCCGGCAGAGCCTTCGAATCATGGTCGCCAATCAAACTGAACCACTCCACCAGTTTGGGAACGCGGCCGGTACCTTGCGTCAGATCGCGGTACCGGACAAGGTTGTCGCGTCCCTCAGTACGACAGACAACATATCCCGCCCGATCGCCAACATTCAGCCAATCGGTACGCCATTCGTGTGTCTTTGCCTCTCCGCCCGCACCGACGAGTCGTTGTGTGCCGAATCGGCCATGCAAAATGCGCTCATTCGTCCCGAGATCGTATTCGTGCCCCACGACACCCGTCTCGCGTGATGTGACGCCAAAACCCTCCTCGGTCGTCAGCCGCTCGATGTACACAGTCACGTCGCTGGGCAGCGAAGCGAACGCGAAGTCCTGCGTGACTTGGCCGCCGAGGCGTTTCAAGCGTCCCGTGACGGCAAAACGATCGGCACCGATCGTGTGGTTCAATTCTGCCAACTCGGCGTAGCGCCCGGACGGCTCCTTGCCGTTGATAAGGCCCAAGTACGAGGCAAAGTGCGGCCAGACAACCCAGTTGCCGTTGGTAGGCATTGCTATCGCGATACGCTTCGGACCCCAGGTAAAGGAAGCGAACTTGGTGGGTGTCCGGTGGAGGATCGCTCTGGCATATTTCAGGTACCTCACGCCAGTGCATGCGCGGTCGAATTCCATTTTCGTTACTGGCGGCGCTCCTTCACTGGAGACGGCATGGAGGAGATAACAGGCGATCAGCCGCGTTGCGCACAGACCGCCGTACTCGATGTCACGACGGACGTTGTAGTAACCGCCCTCGGCTTTCTGAAGCCGCCGCAACCAGTCCAAGGCCGTTTCCTCCAGGTAGGCTGCTCGGCCATCGTCGGCCAAGGCACCCAGTCCTGCGTACATCACGATGTCGGTGGCCTGGGAGTGAAATGTCTTCCAGTCGTTGCCGCCGAAGTACACCGGTGCACCGTCCCACGCCGAGCAAGCCAATAGCACGTCGAACGCCTCGCCAACATGGTGAAAGCAAGCTCGTGGGGCCGGAGTGTCGACTATGGCATAGTGACACGCGCTCTCCAAGAGCATCGCCACCGTGGTCTTCAGGTAGCCGACGTGTACCAGCCGGTGGTTTTCGACAGTGAAGTCCGGGTGAGCATTCACGGTCGTCACCCACTGGCCAATCGGTCGATCGAAGTCGCCGGGCGTCTCGTCAGCTTGGTCCGCAGCGACCGACAGGCTGTTGTACATGTATCGGCGCGCGGCTTCGTCCCATTTCGCGGCCCGTGGATGATCGCACATCATGTTGGCGGCCAAGGCGAGCAGCGTTGAATTCCATGCGTTTTCCTCGGCGCCCGTGTCGCCGTACTCGCTGCTCTTGGGCTTGGCGGAAATGAACCGGTCGGCCTCGAATTCGATCAACCGAGCGACGGACCGTTTTAATTCGTCGTCCAAATGAGGCCAGATGAACCAACCTGCCATGCCCATCGCTCGAGCCCACATCGCCGACTGCCATTGGTTTCCCCACGGCTTGCCGTCAAGACACGCACCGCCGCCGGTCACGTGGGCTTGCGTCAGATATCGAAGCGCCGCAGTGGCCTCCTGCCGACAACGCAAGCGTGCCGCGATGTCTTCTGCACCTGTCGCCGATTTCACTTCGCTCAAGAAGGCATTGACCATCGCCGCATATGTTATGGGCCGAACGTCGTTTTCCAGGTGGCCGCCGCGCCCGTAATAGCCCCAATCCGAATGCCCCGGCACACGCTGGAATCGCGCCGCGAGAATTATGGCCCATTGTTGAATGGAATCATAATAACCCTCCATCAGCGCTTGCTCTCGTGGGCTTGCCGGTTTGGCCAGGGCCAACTCAGGCGAAAGCGGCCGAACGGTGGACGGGAGATCCATACTCTGCACGACCGTGTCAGCAGAAGCCCCAGCGAGACTGCAGAGTAGTAGGAGAATAGCGTTTGACATGCAATGTTCCCGCCGTCGTCTTCAATTGCCAGCTCCCAATCCCCCCAACATCCTCAGTCAGTGGCCACGAGGCGCGTGCCATTTGGGATGGTGGTTTCGCTCGTAGATCTCCCTGATGATCTCGTTCGCCGCCGCATTGTACCATCCGTGGAACGAGAGGATGTCGCCGCGCCGGACCAATTCCACGCATCTCTGGATATGGTCCGGATCGGTGTGCTTGAAGTGCTGCATGAGGTTCATGCTGAACGCGTCCGGCCAAAGATGTTGGATCCGCGGTGATGTCTCGCTCAACGGCACAGAACATGCCCAATACAGTTCGGTTTCGTGTTCTGGAATGAGCATGCAGTCAGGATGACGTTTGGCCAGTTCCGCAAAGATCTCATGAGGTAAAACCTCCCAACGGACATTTTTCCATTTGCCCGTCGTCGGGTCCTTTGCGTACTCGCTGGCAACATTGCTGTCGATGTAGAACAGCGTGCAGCCCCAGCGGCGCTTGGCATATGCGACCTTCTCGTCGAGCAGATCAATGATGCCTTGAACGTCGATCGCTTTATCCGCGGTCCATAGCATTGTCTGCCGGTATTTGAACGGTCGCTTGTTGGGCGGCCCTTCCGGATCGTGTTCCGGATGGAGGTCGAGCCGCTGGGGACGAATACAGACACCGGTTCGCAGTCCCGCGTCGGCGAAAACATTGAACCACTGATCCGCAATGGCGTCCATCTCGGGCGCAGCTTCTGCAATTCTATCCGGCGAACCGAGGTAGCTGATCGCATGGGGCCACTCCTGCCCCTCCACGGACCAGCAGATCATGCCCTGAGCATTCATCCCCCGACAGATCTCGACGCTCCTGTGGGCAAAGTCCATCGCGGCTTCCGCGAAATGGGTTCTTCCCTCCTCGGTCGTCACGTCGATCTTTCCGCCGCCGAAGATCCAACCGCGAGGATTCGTCGTCTTCCCGGCAGTACCAGAACCGAGATGCGAGGAAGATGGATGCAAAGCCGCGATCGCGCGGCGATCCGGCCACTCGGGGCGCTGCATCGGATGCTTTTTGGCGAAGGCTTGATAGATGTCCTGTACCAGCCTGTAAGAGTCGGCACCCAGATCGCTGCCGGGGCCGAAACGCAACGAGACCTTCGTTGTCACATCTTGTCCCGGCGACACGTCACCGATCCGCAACGCCAGTCTCTTGCCCGTGCCCCAGCCAATGCTGGCGTTCTTGATTGGATCCAAAAGACAAGCGGCAACGACGACGCGTCCATAGTCGGCCATGGCTACGGCAGGTGCCCCGGCTTTCGTCATCACGGCCCAGTCCTTCGACCAGGCGTACCCTTTCGGCGTCTCGGGAAACTCGAAACCGCCGGTCAACCAGATCGTCATTCGCACGATCTTCTTGTCGGTTGAGTTCTTGACTTGAACGTCAAGTTCGATGCAGTCCTCGGTCTCCTTGAAAGCGATGGCGTAATGCCCCCACTGATGCTCGACCGTCAGTGCCTTGCCGCTGTCCTCGTACTTCTGCGCCGTCGGACGAGTCATCCAATGGAAGTCAGGGCGCTTCTCCTCGCCGTCCTCCAGCCAATCGAAATGGTAGAGCTTCGGCAGCGAATCCTGCAGCAGTTGATCGGAGCCCGCGCGGATCGACAATGCCCCGTTCTGATTCAACTGCATTGTCAGCAGATCATCGCCTGCGGCGCGACGGGATGAGACGGCAAGTCCACACAGGACGATCAGAAAAGCCGACGTGTGAATCAGGTGGACGGCCGTGGGGTGTTCCCCCCTAGCGGGGGGGTGCGGCACCGGGGGGGCGCCCGCACCCCCCGC
>CAZUAH010000355.1:11024-14206 GCA_964617665.1 uncultured Pirellulaceae bacterium
GTAGTCCCGCCTTCAGGCGGTCTTCAGCAACGTTCTGCGCACCGGAACCGCCTGAAGGCGGCACTACGAACCAGTTTATGCATCCGCAAATGCTCATTTCACACCTCGCAACAGCGACTTGAATTCACCCGGTCTGCTACACGTGTCTTCCTGCTTACGACTCGTCTTTCGGCAGAGGCGAGGATTGGCCGTCCGGGACGGGCGACTTGTAGGGTTGGCCTCCCGTCTTCTCGGCGAATTCCGCTTTCGCTTTCTTCAGCAGTTCTGCATCGGCTAGAAGATCGACCCCTGTGACCGCGATTAGCTTGGTGGCCGTGACAGCGCCTCGGATTCCGGCATCGCTGGCCTGGCAGGCGGTGACGGCCCAACTGTGCCAGGGGACGCTCTGTGCGGTGGTGGCCATCCGGAATCCAACGGTGGGCGTGATCCAGGAGACTTCGGCCACGTCGGTCGAACCGCCGAACGGTGCTTCCGGCTCCGGATCCAATGGCATGATCGTGTTGTCGAAGCCTTCTTCTGCGATTCCAATAGACCGCTGTAGAGTGCGGCCAAACTGCTGATCCTCGTCCGTAAACATTGGCGGTCCCACGGCCTCCAAGTGCTCCTGCAGCCTTTCCTGGAGTGTTCGCAGCAGCAAGTATTCATGGCACCCGGTTAGCAGCGTGACTTTGTGCGTGGTTTCGGTCGCGATGGCGGCGCCTCTGGCGACCTTCAGGATGCGTTCGTACAAGCGTTCGACCGACTCGCGGTTCACGTCGCGAGCGTAGTACCAAACCTTGGCGTAGTTGGGCACGACGTTGGGGGCATCGCCGGCTGCGGGGATGACATAATGAATCCGCGTCGTCGGCTCGACGTGCTCGCGCATGAGGTTCACGCCGTAGTTCATCAGTTCCACTGCATCCAGCGCGCTGCGACCATCCCACGGATTCACTGCACCGTGCGCCGACTGGCCGAAGAACTCGACCTGGAAGTTGTTCATCGCCAAACCGGGATTGTTCTTTACCCCGTTCATGTCAGATGGATGCCAGTCGACGGCCGCGTCCAAGTCATCAAAGACGCCGGCCTTGGCCATGTAGACCTTGCCGACCAGCGTTTCTTCGGCAGGACACCCGTACAGACGAACGGTCCCCGTTATCCCGCGAGCCTCCATCGTTCGCTTCACGGCGATCGCTCCACAAACCGATGCCGCCCCGAAAACGTTATGCCCGCATCCTTGTCCGCTGGTCACGCCATCCTTCCTCGGCTCCCGTCGAGGCACCGCCTCGTTTCCCACACCGGGCAGAGCGTCGTACTCGGCCAGGATGCCAATGATTGGTTGCCCCGTCCCGTACGTCGCGATGAAGGCTGTAGGCATACCGCTAACCTTGCGCTGCACCTTGAAGCCCTCCCGCTCCAAGACGTCAGTGAGAAGGGCCACCGATTTGTGCTCGCGCAGAGCCGTTTCGGAGTACTTCCAGAGCTCGAGAGACAGGTGACGGACTTGAGGTTCCAGTTTGCCTACAGCGTCGATAGCGGCCTGTCTCGCTGGCGGCGTATCCTGGGATAGACCCGCACTAGCGGGCAAGATGATAAGCATCGACAAAAAAGCAAGTAGCTTCACGGTCTTCCTCCGAAATCTCATTCTTCAAGAGCGGCGTAGAAGGCGTACATCCTTTGTTCGCTCGTTCCCAAGCTCCGCTTGGGAACGCACTCTCTGGAAGCTCTGCTTCACTTCTCGCGAAGCGAAGCTTGGGAACCAAGCGTCGAAGGCTGGCAGGGAGCAACGGCTATCTCTCCGCCGTTTCTTAGTCAGTCCCAACAGGCTGGTCCAGCGCGTCGAGCGGTTCGATCACCTTCAACTTGTCTTTGGGTATCGCGGCTAGCAGATCCGGCAAGTCGTAGGCTGTGAGCGCGCCGTGAACCACGTTCACGAACTGGTTCACAGCCAAGGGCGTTTGCACAACGTTGGACCAACCGTTCAAGCAGTTCTTCAGCGTGACGGAAGCGAATAGTTGCGGCTCCAAAGCTGCCGCGTGCAAAACCGGTGGACCCGCCCGGCCCACGCTGATCAGATGCACTTGGTTGGGCTGATCACCGGCCTGGTAGCTTCGGAGAAACCGGGCACAGACCAACGCGTCCTCGGTACGCATGGCCACGTATGACGTGCCTAGCAGATAGGCTAAGTACTGCTCCTTCCAGTCACCGCCAATGTAGTGTGAGATGCCTCGTTTGCCGGATTTCTGCCTGGCCGTCTCGCCAATGCCCCGGAGGTCCACGGCCAGCACCAATTGCCCCTCCTGAACCAGTTTCTCGATCGGGCCGCCTGGCGCCGCGTCGGCTTGTTTACCGTCGGCGTGTAGATAGACGTAGGCTTGGCCGTCGTGCTCTTTCGGCACAAAGGCCAGGGCCGGCAGTCGGACGCCTGGCTCGGGATCGAGAATCAGTTTCTCGATTCGATAACCTTCACGTTCGACAGAGCCGCCAGCGGTGCATTTCGGCTCGGGTAGGTCAGCCAGCTCACGGATTCCCGTGATCCGCCGAACAGCGCCCAACGCCTCGGCTTTGGGCGCTTGCTGCCAGAACTTGGTGCGATCCTTGGCCAACTTCGCTTCCAGATCACGGTTCAGATCGTACGTATTTCGGGCTCCCGACAGCAACATGACTTGGCCACGCGGCGTGCACAACGCTTGTTCATCGCTGACGGGCTCGGACTCCGGTTCGGTGATGGCATCATCAATCTCGAGCAGCCAGCGGCGCATCCAGCGGACGGCCCCTACTCGCAACTCGCCGGAAAAACCGTGGCGGGCGTCCGTTTCGATCAAGTCGACCCGCTCGGCAAATCCCATCCGACCGTAGAACCGTTTGGCCTGCCGGAAACAGTCCCATGTGCCGCCGATGTCGAAGAAGTCGTGCGTGGCAGCGCACATCAGCGTCGGTTTCGGTGCGCGCATCATCACATAGTCGGGATGGTCCATGCCGAATCCGATTGCGCCATGGATATTCTGCTCCGCGTCTTGCGGCCCGATGGTTTCGGTCAGCCGACTGAGTGTGGTTAGATAACAGCTCGGTGCGGCGCACGTGATCCGTTCGTCCAACGCCATCAGGTAACTAGTCAGCGTACCGCCGCCGGAATTGCCCGTGCAGCCGATCCGTTTGGGGTCGATTTCCGGTCGGCTTTGCATGTAGTCGATCGCCCGCATCCC
>CAZUAH010000356.1:0-14136 GCA_964617665.1 uncultured Pirellulaceae bacterium
GGGCGTCCGCCGTCTGGCGACGGCAGCTACAACCGACAAATCATGTCAGGTTCTCTGGCGTCAGATCGGATTTTTCGTTTAACGGCAAGCCGAAGGCGACTGCGTTTCCACGTGGTCGGCAAACAGTCGCCTTCGGCTTGCCGTTAAACAATGTAGTCACAAGAACTTCACGCCTTCTATCTTGCCTGGGAGTTTTGTCGGTACGATGGGCCTGCGAGATGCGGCCGACAAAAGCCGGGGTCAGCGTGGGCTGTCGGTGAGTTGCTTCTCCGTGTCCGTTGCACTCGATTCCAGCAGCTCGCTTTCGAGGATACATTTCGCGACGGATGTGGCTCCTTCCGGGGTCAAGTGATCGTAATCGACGAAAGCGTCCCAGCCAGTCCGCTGCAGCGTCGGCAGCAGGTCAATATATTGGATTCCTTCTCGGCCAACGAACGCGGCCATCGTCCGCTGTGGAATGGCCTCGGGTGCCTCAGGTATGACCTGAAAACGAAAGGGAAACAACAACACGGTCAGCGAGGCGCCGTCCCGCGTGACATGCTCATTCAGCAATCGCACTTCCTCGAAAAAACGATCCCATCCATCCCTGATCGGCGCCTCATCACTGTAGGAAAATAGTTCTTCGACTTCGTGAATCTCCCCGGCCTGCGGGCGCATCAGGGCGCGGACGAGCGCGGAGTGCTTGTATGGCACAGCGATCCATGCAGGCGGCCTGATCAGGTTATTGCGCAGCTCGGGAATATCGTTCAGGCAAACGCCAAGAACAACATGTTCCGGCCGATATTTCCGAGCGATGCGTTCGTAGGCGTATCGCTGCTGGCGTGTGGACCAGCCGGGCAGCGCCATATTGAAAACTTCGCAATTTCGATTCTGTTCGTCCAACATTCGCTGGAGAATGGCCGGATAGCTTTCCGAGGCACTGTACAAGTATCCAAAGGTGACACTGTCGCCAAGACACACGATCCGCGTGGCTCCCGTTGTATTCTCGATGCGATGATCCCGATCGCGCATGCCATCGCGATTGATGTCGGCTCGATGTTCCCCCGTTGTGGAACTCAGCACATAGAAGTCCGACCCCCACTCCTCGCTCCAGTCCGCGATGTAGTGAGCGGTTTCCTGCAGTTCCCATAGCCCGAGCACCCGGCAAGTCAACTCGGCGCCACCGAGAAGGAGCAACTGGACAATCAACGTGAAGACCAGCTTCTTCCGAAGCGTTATCTTCGCGCGCGGCCTACTTGTGGCGTCATCCGCCACGGAGTCCCGGCAGGCAGCGGAACTGCCATCTGCCCTTTTGCACTTGCTCTTTTCCCGGCGGAGTTTGCGATCGACTTTGATCCTTCGACTCATACGCGACTCGACAGCCTAAAAGGGGTAAACAGGAACCGTCCCCCGGAACAGCCCACCAGCGTACTCCTTGCGACCAAGGTGTCAACAGCACGCCTGCCTGACTATGCGGTGGCGGTTGCAGGCTTTGCCGCCGTGTTACATCGTCGCGAAAAACGCACTGAAACGGAGGAGCTGTTTCGACAGACCGGACGTTGAAACCTGCCGCCCCCGAACTGAGATACAATCTTGCCGCCTTTCTTCATGACAACGAGAATCTCGATGCCGTCCGCGTCGCCATCGGCCATCCGAATCTGAAACCACCAACGCCGCCCATGCCCTGGCACCGGCGGGATTCTCTTTTGGTTCACCACGAGATTCTGTTGGGAAGATGTGTCTTCCGTCCTCACCCCGTGCTGGGAGGGCGAGGCTCCTGCCGAGCCGCATAGGGACGAACTGCAGCAAAGAGCGGCTCAGCAGGAGCTTCGCCCTCCCGCGCAAGCCGTCCGCACTGCCACAGGGTACTGCACACCCTTAGACAATCGTCGGTCGGCTCACCCGCCCCACAGCTACCGGTGCCACTCTGGAGCGAGAAAGCTGATCGCTTCCTCGAACGTTGCCTTGCGTCGGAAATCCGCTGGTTCGTACGAGGGTTTCCCGGGATCCGGGTTCAACCATTGCGGATGGTGCCGGCCGAAGTAGCTGCCGTAGAATTGATAGTTGGAATCCACCCAGCGGCTAAGAATCATCAATTCGATTTTGGTCAGCATCCGGGAATGGTCATCTTCGGCGTTTTTCGGATGATCGGAATTGGCCAGAATGTCGATCATCGTACTCTTGGCACACCCCAGGTTGCCGGGCGGAAGGTACGCGCCGTTGTAGTTACCTCGATCCCCTTGCCGAAATGATGTGAATTCGGGGATGATCGGACCCGCCAACTGCTTTCGGGCAAGCTCTTCGTACGACGTGTTGTAGTACTGCGTGACTTCCCCAGTTAGTCGCAGCCCCCCAGCCGGATCACTCTCGCCGTGGCACGAAACGCACTTGGCGTCGAACAGCGGTTGGATGTCGGTGGGATAGTGAATCACCTGCCCCGCACACCCATCGCCGCCGTTTTCCACAAGGTCACACGGTTGAGGCTGGGGCGTGTTCGGCGCCCGCAGCAACGCCAACGGCGTTGGCGTCTCGCCAGGTAATGCGGTGCGATTGGATTGTCCATGACAGCCAGTGCAAGAACGGACCTCGCCAGGTGCGTAATTCACATAAGTCCTCTCTCGCTGAATCTCCCTGAAGTTCTCGTCGAGAGCCTGAAAGAAGACGCTGCGATTGGCCGGTACCACAAAGTGGGCTGACCCGTCTTCTTCCACGGGCACGACCCCCCACTGCACCCGCGGCCACAGGGCAGCCTTCCAGCTTGAGCTGCTCAGCGACGTTCCCCAGCGTCTGCCGGTGGACCAGTATCGCGGCAGTGCCTCATTGATTCGCAGCCATTTGACTTCCCCCGGTTCAACGTCCTCCATGCCGTGGTAGACATTTGTCAAGACGCACCGTGCCCGGCTGCTAGCCGCGTATTCCGATTCCCGCGAAGGTTGCACTGCAGGCGGGACGTGCCGCGCGACTAGCGGCGTGGGATGCCAGCAGGAGAGTTGATCATCGGCGTAAACGAGATGATGGTTGCCTTCTGTATCAATCAGATACAGAGCGTACGCGTCGGCAACGTTTTTGTAGTGATGCGTGGGGTCAACCTTGTAGGAGACCAGGAACTCGCGATCGCTGACGGGATAAGGATGGGTGTAGAGATGCCCCTTCTGGCCGTTCCGATCGTGTACGTATCCGCCTTGTTCGGTCAAGAAATGCCACCCCGGCTCTGTCCGGCGTTCGATGAACACATGCGGTGTGATATTCGTTACCGAATACCGATCATCGCTTCGGATGTAGTCAGCTTCATCCGGATCCGGACCACGAGCGCGGATCCCCTTGCCGAAATCGACCAGCATGACCGCTCCCAGGCAGCCTCCTTGTGGAAAGTGGCAGGTTCCCACACAAACAAAGCTATGATCGCTGCCGGGAATGGGTTGAGGGTACATGTAGACAGTGGTGGTGTCGTCGGCCACGCCGTAGAGTCCCAGCGGCCTGGTCCCGTCGGGATTCATGGTCCAGATGGTCTTGCCGACGCGGGCGCCTTTGTCGACGTATTCCCAGCGGTGGTACATCACCCGGCCGTCATCCAGAACTACGGGGCAGAACTCGCTGACGGGGCTGCGAGTGATCTGTTCGACATGGGTGCCGTCAGCATCCATTCGATGCAGACCTGGAGCCACGAGGGCGGCCGATCCACCGCACAGGACGGTATGTTCGCAGCGCGTCGACGAGAAGATGATCTTGCCGTCCGGCAGATAGCACGGATGGATATCGTCAGTGTGCCAGCCATTCCTCCACCGAGCCGCCTTTTCCGCCTCGTTATCCGGCGGGAACGATACCTGCCGCAGCCCTGTGCCGTCTGTGTTCACTTCCCAAATACGGAAGCCGGAAGCGGGATCCTGCCGAAAGTCAAAAATGACCTTTTGGGCATCAAAGGACAAACTGATCTTGCCAATGAAGCCTTTGCCACCGGGCATTTCAGCGGCTGTCACGACAGGGCGTTCGGTCTGCGTGCGGAGGTTGTAGATGAAGATGCCGTTGTCGGGCAGGAATCGGTCAGGACTGGTGCCGTTGTTGATGTCCGTGTAATAGTGATCCGAAGAGTAGGGCTTGCGTTTGACAAAGATGATCTCGTCAAAGCCCAGTTTGTCCGGGTCGACCTGTGCGTTAGATGATGTTGAAGTGGCGGCGGCCAGACTGGCGACATCGTCCGCATTCGCAGCATCTGTCAAACACGGGACGCAGCCAAGCACTACGATAGGCAGCCATAGAAGCAAGGCGCGTGCCCCAGCAACGATCACGGTTCTCGAAGGATTTCGCATCAGATTCTCCATTCCACAGAGAGTTCGTAGCGTAACGGACTGCATCCACCAATCTAGCGGGACATTCGGGGCATGTCAAAACCGATTGCCCCCGCGCGTGCTCCCGTTGGCTGTGTACCCACTGCGTTTCTGAAATCCCCTCAATCGGTTCGAGGCCCACTGGCGTGCTGGTCTTTGATTTGGCACAAAGGGGATGCACCGGCTGCAGTCCGCTCGTGGCAGAACATCATATGTCGGATTGCAGTGGCCCACCGAAGCGAATTGGAGGTGGAAAGATGTCGTCAAGCAATCCCAGTTGTTGTCTACCGCGTATCGCACACCAGCGCGAGAGGACTCATTGGCCACTGTGGTCTCTAGTGTTGCAGGTCTTCCTGTTGGCGTGGTTCACCACGCCGACTTCCGTTTACTCTGCGGAGGATGCCCGCCCAATTAGCGAGGCAACCAGAGCCGATCGGAAGACCACTGACAAAAAGGAAGAAGACGCGTTCGTACCGTCGGCGAATGCCTTCTTTGCCGCCCGCGTTGTAGATGCTACTACGGGCAAGCCCATTCCGGAACTCATTGCGCTGGCCGGTACAAATCACATGGAAGACATCGGCTGGCAGTGGCAGTCACACACAATCCACGCGTTCAACGATGGCAAACTCCAATGGCCGCCACCCGATCGGCGCGGGTATCGCGAGCAGGTTCTGCGTGTGGAGGCAGAGGGGTACAAACCGTTTCTTACACCTCCTATCAAACAACTGAGCGGAGACGAGGCACCACGGCTTGGCGGCAATCCCGACGTCGCCAGGGACCTACCTGGCCCCTACGTTATCTACGGACGGCCCGGCGAGCCGGGGACGCTGGACATTCGTCTCGAGCGCGATCCGGGCGTAGCACGTCGCGTTTTGACTCCCGCTGGCGATTCTGCCGTCGATGCGCAAATCGTCGTGGCCACGGCTGCTCGTACTGTGCGCGTCAAAGACGGGGAAATCACCGTTCGCCCACTCGATCCCGATGCCAGTCGGCGTGACCGATGGAGCCGCCCCACCGCGGTCACCGCCGATCGCCAGGGTCGATTCAAATTGCCAACAGAGCTATCGCCCGCCGCTGTGGCGATTGGCCATCCGACGGGTTTCGCGGCGATGTCGTTCGAGGACCTACTCGACGGTGCCGATGTGATCTTGGAGCCGTGGGGCGAAATCGAAGGACGCGTAATGTGGGGTAATGTTCCCGGTGTGGGCGAGACAATCGACATCGGTGCACGCACTCGCGTGGGTAGAAAGTTTCATTTGATTCTGTCCATGCACGAATCGGTCAAGACCGATGCACAAGGTCGTTTCCATGTTCGTAAAGTGCCACCTGGCCTGGCGCAAGTGTCCCGCGTCATGCGGCCGCCCGGTACAGACGGCGCCTCATATCGCCCGGTTCAGTTCGTCGAGGTGAACGCCGGCAAGCCAACACCGCTGGTATTCGGCGGAAAGGGCCGGCCGGTGATTGGCGAGTTCAGCGGCCGTGACAACTGGGAACACGTCAAGATCCGACTCGCACCGAATGCACCGCCAATGGGCTTCATGACGGGTGCGAAAGATCCCACGTGGGCCGCATATGGCCAGTTCCTCGCATCGCCGGCAGGCAAGAACTATGTGAAAAGCGACGTTGCCGTCAAGGACGACGGCAGTTTCCGCATCACCGATGTTCCGCCCGAAACGTATCAGCTGTTTGTTGACGAAATCCGCGAAGACGGCAAGACATCGCGAATCGGCTACACGAGATTCACCATCGAGACCATCCCAGGCGGCGAAAGCGACGAGCCGTTCGACCTGAAGACAATCGGAGTTCGACACCCCTAGTATCGCGCCGTCGCCTAACCGGTGATGTAACGACTCGGCCAATGCTGGACGATACCTTGCCCTTTCGATACGCTACACGTGCTGAAGAGGATGGAAACCGCCATCCGTTTATCCCATGTCAATTCGTAAGGAACCGTCCGTTCAGTGCTTGTGGGATGGTCGGGGAGGGAATTATGCGACGCCTGTTCGTTCTGATGTCCACGATGGCTATGGCGGCAAACCTCTACGCGGGAGACAGCAAGGGGCTGGGGCGGCCCATCGAAATCGACGGCGAAAGCGGCGCCGAAGTCTACCTGTTGGGCGCGGATGAACGGCCTGCGGACAACATCTATGGCGAGCAGCCTTATGGCGATGCTACAGGCCGTCGCATCGCCATCCGCTACTATCCCCTGCCGAACAAGCCCGGTGGCATCAGTGTTCTGGATCTGCAGGATGGCTCGAATCATGAGATCCTCTCCGGGAAACCGCCCTTCCCGGCATTTCATGCCTGGGGCAAGTGGCTGTATTTCGCCCAGACCGTGGATGGCAAGAAGATGCTGCGCCGCTGCAGCTATCTGACTTTACAGGTGGAAGACGTTGCGGAACTGCCGCCGGAGCGAGGCAGCTACAGCTATGGCACGGTGTCGCCCGACTATCGTTACTATGCTGTGAGCGTCCGAGAGCCGGAAGGCGGACCGTCCAAGGTGCATCTGTTGGATATCGAGACGAACCAGTGGTGCGTGCTCCTGGACAAACCGGGCTATCACGCCAAACACGAGCAGTTTTCGCGTGACGGCCGCAACCGTGTGTTGATTCAATTGAACCAGATGCCGGACGTGAAGGTAGTGCTGCTGAGCGAGTTGGAGATCGGCGGCACCGAAAAGCGGTTTCCGGCGGACCAGCCGTACACGTTGCGCCCAACCGGCCATGAGGCATGGATTGGCGACACCAGCGGCGTATTCTTCTCCACGGGCTCCAACGCAACAACGAAAGGGAACATCTGGAGCGCGAAGGTCGGCGACGAGAAGCCTCGGCTAGTGCACGAGGGCAAACGTTTTGGGCATATCAGCGTCTCGCGCGATGGGAAGTACTGGATCGGCGACTGCGGCGAGAAGGGCATACCGATCTACATCGGCAGCTTCGCGACGGGTCGCTGCAAACGGGCGTGCTTCAGCCGCACGGAGTACGACGGCAAGCAATGGAGCCACGCGCACCCCTACATGACAGCGGACAACAAGTGGCTGATTTTCGGCGCACGGCGAAACGGCCACCCCCAGGCGCACGGGGCGAGGCTGAAGGAAGGATGGCTGGAGAGCCTGTAGGAAACGTGAAACAGGACGGCAATCCACACGGAGGAATCGTGATGGCCAAACCGCTTCGCTGCAGACTCACTCTCGTGTTTTGGGCTCTTGGACTGATCTGCGCGCCGGCGTCTCTTGCTGACGTTGTCGACGATTTCAGCGATGGGGGTTGGCACGCGGGCAACCCAAAGGCACCAGCTCGGGTTGAGGCTTCCAAAGGACGGCTGGTCATTGCCGATCTGCCGGGCGGCGAAGTCACGTGGGGTACTTGCGCTGCGAAACGATACGACAAGGTGAACATCGAGGCCACGCCGTTTCTTGTCATTGATGTCGCCGGGATGTCCGGCGGTTTTGGCGCGAAGTTGAGCGGGGGTAAGCCGTGGCCGAAGAGGACCGTTTGTAGCGTGGACGAACCTGGCTTGTTTGTGATCGACATCCCGAATGCCACGGGCTGGGAGGCGAAAGAGGGAAAACTGTCGGTGATGCTGTACGCGCACGGAGACGGCAATCACGTCGAAATCTGTTCCCTTCGGATCACTGGTGTGCTGAACGATAAGGAGAAGGCCGCCCTGCAAAACACCTCTGTCGTGCCGCCGCGGCCCAAGACGGTGCTCTATGCGGGGCTGATCCGACAGGCAGCCCGGCGGGGCGACAAGCCGTCTTGCGTCGATCCCAAGGCCGGCGAGAGGACCGTGCACACGGATCCGGTCACGGGGCGTGAAGTCTGGCGTATGACCGACCATCCCGCCGTTGAACGCCACGTGTATTACGACATCCTCGCATGGAACGCTAACGGCAGCACGATCATGTGGATCTCGCGCCGGCCCGGCGGTCGGTACTGGCTGATGGACGCGGACGGCACGCACATCCGGCCTCTGCCGCCACCGGCGGACCGCGGCTCTTGTCGCGCGCCCCACTGGAGCCCCAATCAGCCGCACATCATGTACTTCGCGCGCGCCGACGAGGAGCGTACGACAGTCATGACCTTGGATGTGCGCGACGGCACGGTCGAGGAAATCGCATCCGTTCCGTTTCCGATGACAATCGAGAATCGTCGTTTTTCAGAGCTTACGCCGCCGCATCCGGATGAACGGCACTTCCTGTTGCGGTGGGGTGGACAGGACCGGCACGCGACTATGCTGGTGGTCGTCGATTCCAAAACCGGTAAACACTGGAAGCTGGAGCCCGGTATTCCCACTCATCGCGTGCGTTTCACAAAGAAGAACGACCAGAGCGTGTTCATCAACAGCAACACCGATCCCGCCAAGCCGGGCCAACGGGCTCGCACCGAGTGGATCGTGACGCTCGACGGCCATGTGCGGCGTCTGCCACCGGGCGGTGGGCATCCGGATTGGACGCCGGGCGGGTCGTGGTTGGGCGTGTTCCGCGACGGCGGCATTTGGCTGATCTCACACGATGGCCAAACGCGAAAAGAGCTGGTCAACACAATGACGGGAGGACACGGCGGCTTCAGTATCACGTCTGGCGAGTTACACGTGGCGGATGCGCCCGCGCGCGGCCCGTACGGCAACCTGGTCTACGTCACCGAACTGGCAACGGGCAAGGTCACGCCGATTGCGTACCACGGATCGTCCTACGCAGGTTGGAGTTCCGACGTGCCCGATCCCGAAGCTACACACCCGGCTCCGATTTGCAGCCCGGACGAAACGAAGATCATCTACGACTCGGACGTAATCGGCCAGCCGGACGTGTGGGTGGCCGTATGGAAACGTCCCGCAACACCCGAGAATGTTCGTTTCGAAGCAGGCACGCTCACGTGGATGCCGGCCAAGATGCATCGAGAGATCGCAGGATACAAGGTCTATCGTTGGGAAGATCACCAATGGAGCGTCGCAAAGAACCTCCTCGCCAACACACAGATCACCGGTTTGCCCGACGGGCAGTACGCGGTTGCCGCGCAGGAGTGGTCCGGGCTGGAGAGCAAGTATGCCGTTGCGAACACAGGTGAGGTCGCCGGTGACGTGAATCCGCCCAGTCCTCCGGCGCACTTCCACGTGTCGGGAACGGGCTCGACACACGTGGTACTCGAGTGGGACCTATCGCCCGAGAAAGACTTCGATCATTACAGCGTGTACGCTTCAACTCAGCCGAATGCGCAGCCGTCGCGCGCTGATTTGGTTGGTTCGCCGAAGGACGCTCGCTTCGTGGATTGGGGCATGGCGCCCGGAACCGCTCTCTACTACCGGGTCACTGCGGTTGATCGACAGGGCAACGAGTCGGAGCCCTGCACCGCCGTCAAGGCCGTGATCGGTCGAGACTGATCGGGAGCGGTAACGCTTCACCTATGAATCCGTAGCGCAGTGCGCAATTCAGACTCAGGTTGATGGCCCGAGTGCCCGCAACATCGTCCACACCTGGGGTGAACGCCGCAGCGAATCGCGCACCACTTCAACAGTAGCAGACCAGATATATGGGTTGTTCTCGGCCGATCTTTGGCGTGCTTCCTTCCAGCCGTATGGTTCCAGGTTGTTCTCTTGCGAGGCAACGTCATCCGTGCGATCAAGCGATTCCAGGAGCTTTTTCGTGAACGCCGAACCGTACAACACGTCGTCCTCGATCACGGTTTTGGTGTTTCCGATGTATCTGGTCCTGCGCAGTTCGATTGGAATGCGCAACTTGCCCTGGGTGTCGGACATTGAGGCGAGTGTGTACCAGAATTTGCTCGCCTCGTACTTCGCATTGAACAGTTCCTGTATTTCCTGTTTGGTCTTTGGTAGATAGCCCGGCTGTCCTGCGCCGGCACGTAGTGCAAACTCTGCCCATCGCGCAGTACCCTCCAAGAACCAACTGGTCTTGAACATCGTGTAGCCGTACTGGAACGAATGGAACAGCTCGTGGGCGGGAGTCAGGTTGTCGAACTTGAGATCGTTCGAGATGTCAATCGTTATCGCCGGATAACCACCCTCGGGGTCAGTCGGCCGGTTGAAGTTGATGATCGCATCGCCTGCTTGGCCATTCGATTTCTTCGCATTTGGATCGAGCGGCATGGTAGCGACGTGCACGTCGACATACTTCGCGTCCTTGTACCGCGGGCTTTCAAGCGGGTGCCGGAGTTTCATCACATCCACGTAGACGGATCGGGCAACGACCAGTTGGATTGCGATATTCTCGATCTTGTCCGGCACGCCGTTGTCGTTGCTGTCCATGGGATCGGGCAAAGCATCATGTCCGGTCAGCGCGTAGAAGATCCGGAATTCCTCGACCCGGTGCATTTGATCCAAGGCGACGCGTCTTTTCTTCCATTCCGGCAGGCTTGCGAGGAATTCCTCCCTCTCGGCGGCGCTCATCCGAGGGGACGACGGCTGAGTTGCCTGCTTCACGTACTCTCGGTCTGCTTTGCTGATCATCGCCAGCGGAACAGTGATGACGCTGCCATCCAATTTGCGAAGCCAGATTCCGTCGTCGCGAACCTCAACCAATTCCGCTTCGACCTTGAACTTGCCGTCAGCACTCGTCTAAGTTCGCGGTTGCTCGGCAAGCAGTTCACCCGCCAAGGGAAGGATTGCGCAGACGGCAATCGTGATGACACGCAGAAGCCGACACCGCGGCGGTCGTTGGCAACAACGCATGGAATGCTATCTCTCGTTTGAAGACGGAACGCCGAAATACACCTTCTGGTCATAATCGCTTATCTGTTCCGGCGTCATGCCTTGGAATTGATCGGCCGTCGGGAGTTTCATGGGAGCGTGCGACCAGACCATTCCCTTGTTGTTGCCGGACAGTGCAGCGAACTGCGTGATGGGATTGTAGCCCGCAGCGATCCAGGTCGTGAAGATAAGCGAGTGTGTGTTTTCTCCGATCAGGATCGAAACGAACGACCCCGGCTTGATGGTTGCGATCTTTCTCTGATTCGGCCAGCCAGCAACGTCTCGCAACGTATAGACTTCGCCGTTCTTCTCGAAGAACTCGCGCATGTTCTGCCAATGAACATCGCTGCTGTTCGGATCGGGCGTCATGATGTCATTCTGCCGGTAGACGTACGACGTGAACTCGCTGCACCAATTCCTGCCTCGATTGGCATACTTGGCCTTTTCGGTTTGTCCCAAGTCCGAGTATGCCAAGTGGAGAACCGGGCTATCGCCGAGCTCGTAGTATTCCGTTCTGAACTTTGCCATGTGGTCGGCCAGATTCAGCACGGGGTACCTTCCACGTTGGGGCGTGATGTTCAACGGCTTCAGGGCGGGATTGATGGGCCTCTTGTTGGGATACGA
Source organism: uncultured Pirellulaceae bacterium (assembly GCA_964617665.1). Lineage (GTDB taxonomy): Bacteria > Planctomycetota > Planctomycetia > Pirellulales > Pirellulaceae > JADHUC01. The sequence continues at coordinate 11,634 of CAZUAH010000356.1, forward strand.
TTCTCTAGCCCGCGAATCGAATAGGATCTTGCCTCCCTTGCGAATCGTCACGTCGGTAATGATCCCCATCGGTGCTCTGGCACGCCCATCGGGCGGCAGCGATAGGATGCAGACGTGGTCCCAGATGTCGGGCGAGCATTTCTCCCAGTCCTCCCAGCGGAAGTCGTCACCGTTATTCCATGGCCGATCGGCATCGTGCAAGGTGCCGAAGAAGTAATCAAATCGCCCCGGCTGCGAGGCCGGTTTCCCATAGAGCTTTATCGCCACGTGATCTTGGCTATTCTTGACATTGGCAAGCGACGCCACCGGAACGGTCGTCAACAGGCGCTCACGTTCATCGGTAACACGATTCGAGGAAAACACCACCATAAACCCAGGCGTCGGGGTCGCGAATCGTCCTTGGATGATGATTTGGTTGATTCGGTCGGGAATAATCCCTCCACCCAAGGCGGGCGATACCGCCAAGAGCCCCAGAACTGCAAATGGGAAACGAACAACATGCACGTCGGAAGTCTCCTGCGATTGTGATACTGCGACCTGATGGTTGACGCGGATGCGGAGTGGTTGGCGTGGCGGATGCCCATGCCCACTACATACGATACAGCCGAGACATAGCTCAGTGTACCACCCCGGCTACCATCCGCACTACGCCCAAGGCGTTCGTAGCACGGGTGCGGTGGCTCGGCGATCATCCGCCATCACCAGCGGCTCGCCGTACATTTGGCGAACAGATCTTGGCGGCTCTCGACGATTCGAAGCCTTCCGACGGTGAACCCGCGAGCACAACAGATCAATGAAAACACGACTGGTGCAGCGGCGAACAGCGAAGCGTTACCGATCATGATAGAGATGGCGAAACCGAGATTCAGGCCGAAAAGGAGCCCTGCAGTTCCGCCGACAAATCCACCCCGTCGAACTAACGAATCGAGGCCACAACCAGGCTCTCGTCGCCACGGTTCCCTCGGAGTTGAGTTCCGATGGGACTTCAGGTGGTATGCAGCATGCGCTCGAACGTAAGAGTTGTGGGATTTGGGTAATCCCTTCATATATGGCCCAGGGGGGTACGATTCATTCGCTGCGTGAATGGATTTCAGGATACGACGAATCTGCTCCGGCGACTTCGGAGGCTTGCCCAGAAATCTCACATCGGACATGGCTCTGCACCTCACAGGCGATGCGTAATGGCAGAAGCTCTCGACGCAGTCTTGACGGGACTGACAATAGCTACACCATTGTTTCACTGTACCAAAGGGCTGCAGGTTGGGAAATGCACTAAGCATCGGCCGAGAAAAATAAGTGGCGTAAGCTTTCAGTTTGCGGTGCGTAATGCTCGCAAGCTGGAAGCTTACGCCACTCCGAACGCGACAGTGATTGTTTGGCCGATGCTAAGGCGTTCCGATACGGATGATGGGCCCAGCGGCTTGTGGAGCGTTCTGTCCCAACGAAGTCACTGCGATGAGCGGTGAGCCCAAAGGTTACCGCCGCAGTTGGACGTCGTGTTCTTGGCCGTCAGCGGTATACGGGGCGGCCTCTACTGACCGATACCCTTCTTTTCCGAAGCCGTAGTACACCTGGTCATGCGGCGCCCATTTCCATTCGTACACGCCGTTTTTGTCGGCCTTCACAGGGATCTTCGTGTCAAGCACATTGGGATGTCGGTGGTTGTACAGCGACTTCGCGCTACGCCATCCTTCGATCCCAACAAAGACGTTGGGCACGGGTTTGCCTGATTCGTCCACGAACCGGAGTCGAAGTGTCTTGCCGGGCTTCAGTTGGAAATCGACTGGCGGGTTCTCATTGGTAATCGTGATCTTCTTCAGGTCGGGAGCCCACCCCTTGGCCATCACGGTCACGGCCACCGTCGCGGGCGGCAACGGGGCAAAGTGGTACACGCCTCGCTTGTCCGTGCGGACTTCCTGGCTTCCCCACATCAGATACGGATCGTCGCCCCACACGACGACAGCACCCGCGGCCGGTTTTCCGGCAGGATCGGTGACGGTGCCAGTCACGCTTATGCCTCGCGCCATGACAATAGTCCCTGTCTGCTCCCGAAGTTTAGCTGTAGTAATCTTCGCTGCCCCTTGCATGACACCCCAGTCGGGATCACTGATATAGTCCGGGTGGCTGAGCTTGACGCTCAGTTCTTCCCGGTCGCCCTCGGGAACATTATCCAAGGTCCATTTCCCCGCAGCATCCGTAATCCGTGCTGCATCTCCAGTGGCCAGCCACGTGCCGAAGCAGGGGCGCTGCTGCTGTTCCTCCCATCCAACGCGACGACTCACTTCGACCTTTGCGCCCTCGATGGGCTGACCGTCCTGGTTCTTGACGAAGCCGCCGATCACCGCTCCTTTCGAGAATTCGAAGGTGAACTCCTCGGGAATCAGGTGGCCATCGGCCTGTGTCTTGGACCACCAGTGAGCGAAAAGCGGTACGTAGCCGTCGGCGCGGGCCCATATGCGGAGAATCTCAATCTCCTGAGGAAGGTCAACCGTAGCCTGCCCCT
>CAZUAH010000357.1:0-14102 GCA_964617665.1 uncultured Pirellulaceae bacterium
CGAGCACGAGGCCGACATCGATGTATTGCCCGCCGCCGGTCTGGGAGACATGGACAGCGACGAGGTTCTTGCCCACTCTCAGTGTGTCCCTCAGCTCCTTGCTCACATCGTAAGCGGTCCACCGCATGTTGAAACCGTTGGCGGAGAAGACCATGGTGCCGTTAACATACACCCCGACATCCTCGTCATGTCGGACGATCATGCCTGCTAAGCTGAAGTCGATAGGGGCGGGCACGTCGATCGTCTTGCGTAGCCAGATGTCGCGCGTCGTCCAAGGAGTACCGATGCTAGCCGGCGGCGTGACATAATCGGTGACGCCGAAACCCGCCTTGCCCTCTGTCCACTTGCTGTCATCGAAGTCGGGCTTGATCCAGCCCTCGCCGGGTTTGTCAATCGTGTATCGCCAAGTCGCTGCATCGTGGGTGGCATTGGAAATCAACACCCGGGGCTCGGCAGCGGCCAGGAGGTCGGCGAGCAAGACAAGGAGTACGGATGTGGCCAGACAACGCATAACGGAAATCTCCACAGTAGGCCTTTGTTTGGAGGATCGAATGAATTGCCCAATTATGACCCTCGGGTACAAAGCGATCAATCTGCGCCCTCGTGGGCGGATGATTACGGAAAGAGCTGTCATGCAGCTAAAGCACAACGACTACCGAGAGTATCGCCAGCTGCAGCAAAGAGATAGTCTGTCGAGAAAACTGTGACTGCCACGACTGTCTTCCTGACAAACTCACGTCGACGTCCAACTTTCTACACTTAAGAAAGCGAACTGACCGACTCGCCCCGGCTCGATTGGCCGCCTTGATAGTCTTTGCGTCTCGTCATGACAGACTTAGTGACTGGATTGACGACATTTCTGTCCAAGACCAACTTAGAGCGGTCCATTTCTGACGTTCGGACTTCGAGGGCATACCTTTCGATGAAGTGGGAGTAGGGTTCGACTTGACCGCCCATGAGCGCGCAAAAGCGGGTGTCCTCTACCCTATTGACTGGAAAGTGTTCCAACCTTTATGTCTCGCTGGCCCAACCTTTGTGTCTCAAGCCAGATGCCAAGAGCTTCGGCCTATACATCTTGACACTTCGCTATTACACTGTAGCGTGTAATTACTATGAGCACCAAGGCTGCTAGCATGGTTAAGAACCGACCCGTTGGGCGGGTGAGTGTGAAGAAACGTCCATTGCTGGATCCCGACGACGCTGGGGCGCTTGCGCGTTTGTTCAAGGTGTTCGCCAACGACACACGTTTGCGTCTGCTTCATGCCTTGGTGCGTGAAGGCCAGATGTGTGTCACAGACCTGGCCGCCGCGGTCGATATGAAGCCGCAGGCGGTCTCGAATCAGCTCCAACGGCTGGTTGATCGAGGTTTTCTGGCCGCCACGCGCACCGGTAACAACATTTACTATCGAGTCGTCGATCCATGCGTGCCCATTCTCCTGGAGCGTGGGCTGTGTCTTATCGAATGTTGGCCCGAGGAGTCGTACGTGTAGACAGAATCATCTTGTCCGCCCACTCGTGGGCATTTGAGAAATCTCATCTTTGAAAGGAGAGAACAATGGAGCGATTCGCATCGTCTCGTGTGTCCTTGTTGTGGATAGCCATGCTGGTCTGGTGCCTTGTGTTTCAGGCGTCGCTGGCGGCTTCCGAAGAAGAATCCGTTGCCCCGCCGATTCCCATTCCCGGGTACGGTTTGGACGCGCCGAAGCCGAGTTGCTGCCCGGCGGACGCAGCAAAGAAAGACTGTGCAACTTGCCCGGCGGCCTCCAAATGTGGACAGGCCGGTTGCGGTGCAAAGGCCTGTGCGGCTGCCGCTGCCTCTAAATGTTGTCCGAAAGCAGAGAAGCCAGGTTGCTCCCCGGCGGCCAAACCATGTTGCGCGGCTAAAGCAGCCGCCGAGTGTGGCAAGTCCGTATGCGGAGCAAAGCCTTGCTCGGCTGCCGCCGCACCCAAGTGCTGCCCGAAGGCACAGAAGTCGAAGTGCGGTCAGGCGGCCAAGCCATGTTGTCCGCCGAAAGCAGCCGCCAAGTGTGGCAAACCTGCATGCGGTGCGAAGCCCTGTGCGGCCGCTGCTCCCAAATGCTGCTGCCCGAAGGCACAGAAGTCGAAGTGCGGTCAGGCGGCTAAACCATGTTGTCCGCCGAAAGCAGCCGCCAAGTGTGGCAAACCTGCATGCGGTGCGAAGCCCTGCTCGGCCGCCGCTCCCAAATGCTGCTGCCCGAAGGCACAGAAGTCGAAATGCGGTCAGGCGGCTAAGCCATGTTGTCCGCCGAAAGCAGCCGCCAAGTGTGGCAAACCTGCATGTGGGGCAAAGCCCTGTTCGGCTGCCGCTGCTCCCAAATGCTGCCCGAAGGTACAGAAGTCGAGTTGTTGCCCGGCGGCGAAACCATGCTGTCCAGCGGTTACGGCCAAGAAATGCTGCGCCTGCAAGTGCAGCAAGTGTGGATGTGGTGGGAAGGCGTGTTCGGCTGCCGGATCCAAATGCTCTTGTCCGAAGGCAAGAAAACCGACATGTTGCCCAGCGGCTAAGCCTTGCTGCCCTGCGAAAGCAGCCGCCAAGTGTGGACAACCTGCGTGCGGTGCAAAGTCTTGCGCGGCCGCTGCTGCTCCCAAGTGCTGCCCGAAGGCACAGAAGCCTCAATGCCGCCCGGCAGCCAAGCCCTGTGGCGCGGCGAATGCAGCAGCGAAGTGTGCCAAGCCTGCATGCGGGGCAAAGCCCTGTTCGGCGGCTGCGGCTTCCAAGTGTTGCCCGAGCAAGCAGTAGGTCAAGCGTTCATTGCAGCATCGTGAGCGGCGCGAGTGAAGAACTGCGTGCGGTTCGCTACGCCATGAGGTAGAGAAACTTCTCTTCCGCCGCCTTGCGTTTCGTCGGATCCTCGACGAAACGTACAAGGCTGGAGAAGCCGTAGAGAGTCTTAATCCGATGCGTTAGCCAAGCGGACCACTGAGATGACGTGGTCCGTTTCCAGTATTCCGGAGTTCGGGGATCGTGTTTCGCGCTTTCTAACGCCCCCAATTCCTCTTCCACATCCGGCAGGGCTTTCCACAAACGGACGTGGCGATGGTGCGCCGCCAGCCCTTTCTGCGCGAGATCGTTGTAGCCGAATTGAGACAGTTCGATGAGCCCCGCGGCATGATTGATGATGTGGAACAAACCGCCAAAGCCCTGCCGGCGGATGGACGCCGAACGAAGTAGCTCGTCGATTACGGCCGTTGCCATCGCGTGTAGCGACGTGTAGAGCGGAAAGCCCTCGTCCACTCGAACGGGCACCTTGTCGCCATTGAGCCATCCACGCTGCTTGCCGAAATACCCGCGGCCCGGCCCGGCAGTGTTGAACGATTCGATCAGTCTTTGAATGCCGCCGATGATCGACGGGGTTGCGTATACCGGATGATCATGGAGAGCCCTGATAGCAGTCGCCGCGAATATGACGTTATGCCCCGACTGGCGTGTCTTGCCTATGTTCGCGAACAGTGCCTTGGCGATGGCCGAAATCTGTTCCTCTTGTGGCTCCTCGTCGGGAAAAGGTCCAAACAGTTCGGGGATCGTGATTCCCGTCTTCTTCGGATCGTACCACACGGACTCCTCGCCACGAATGATGCGTTCCAGGTCTCTTTCGATCGCGTCGAACACCTTGCTGTCGAGATCGTGATGATCCTCGCCAAAGAAGTACCCGGCGATCACCGCCGCGCCCAGATGCCCCACAAAAGGATTTGCTTGATGCGCACGCGCCAGTCCACAGAGTCCTCTGTACAAGTATTCAAAATCAACCATGTCTTCTCTTGCTCATTGAGATGAAGCGAGGCAACGGCTGTAACAATGGCTACTGTTAGGCCATTGACGTTCGATGCAGTTTCTACTTTGAAGATAGACGAACCAGTCGACAACTTCAAATCGTCGTGGCCGCTGGCAAGCAGATTACGCGAAATGGCGAGTAGGTCAAACTAGCATCAGTCTGACGCTGGAACGCGCGGCTCGATATCCGCGCCAATAATCTGATCGGCATTGTTGGACGTGGAGGTATGTAGGTGGTAATCTCGCGACCAACTGTGCTTCGCGATCGGTGTCATATCGTCGTTTGGATCACGATGCAGTTCTGTGGGGCAGCAACGGCATCGCTCCGCAGAGTCAGTCTCAGAGAAACTTCCGGTTTTTCCTTCCGTTGTCACGTGATTCTCCTACAGTGCCGTGAAGACTTGGGGCGCTTATCGGTAATGCTGTTCAGGCTGATGGTTCGGTGTGCGCCGGACCTGAACGAAAATCGCTGTGAATCGAATCTGCAAAGTAAGGGGATCAGGTATGGCAAAATGTCTTTCCGTGGGTGCTGCAGTCCTTCTCGTTTTCGCCTTGACGTACGGAGTCAGTGCGGATGAGAAGAAAGCACCCTGTGCTAAGAGTGCTTCGTGCGCCGCCGAGAGCGGTGGGTGCGCCACGAAATGTGCTGCGGCGGCCGCCGAGAAGAAATGCAGCGCAACGTGTCCCATCTCGGGGAAGGCCGTTAACAAGTCCGTCGCCGTGGACTACAAAGGCGGCAAGGTGTTCCTCTGCTGCGCCGGTTGTACCGGGGCCTTCAAGAAGAACGCGGACAAGTACGCAACGAAGGCGAACATTCAGTTGGTCGCCACTGGACAGGCGAAGCAAGCCAAATGTCCTTTAACCGGCGGCAAGTGCAACCCGGACACCGCGACCAAGGTGGCTGGCGTTGACGTTTGCTTCTGCTGTGGCGGATGCAAAGGCAAGGTGGCCAAGGCCAAAGACGACGAACAAGCCAAGCTCGTCTTCGGCGACAAGGCGTTCGCCAAAGGCTTCAAAGTTGCCAAGGCTGAAAAGAAGAAGTAGGACGCGTTACACAAGCATTTTCATTAGGGGCGTGGGTGCCGAATATGGGGCGCTCATGTCCCTTTTTCTTTGGCTCTTCGCGGAACTCTGAAAGGGGCTTGCAGGTGAGCCCTGCGTAAGTAGGTCGGCAACAAGGTGCCTCTAACGAAGCAGTTCCGGCAGACGCTGCACTTGGCGATTCGAGAGGTCGCGTAGAATCTGAATCGCTGTCGGAATAGGACCGCCTTTCAATGTAGGGCCAACCACCTGTGCGACTGCGCCCAGCCCGTCGGGCTTGGGGTTAAACGAAGAACGCCAGAAACCACAGATTCCACTTTCGCTCCAGCCGCGACTCTATGCTTTCCCCTGGATGGCCCCTATGTTACGCTCGACCAAGATCGGCGGGCCGAGTATCCCCACCTGGGGCCGGCGCAAGATAGTAGTTCACGGATCTCGTTGCCAAGCGGGAACTTGGGAATCAGTGGATACAACGTTGGAGACGAACGATGACCTGGAAACCCGTTTCTCACGTGTTGCTCGCAATGACGGTTGCATCTCTTTCGACGGCTCGAGGGGCCGAGAGTGCTGGTGTTGTTGATACGTCGAAGAGCGAGCATGTGCGTTTGCGAAGCGTCGGTATGGGCGATGTGTGGTGGACCTCCGGGTTTTGGGCCGACAAGCACGCGGTTTGTCGCACCGCGATTGTCCCTGCCGTGCAACAGGCTCTGCTGGACCCGAAGAACTCCGAACAACTGGTCAACCTTCGCATTGCAGCCGGCTTGGAGCAGGGCGAGTTTTGCGGGACCAATTGGAGCGATGGCGACTGCTACAAATGGCTCGAAGCGATGACGCTGGTCTACGACGTGACGAAGGATCCGGCCTTGGATCGTCTGCTGGACGAATGGATTGGCGTGATCGGCAAGGCTCAGCGGGAGGATGGATTCATTTCGATGAATGCCCAGCTCCGCGACAACGTGCAACCTTTGGACATACCTTACACACATCAGCTCTACAACATGGGGCATCTACTGACGGCTGCCTGTGTGCATCATCGGGTGACTGACAAGGACAACTTCCTGGGCATCGCCAAGAAGACGGCCGATTTCTTGCATAGCGAGTTCAGCCCGCGCCCACCGCGACTGGTCCACTTCCCTTGGAATCCGTCGGCGCATATGGGGCTGGTCGAGCTGTACCGTACCACGGGCGACCGCCGATATCTGGATGTTGCCAAGGTTATGATTGACAACCGCGGCTCGTCACCGGGTGGCGGGGATCACCGCAACGGCGGTACGGACCAGACACAAGACCGCGTGCCCTTGCGCGACGAGACGCAGGCCGTTGGGCATGCCGTCTGTGCCATGTACCTTTACTGTGGTGCGGCCGATCTGTACGCCGAATCAGGCGAGGCGGCGCTGCTGACCGGATTAGAGCGTATCTGGCGGAATGTGACCACGCGTCAGATGTACGTAACTGGCGCGGTGGGCGCGGGCAGTGGCCAATCGCTACGCGGCGATCCGGTCCACGAGGCCTTTCTGGGTGATTACGTCTTGCCAGAGCATGCGTATGCGGAAACCTGTTCGAACATCGGCAACGCCATGTGGAACTACCGCTTGCTGGCCGCTACCGGCGAAGGCCGTTTCGCCGACGTTATGGAACGCGTGCTGTACAACAGCATGCTTTCCGCGGTGAACGTGGACGGAAAAGGGTTCTTCTACTGCAATCCATTATCCTGGAACGGCACGCCGGGCAGAGGCCATCATACTGGACGTCGCTGGACGACCGAGTGCAACTGCTACTGCTGCCCACCGAGTGTTGCACGCACCGTGGCAAAGCTCCACAACTGGGCTTACAGCGTTTCGGACGAAGGCGTGTGGGTCAACCTGTACGGGGGGAACAAACTGAAAACCAGTCTGCCTGATGGATCAAGAATCAGCCTGACCCAACAGACCGATTATCCGTGGGATGGGAAGATCAAGATCACCGTCGACGAAGCTCCCACGAAGCCGATCAGCGTGAACCTGCGGATTCCCGGCTGGGCCGAGCGTGCCACTTGCACGGTCAACGGCCAGCCGCTGGATCATTCGTTGGAACCGGGCACCTATACGGCGGTTCAACGCAACTGGTCCACGGGCGACTTACTCGACCTGGAACTGCCGATGCCCGTGCGGTTGATCGAGGCTAACCTGAAAGTCAAAGGATTGGAGAACAAAGTGGCCGTGATGCGCGGGCCGGTCGTCTACTGCCTGGAGGCACCTTTAGAGCAAGGAGGCGAGAAGCTCTGGAAAGATGATGTATTTCTTCCCGAGAACGTGAAATTCTCCACCCGGCACGATCCGGAACTGCTGTGTGGAGTTACGGTGCTGGAGGGCACGGCCTTGACGTTCCGAGGCCGCGACCGGTTTGTCCGGGAGGTGACCAGCAAGGCGAAGCCGCCAAGCAGGCGGACAGACTGCGAAGACACGCTCTATCGGACATTCCAGCCTCGCGAGTTGGAGCAGGCGGAGGAAGATACGGTTCCCATCACCCTGATCCCGTACTATGCCTGGGCTAATCGAGGACTGTCGTACATGGAAGTCTGGATTCCGCTGGCTCGCTAGGCATGGGTGCTTTTTGGATGCGAATCAATGAAGCGTGGCCACGCATTGGTTGCGTTGTCGAAACCGGGAGGGCGAGGCTCCAGCCGAGCCGAAATGCTAGGAAACACGGCTCCGCAGGAGCTTCGCCCTCCCAAGAAGCCGTTTCAAAGTGCGGTCTCGTTACATTGTTCTTATCTTACTGCCTGATTACCTCGCTCGCTTCTGCGGACGAGACGAACGGATCTCGGCCTGCAAGTTGCAGAGAATCCGCCAATGCAGGTGATCCCGAGGAGTCCTCCAGCGCCCATTGTTCCCCCTTGAATCGCCATTTCCTGCTCGTAGAATCAACTTGTAAGTGGAAGACGAGTCTACTGTTCCTTACCAACATCCAGATCATTTCACTTTCGGATGTCGTGTGCCGTTGAGCCTGTGTTGGGCGAAACTCTATACTTTCACTGATACGGACCGACCAACGACTTGGGTGGAGAGCCTTCATGAGTATGCCGTCGTTGCTGCAATGGTTCGCGGATAACGCGAGCTTCTTGATTTGCTGTTTCGCCGCGGTCCACTTTGTGGTCCTGTCGGTCTTGCGTGTCTGGTGGGGCCGCACGCTGGTGACGCTTCAGGACTATCTCCGTTCGCTGTTGGCAAACATCAAGGGCACAAGCGACCCCCGTTCGATTGGCGACTTGGACGACCAGATCGAGGCGTTCTTGCTGGACGTTCGGGCGATTCTGACGCAGGAACACTTTCAGCACGAACGGGACGAGATCCGCACACGGGTGATTGCGAAGAAGGAGCAGCGACCATACCTGCGGGCCAAGGCGTTCGAGCGTTGGTACAGCGTCGCGCGGGCCGCCGTGGAGATCTATCCGCTGGCCGGAATCCTGGGCACGATTCTCGCAATGGCCGTGTCGCTGGCCCCGGGCGGGCAGCCAGAGACCGTGGTCGAGTCTGCCGCCGGCAACACTGCGGTGGTTGCCGATGCGGGTCAATCGGGGACTGTCGGGGCAGACAAAGAGGCGGCGGAAACCACCGTCGCGGGCATTGTGACGAATTTCCGATCGGCCATCTGGTCGACCTTCTTTGGGCTTTTGTTCGCGATCGTCTTCATGGGCATCACGGCGTGGTATGAGCCGTCGTTTACGCGGTTGGTCGAGTACCGCGCCGCGGTGCGCGAAGCGATTCGCGAGGCCGAGCGCAGTATGGTGGTCACCGAGGAGCAAGGAGGGCAGTCGTGATCGTTTCGCGCCGGGTGGTGGTGAGCCTGACACCGCTGCTGGATTTGCTGCTGATTGTGATCTTTGCCCAGTACGTTGACCTGAAGGGCAAGTCCGAGCGTACCGTTGAGCGGGTGCAGCAGACGTCGACCGAGCAGCTTGAAGAAGAGCGCCAGGCGCGCTTGAAGGCCGAACGGGAACGCGATCACGCCATCACGCTGCGGAAGGAGACGGAGACGGAGTTGGAGGCTCAGACGAAAACCATCGAGAGCCTCCGTATGGAGACGGACAAGCTGGGTGCCGAATTGGCCGAGGCACGCAATACGGCTGCGGTCCAGGCAGAGCAAGCCCGCCGCGATATGGAGGCGGCCGCGACAGTGCTCAGCGACATTCTCAAGCTTCCCAAGGAAGCATTCGGCCCCACGCTGAAAACTCTGCCCATCGAGGAACGGACCGCCGTGCGGCGGGAACTGGAGGACGTGCGCGGAAAGGGTGTCGACAAGGTCATCGAGCACCTGCGGAAACTCACGGCCTTGAAAAAGCGGTGCGATTTCTGGGAGGTGTTTATCGCCGACGACAACACGATTCTCGTCAAGAATGGCGACATGCGTTTCGGCCCGTTCACGGTGGAATCGGAGGATCAGTTGGTACTGAAAGTGGAAACGATCGTTGGCAAGATGCCCGAACCGAAGAGCCTGGTGATTGTGCTGCTGAGTTACTCGGGGGCGCAACGATGGGTTCGCCGCGAAGTGGAGGCCGGGCTGCGACGGTTGTGTGACGTGCGGTTGAAAGCCAAATACGACGGGGAAAAACGCTTTGAATTGGCGGTGCTGGGTTTTACCACGACACCACCGTAAGTGCGCAAGGAGATAGATTATGCAACGTTTGGTAATGCGAGGGCTCATTGGTGTCGGTGTCGTTGTGGGAGCTGCGATCGTGTCAATGATTTCGGGGATTCTGCCCTTCGGCGGCGGAGGCAGTGGGGATGGTTCAGGACCGAACACGCCCACCGAAGCCGTGGGCGAACCGACCGAACCCGCCAAACCGGCGGCGGAACCGGCCGCGCCGTTGGATGAGCAACTGACCGTCACCATCGATGATCGCCGCCTTCTGGTTGACGGACAGGAGAAGACAGCCGACGAGATCGCGCAGCTTGCAGCTCAAGTGCCTGATGAGTTCAGCGTAAAGGTGATCATCATCTGCAAGGACACCTCGCGAGCTGACGTCGAAAGCGAACTGGCTGACAAGCTCGATTCGCAGGGCATTTCGCACGAAATGAAGGACGAGTAACCAGCGGACGCTCCCTCTACATCTACTCCCTTACCGCCGCTGTGCCGATGCGAGAAACGACGTGACCTGTACCTGAATCCTACCGACCGAGAAACGTGCCGTTTGTGACACGTACGATCTGCCGCAGAAACTCCGAGTTTGAATCATAGCCCCCCAGCCCAATGCAATTGATCGGTATGTTGGGGTGACTCTTGCATAGTGCCAATATGTCCGCCCTCAACTCATCAGGTGTCGACGAGTCGGTTTCCGGCTTGAAATCCGTGAACATCACGATCGTATCCAGACCTGAGTACTCCGTATACGCGGTATCGAGGGCTTTCAACATATCGGTACTAACGCCGTGTTTTGCTTTCGAGTCTAGATACTCTGTGATTTCAGCCCGCTTCGCATCGTCGACCGAAACATCGCAGTATTGGCCAGTTTGGGTTGGAAACGTAGATATATCTTCGCTGAAGAAGATGATGGCACATTCCGCTAACTTGAGGCGTTTCAACCAACGGGTCATTTGTTCGTTGGTAAACCTCCAGGGGATAAGGGCATCGCCAGCGCGCTCGTCGGTCATGCTCCCTGACATGTCGATCAGAATCAAGGTCTTCTTGAACGGACCGCGCAGGTCCAGCACTTCTGGATGGATTCTCGGCTCCATCAAAGCCAATTCGAGTTTCGTAATCCGCTTCAGTAACGACTCGATTTTCTTCCCGAGCTCGCTGTTTTCTTGGTCTTTCTCTCGCAGTTCTTTCTGTAACGCCAAGAGTCTAGTCTGCAATCCATCACCTCCATCTCGGTTGCCCTGCCCTACTGCTTCCCCAGGCGTAGTATTGTCGCCGCCGTCAGAATCAGAAGGCTCGTCCGTCGTCCCGTTTTCCTGCCCGCCGGGTTCCGGTGGATTCCCTTCGTCGCCGGGAGTCAGTCGTGGGTTCTGATTCGGCTCGTCCGTCGTTCCGTCTTCCTGCCCAATGGGGTCCACCGGTGGATTTCCTTCGTCGCCAGGACCCGGTGGCGGATTAGCGTTGGGCTGATCCGTCCTTCCGTCATATTGGCCCCGCTGCATGGATTTGGGATTTCCGTGATCATCACCCGACGATTCGGGATTAATCGCAATCGAACAACAAATCCCCCAGAAAAGGAACAGGTGAGCAAGTGCCAAGTACACGTAGCGATAGTCATTCATGGGGTTAGACCTGCTGATTCACGGTAAACACTCGTAAGCGTAGCGGGACCTCTCGCGACGGCTGCTGCGTCTTCCTTGCCCGAGTTCTAACGAAACCATGTTGTCGGGCGATACCATCTGAATTTGCGGTACTCGGCCTCCGCCCGTCGAAGCATATCGTGGATGGTGCTCTCCTGTTCTTTCACAATGGAAGCGATCGCCTCCAACGCTTCCCCGACGGTTCTGACCTGGCCTCGCGTCTTCTCCTTCATCTTACCCGCCAGCGATGCCAGTCGTTCGGAGAGCTCTTGCGTTTCCTTCAGCTGTCCGCGTTGCATCCTGGAAATGTCGGCTGTCTGTTTGGCCAGCGATTGAACGATTTCTTTCAGTTGTCTGTTGAGTCCTTCTGCCTCATCCTCGATCTTCTTCTTCAGGCCATCAAACTCGAATCCCTCGACGTTCTCGAGAATATTGTCGTATCTGCCAGTGGTCGCATCCAGTTTGTCGAGTAACTGGCTGGCGCGTCGTTTCAAATGGCCGTCAAGTGCGTCAATCTTCTTTTCTAGTTTTACCCCGCCTTTCTCGAATTCCAATTCCAAGCACTTCGCAAGACTGGATGCCACTCCTTCAAGCTGCTGCTGAATCGCCCGATGCGTTTCACTGCCTAACGCAGTCACCTGTCGCACGGTCTTGCTCATCGTCTGGGCGGTTGAGTTCAGCGTCGCCAAGCATTCTTGGCTGTTTGCCTTCGTCTCCCGCGCAGCCTCCTGCATGTCACGCGCAGCGCGCACCAACGATCGACTCATGTCCTTCGTGGCTTTCATCTGCCGAGGATTCACGCCGTCGTTGACTCCCGGCCGTTCAAGGACCACCTCCCAGGCTCGAGCTTTGTCTCGTTGGAGAACGCGGCGAGCGGGGTTGAGAAACAGCCACGCGTTTATCAGCGCTACAACTGGGCCCGCCGCTACAACACCTAGCTTTGGAATCAGATAGTCGACCAGCAATACGGAGCCATCTCCCACCGGCTTTTCCAGGTAAATCAACATCATTCCAAAAACGGTGCACGCGATGCTCATTAACGTTGCCGTTGACTCTCTTTGTTCCATCCGTTGGATTACGTTAGCATGTTGTGAGAAAGCATTCTCGTGAGCCATCGCTGCGTCAGGAAAGGTAAGTTCCTTCTTCTCGCACAACTCTGCAAATGCATCACAAGTTGCCGATACGTGGTTCACGACGGCTAGTCTGTCGCGGTTAGCGCCCCACAACAACCAAAAAGAAACAACGAAAATAACACCGTAGATTGCGGCAAGTATCATGACTTCTTCGATTAGGCATTTACTCAGCTTGGAAGACGACGCGAAACCCAACGGTGTCATGCACTAAGTCGGGATCGTTACCGGTTCGATGGCGCGTTCGTGCATCGGCCGGCGGGTCCCGAAAACAACCTCCGCGTGTCACACGGTATTTCCCTTTTGCTGGTCCTGTTGGGTTTGCCAACGGTTCTGACGGGTAATCGCCTTTCCAGTCTTCGACCCATTCATCCAGATTTCCGTGCATGTCAAGGAGTTTGAATTGATTCGGTTTCCGAGATCCTACGGCGTTCAGTTTGTTGCTCAGATTCGCGAACTCCGATAGTCTGACTTCGCCTCCGCTGAAGTGGTAATCGTGGATCGAACCGTCGCCGCACGCGAATTCCCATTCTGCTTCCGTCGGTAGCCGGAATCCCGGTCCCTCGCGTTGCGCTATTCGTCTGATTTCATTCGCACCTTCGTCATAAAATGGCGGGTAACCTTCTCTCTCGTTGAGTTCATTGCAGAGCTTAGCCGCGGCAAAGTACGAGACGTAGCCTACAGGTAGGTCAGGGTTTTCGTCACCGTCGTACTGCGCCGGCAGGATTCCACGAACGTTCCGGTACTCTGCAATCGTGATTTCGGTTTGCTTGATCCAGAATTCATCGAGCTTAACACGGTGTCGGGGACACTCTTCTTCCTCGACGTCTTGCCCTTGCTTTGAACCCATCCAGAAATCAGCGCTAGGTATGAGCGAGAACATCATCCCAGCGATCTTCCTTGTTTCCACGTTTTCCCTTGGTTCGGCTGGTTGCTCCCGTGTTTCGTTCTGGACATGCTTTTTTGGCGGGTCAACTCGCTGCTCAATGATGTCTTCAATTGGGTTCTGCTCGGCTCGGCTCTCGACGACCTGTTTGACGAACTGCATGACAACCGGAAACAATACCAGGAACAGAAGAAGAGCGCCTAAAACGAATAGCGTGCGATAGACTGCATTTCTGTTCCGCTTCCCCGATGGCGGAGGTCCGTCCGCTCGTCGGGTAGACACTTTCGCCTCGCACGTCTCGAGCCTTTCCAATGACGGCAGCAGATCTTCCTTTGACTTTGACCGCTCGTCAATTCTTCTCTCCGTGAGGCCCCTTACCCATTCTTGTTCATCCGGATCAAGCTGCTCAACGGCGTCCAAGAATGCCACGTAAGTCCAATCTGTCTGCGGGAATCTCAGGAACGTGTAGGTTACCGCGAAACCGTATTTGTCAAACGTCGGGTGGATTGTCGCCTTGCCGTCCTCGTCGGTGCGGTAGGATTCCGGTGGTTTGAAAGCGCTGTCATTGAGTTTGGTGTCCGTCTTGATGCCCGATTGAGTGATCTCTCGCAGAAGGTCCGGATCTCCAACTTTTACGGCCTCGTCCCGTTCAAAGTAGAATAGATTATCGGGTTTTATGTCCAAATGAGCGTCGGCAAACGAGTCGATCGCTCCAGCGCACCCTTTTAGCAGTCTGATCAGTGTCAATCGCGGAATGCCGTCCGGATGATTCTCCTGCTGATACCTCCATAGATCGCAGTTGGCCACTTCAAACGCAGCGACAAGGCAATTAGTGGCGTCGCCGTTTAGGACAAGCGGACCGTGATGCAGAGTGACACAGTGCGACAGCTTGCTGTACTCTTGCCACCGCTCATAGCTCTCTAGCAGTTTGTCAAACGGTACTGTGAGCGGACACCAGAACCATTGTTGACTTGCCTGGTATTTTGGGGGCGTGT
>CAZUAH010000358.1:0-14066 GCA_964617665.1 uncultured Pirellulaceae bacterium
GAATTACACGATTCGGCCAAGACAATCGGGAAATAGTTGATCCTCACTTTCTAAGGCACCCTGAATGATCATCAAGATGGCAACAATCGGCACGTGCCTAACCATGCCTCGGCTTGGCGGGGGGACATATGGCGGCATTGGTCCCCCGGGTTCCGGCTGGCCGCTCTGCAAATCCGGGGACGCGTAAGGATTGTCACTGAACGGGTTATCCTCGCTGAAAGGCGTATCCTTACGAAACGGATCTTGTTGTGATTCGTCCATCGACATAACAGTTGAAAACCTCGTCTTTGCATCGAGACCACCAGAACATCGGTTGCTTCTTCATTGCCGCCACCGTTAGGTATAGCAAACAATCGCATCCCATGTGTCAAGTAGCCGCAAGAACAAGACGGCAATGACGGTGTGTCCCTGTTTGACAATCCCGGCAACATCCCCCAGAATCATCAGACGGGACACTCAATGTTTCCTGCCCCACGAAAGTATAGGTTAATGCTGAAATCACAACGAGCCCGTCCACAACTGGGCGATCGGATTGCTTTTTTCCGGGAGTTTCTGAAACATCCACAGCAGGTGGCTTCTATTGTGCCCAGCTCGCGCTTCCTTGAGCGGCGCGTTATGGAAGTCGCCGACGTTCAGTCCGCCAGAACGGTTGTCGAGTTGGGCGCCGGCACCGGGGGCATGACACGGGCGATACTCGCGACTCTGCCGTGCGAGGCTAGGTTGCTTAGCGTTGAAATCAATCCCCGATTCCGGACTGCTCTCGAACGTATTGGCGATTCGCGCCTTGTCGCTCACACCGGCAGCGCCGGCGAGCTGGAAGAGACGCTTTCGTTGCACGGTTTGGCGGCGCCGGAAGTCGTGATTTCTGGAATTCCCTTCTCGAAAATAGGTCGGGCGTCGGCATCACGAATTCTTGAGACGATCTCAACCGTGTTAGCCCCTGGCGGGCGGTTCGTCGCCTACCAGTTGCACAGACGCGTCGAATCCCTTTGTCGCCCGTTGATGGGACCCGCGCAGGTGGAATTGGAGTTGCGGAATATCCCTCCGCTCCGAATCTACCGGTGGCAGAAATAGGCCGCTTAGGTGTCTTTCCGTCGTTCAGTGACACTCTTATCCAATGAGGTGAAGAAGCAATGATGTTGAACAACTGGATACGAGCAACGATGGTCTTGGCACTGATACTATCAGTCGTTTCGCGTGCCGAAGCGAAACCTCCGAATATCGTGATGATCATTTCGGACGATCAACGCTGGACCGATTTTGGCTTCATGGGGCATCCTGTGATTCAAACGCCCAATTTGGATGAGTTCGCTACGCAAAGCCTCGTGTTTCCGCGCGGCTATGTGCCTTCCAGCCTGTGCCGTCCCAGTCTGGCCACTCTGGTAACGGGCCTTTATGCGCACCAGCACAAGATCACAGGCAACGAACCACCGATTCCGCCGGGCGGCAAGAACACGCCAATCTATCGACAGCAGCGGCACGAGATGATTGCCTACATCGACAAGGTTCCTTTGCTTGCGAAGATGCTGGGCGAAATCGGTTACGTCAGCCACCAAAGCGGCAAGTGGTGGGAAGGCCACTCTAGTCGCGGCGGCTTCACCGAAGGAATGACGCTGGGGTTTCCCAGTCCGGGAGGCCGGCATGGGGACGCTGGCCTTCGAATTGGCCGCGAGGGAATGAAGCCAGTTTTCGACTTCGTGGATTCGGCTGGCGACAAACCGTTCTTCATCTATTACGCACCGTTCCTGCCGCACACGCCACACAACCCGCCGGAGCGCCTGCTGAGCAAGTATCAAGACAAGACGGATTCGCCCTACGTGGCCAAGTATTGGGCAATGTGCGAATGGTTCGACGAAACGTGCGGCGAGCTGCTGGACTATTTGGACGAGAAGGATTTGGCCGACGACACGATCGTGTTGTTCGTTACCGACAACGGTTGGATTCAACGAGCGAACGCTCGGGGCTACGCGCCGAGATCGAAACGTTCACCCCACGACGGCGGCGTGCGCACACCGATCATGGTTCGTTGGCCCGGCAAGGTGAAGCCACGCCGTGTCAACACGCCCGTGATCAGCACGGATCTTGTCCCCTCGATCTTAGCTGCCTGCGGACTCGAACCCACGGCGGATATGCAGGGTATCAATTTGCTGGACGAAGAAAAGGTCGACGGTCGCAAGGCCATCTTTGGCGAGATCTTTGGTCACAACGCAGTGGACATCCATAAGCCCGTGGCCAACCTGCACTACCGATGGTGCATCGAAGGGGACTGGAAGTTGATAGTCCCGAACAAGCTCAACATGCCAGATGGCGAAAACGAACTGTACGATTTGGCCAAGGATCCTCACGAAGAGAAGAACCTCGCGGAGGAGCGCCCCGATCGGGTGGAGAAGATGAAGAAGATGATCGACCAGTGGTGGGAGGCTGCATCATGAAAGTTGCGTCGGCGTTTGTGTGTAGACATACGTTGGCCGTGGAAATCGTGGGAGCGAACGAGAAGGCCATCAAGTCGTACATGTTTGGGCTGGATCAATTCATCCTTGATCCAGCACGATGAGTGTAGAACACTTGGTCTTGGCCTGGATTCATCGCCGATGCGGGACCCAGGTTCCCAAGCTCCGGCTTGAGAACCCATTTCCGCGAAGCTCCGCTTCGGAGGCCGGGAAGCAGAGCTTCCGAAGACACGCGTTCCCAAGCAGAACTTGGGAACGAGGAAATATGTAGGTCATGCTGTGCATGACGACACCGGATTCTGCGTTTGACAATCTCCGTCAAGCGGAGAATTGGGAGGGCGAGGCTCCTGCCGAGCCGCATGCCGATGCCAGAAGCTCGGCTCAGCAGGAGCTTCGCCCTCCCACGCGGATCGCCCAATGCGAATGCAACCGATCGAACCGCCGCTGTTTTGCGATCGCTGCTCCGTTGAGCTTCAGTTGGGCCGAGGCGATTTCTATGTCGTCAAGATCGAAGCCGTCGCCGATCCGACACCGCCGGAGTTCACCGAGGAGGACCTTCGGCGGGATCACCGACGAGAAATCGAACAGTTGCTGGCCCAAGTGGAGGAACTGTCCGAGCGCGAAGCAATGGACCAAGTATTCCGTCGGCTGACCGTCTTCCTCTGCAATCGCTGCTACCAAGATTGGATCGAGAATCCGGCTGGGTAGCAGGTCGTCGTCTTCATTTCGTTGTGCCGTTCCGACTGAGCAAACACGCCCAATGCCCTTTTCCAGGGGCGGCGAGCCTGACCTCTTGCCCGCCGCGAACAGTTCGCTGGTCCATCCAGCGGCTCTTGAGGACTTCAAGCCATTTCAGGCTGAACGTGCCGCCAGCGTCCGACAGATCCAACATGATTTCGCCGCCGTCGGGGAAGTACAGAGCGTATTGCTTGCCGGCGATGAACGTGAGATAGGCTTCGTTGTCGAGGCGCTCGTCCAGCAGCTTGCTCTTCACGTCAGGAGTTGCACGAAAGACGTCGAATTCGGCCGTCAGTAGACGCATGCTACGAATGTGCGCTTTGGCGGGCTCGCTAAGCCCAATTCCCGAATCCGGGCGATGGAACCGAGTCGATGCGGCACCGCCGAGGATGTTTCGCCAGAATCGTTCCTGAGCGTCACGGCCGTTACCGAATCGACCCGTATCCGCTCCGTAGATCTTCACGGTATTGATTGGCCTCGGCTTGCGGGCAATATAGGCACGGACCCAGGCGAGGTTGTCCCAGTGCTGTTGGCCTTTGTTGTGGTTGTTCTGAGACACGTCGATGAACGAATACAGATCGGGATGATCGAAGGTCTCTTTGTGATGGCCGCCCTTGATATCCCACTGGTCCCACATTTCGGTCACGTGGACTTCCACACCTGCCTCGGTCGCTCGCTTGCGGATGTGCGTCGCCCAGAACTTGCTCCACTCGGCATCACCGGATGTTTCGTTGTCCATGCAGTATAGAACGTTACCGTACTGCAATGCGTAGGAGAGCATCTTGTCGACCTGTGCGACTTGATATCGCAACAGCGTTTGGTTGTTCCGCAGGGCGGGAACGGTGTAGAAGAAGGGCTGTTCGTTGGTGCCGGGATGTCTCGTGTACGTCACCTTCAGCCCGGATTCCTCCTCGGTGTAGTTCACGTTGTTCCGCGGATTGTACGGGTGCCCTGTCCACCGTCCTGAATCGCGATGGTTCGTATAGTCGAAGCGATCCCAGACTTCGATTTGCACGATAATGTCGCGTTCGGCCGTCCAACGGAGCATGTTTTCGAATCGCTGCCAATACTCGTCGTTCCATTGGTCCAAGTCGTACTTTCCGTTGTCCATCCGTTTGAACGCGTAGATCTCGAAGCCCTTGTCATGCCGGTCGCTCATCGTGTTGCGGATGTAGTTCCCGCCGACCTCCCTCAAATCCTCCAAGTGCTCCTTCAAATCTGGCAGTTGAAACGCGTTGTCGTCCTTCGTGCCACCCAGCAGAAGAACGGGCTGGCCCTTGTACTGCCAATAGCGCGGGTTCTCGTCGCACGGTCGAATCCGGTTGCCGTCGCGCTCATCGCCAGAGCAGATTCCACCGGCGATCAGAGCGATGCCGATACCTAACCACGCCGCTCTCAGAACGCCAATGGATTCTTCCAGTCGGACGATCGCAGGTTGTGATTCGGCTGTTTTCATTTGTGTTTACCTCTCGATTTGAGTTGCCACACGATCTTCTCCGACAGATAATAAACTCACGACAGGGCGAACACAACTTACGGCTTCGAGGGGGATCAGACGATGAAACAGGTTATGATCTTGGGAATCGTGGGACTGGCTCTCGTGTTTGGCGTTAGCATGGCGGCTGACCGGGACGGGGATCCGGCGTCGGCTGCATTGCGAATGGCTCGGAAACCGGGGAGGCCCGTCGATCTCACATCAAAGATGGTGGAGATCGACGTTCAGATCGTCGAGACGTCTGGTGACCAAGACGACGAAGGATTGGATCCCACCGTTGCGCCCGAAGATGCGATGGCTCGCGTGCGCGAACTGGAAAAGCAGGGCAAGGTGGACGTCGTCCATCGAATCAAGCTGACCACGCTGGACAAGCAGTCCGCGTTCGTCCAGGTTGGCGAACGTCGACCGGTTGTCACCGGCAGACAATCGTCCGGTGGTCGAGCCGTCCACTCATTCACTTATGAGAACGTCGGTACGATCCTTGGTGTGACGCCCAGGATTGCCGGCAGCGACGTGGTAATGGAATTGGACATCGAGAAGTCGTACCTGGACGACGCTCGACCCGTAGCCATCGTCCAGGACGATAACGATTCTTTCGTGCCACCGCGCATTGTTGTAGCGATGTGCCAAACGACCATTCGAGTCGCACCTGGGCAGACGGTGATCGCCGGCGGGATGCAGTCACAATCGGACGACGGAAAATCGACGTTCCTAGTACTGGCCACTGCACGAGTCGCAGAGAAGCAGCGTTAGGCACTCCAACGGTCGGTAGGTCAGGCTGTGCCTGACGAATTGTGGCTTCACACGGCTCAAGCTGATTTTGGCCAGGCACAGCCTGACCTACAGCGCTTGCACTTGAAAAGCCAGGCATCCGGAACGCATTCGTAGCGCGATACTCGCGGGCAGGTGCTCAAAGCCGATCGAGGGTGTCGATCCAACGGACTAACTCTGCAAGCTCTTCGTCGTTCAGATAGCGAGCGTCACCGTCCAGTTCTTTGGCAATGACGGGATACTTCATCGCCTTCAGACGCGTGACCGCTCCCTTGATGCGCTCGGCCAGTTTCGAGTCTTTGGCATAGGTCGTGTGGATGGCCAAACGCTCGACAGGATCGTTGGCCGCTACACGGGCTCGCGCGGGTAGACCTGCGTCCACTGCGGCGACGGCTCGCACGATGTCGCGATGTGCAAATGCCGTCATGTAGGCCATTGCCGCGCCGGCCTGGTAGCCGTGCGTAACGATTCGCGTCGGATCGACGTTGTACTTCGAGATGATGTCGTCCAGGGTCTTGTGGATGAAATCCACTTCGGTCGGCACCCAACGCGACGGATCGGCCGCTTGTGGAGCCAACAAGATCAAATCGTTCTCGTCGCAAGGATCCTTCCAACGCGCGAGCAGCTTCTCCCGGTCAAAGCCGCCGGGTTCGTGCAGCCAAACGACGACCCCGTGAAGCACGTTCGGTTCGTATCGCTCGGGGACATAGGCCAGGCACTCATTCTTTTCTTCCGGCAATTTGACGTCGACTTCACCAACCGGAGGCTTTTCGGCATCGGACCCTTGGAGAGGCTCCCGGGCGGGTGGCAGCGCGTCGGGGATCGAATCGGGCAAGCTGGCCAGTTTAATGGTCAACTCCTGGCCTTCGCCATCGCGTTCGATTTTCAACGGGACCTCTTCGCCCGGCTCGTGATTCGCCAAGATCTCCAGTGCTGTCTTTAGGTCGGCGACCGGCTTTCCGGCCAACTCGACAATGCGGTCTTTCGCCTTCACGCCTGCCTCCGCTGCAGGGCCGCCGGGATAGATGTAGCGGACGATGACGCCCGGATCGGCCGTAGATGATCGCCAAGGTAGCACACCCACAAACGGATGCTCGTAGGGTTCCAGCTTGTCAGTCAGTTCGACGACGGCCTCGACCCGTTTGTCGTCGCGCATGACAACCAATTTGACTTTGTCGCCGGCGTAGTAACCGCCGAGGGCGTGTTTCAGCTGCACTTGCCGAGAGATGGGTGTTCCGTCCATCTCGACGATACGATCGCCCGCCTTCAGCCCAGCCCGGTACGCAGGCGATTTCGGTTGGCAAGCTGCGATCTCGGCCGGATCAGAATAGACGTCGCTGCCCTTCAGGGCGACGCCCAAAAGTCCCGGCATCAGCGTTTCGCCGCGTTTCAGCTTTTCGAATTGCGGCATGATGTCGGCCAAGGGGATGGCGAAGCCGATGCCCGAGTCGTACCATTCCGCGCCGGCGATTTCACCGTGACGTTGCGGCGACAGCGGCACCAATACGCCCAGAACCCGGCCGCGAATGTCCACCAACGCTCCGCCGTAGTTGCTGGGCGAGATCTTGGCGTCGGTCTGGATTGCTTTACCCCAGATACGGCTGCGGGCACTGAGAACGCCGACGGACATGTTCACCTGGCCGCCCTCGAACGTGCGTCCAACGGCCAGCGTCCATTGACCGACGGCCATTTCGTTCCGAGGGACTAGTTCGGGAACAGCGAACTTTTCCTCCGAGTTGACCTTCAGCAATACGACCATTCGGTTTTGGTCGCGTCCGACGATCTCTGCTGTTGCTCGTTCGCCGCTGGGCATAGTGACCAGGATGGACGAGGGCTGTTGCACGAAGTTGAATGCGCTGGAAATCACGTAGCCGTCTTCGGTCACGGCCAGTCCAGTGGTCGGGCCCGTCCCGACCAGCAATCGGCCCACGGATTCCAGCCCGCCAAACGTCTCGATCCGAACCACCGACGGAGCAACCTTGGCCACAGCCGCCTTCATGGCTTGCTCTTCGAGAGCTTCAAGGTTCTCTTGCGCCATCGCTTGCGCGACGAACGAGACCACCATCAGTCCAATGCCTACAAATGCGCAACGCTGTAATCGTTTCATATCACTAGACATGTCTTGTTACTCAACCAAAAACTCGGGCACATATGGTCCCACGGATGGCATGGCGGACCCACGGATGAAGATGCGCGCATGCTACGTTAGGACCTACTCGGAAGGCTCCAGCACGACGTTCAGCAGTTCTTGCCCGCGTTGCACCGTCAAGTGAATCGGGTCGATACGGTCGACCAACGACATTTCGTCGACGACGCTCTTGCACGACGACGCTACGCGGCTATTGATGAATAAGATCAAATCATCCGGTCTTAGGCCCGCTTTTTCGGCCGGTGAACCGACGCGAACCGCATCGACAAACGGAGGCGTCTTGGGCAGTATGTCGGGCACCAACCTCAGCCCTGCTAACGGCAACGTCCACGGTTCGACTGGCAACTTGGTCGACTCATCCGGTTCGCGGGGACGCGTCTTGCCGGCCAGGATTTGCTCGATCGAATCGGACAGTTCCTGGATGGGAATCGAGTAGTTCAACCAAGTGTTGTTCAGAGAGTTGCGAAGTTCCTTGCCCAAGATGCCCGCCAACTCGCCTTGCCGATTTGTCAACGCTCCACCGGCGGCGCCCGGATTGTTGGTCATCGCGTCTAGTACATACACAGGACCGTCGTAGGGTGTTTCGAAGGCACCCCGGCGGGCTGTCAATTGAGTTTTCACCGCAACGCTGCCATGCAGCACACTGACGGGTTCGTCGCCGGTGGCGACCTTAAACAGATTGCACAGCGCCAACACGCGGTCGCCAGCATCCAACTCGACCGAGGTGTCCAGGTTGAAATGTGGCAAATCCTCGGCGTCGACTTTCAACATTGCGATTTCGAATCGCGGATCGGCTCCCACCAATTCGCCTTGGAACTTCCGTCCGTCGTCCAGCGTGACCGTGATGAAATCGGTATCCAGAACGTGACTCCAGACGGTTAGAACATGGCCATTGGGCGAAATGAGGAATCCACTTTGATAGGCTTCCAACCCTCGAATACCCCCCGCGCCGAAGATCTTGACCATCTTGGGTTGGACCGAGTCGATCACGTTGGCGAAAGAGGAAGGGCCTTCAGCGCGGCTCGTCGCAGGACCGACGGCCAAGAGCGTGACCGCGGCGATGAGCGCATAGAACGCCAATCGCAGTGCCGACGAGTTGGTTTGACGTCTTCGGGATCCAGGCATTGTATGTTGACCGTTGGGTTTGGTGTTCATGTCTTTTTCGCGGGCGCTGCGGTCAATTCGACCGTCTCCAGCTTGACTTCAGCGAATACGTTCTCGCCGTGCAGCACGACGAACGAATGAGGAATTTGTCGTCCTCCAACATCACGGAAATCGCTGAAATACACCTCGCACGGATCGACGGAATCGTCGGGATACATCTCGATGCCGATGAGGTGACCGGACTCAGGATCGAAAATGAAACGGGCTTCCACGACATCGTGCGTGGCAACCAGGACGTCGCAGACTCCCTCCCGGTCGACGACCGGCGCGGTCCCCAGGTAGTAGACTTCGCCATACTGCTTGGGGCCGAGGGTTAAGAGACGTTGCCAGAGGTGAAGTGCTACCAGCAAACCGCCGCTTCCCGTTGGAGCCAGTTGTTCTCCCAGATCCTGGCTCAAATCGACTTCGGAAAACTCCCCGGGGAAACGGCCCGTGAGCTTGGTGTCGCCAAGCATGATTTCCACTTTGCTGCCCGCACGCGAACCCGCAAGCTTCCACGATCCGGCCAAGTCTGCGAAATCCCCGTGCTTTGCGAAGGCGGTCCACACTCGGTCTTGATTCAATTGATTGAAGTAGTAGTTAGCGTATCCGGCACGCTTGACAATCAACTTCTTGATGTGATCCGGAAGTGGTTTCTTCTTGGGAGCGCCATGCCCCGGGATAGGAATTGGTAGCTTTTTGCCCTTGGGGGCGTTTGGGATGGGAATCGGCTTGAGCTTGGGCCTCTCCGCGGGTTTCTCATCGGGTTTGCCCTCGCCGTCCCCTGGTTCCGGGTCGTCCTCTGGCTTCGGCAGCGGCTTTGGTTTTGGCGTCGGTAGCCGACTGCCCGCGGCCTTTTCAACCAGCTCGTCGTGCGTGTGGACACCCGTCAGACGAACGACCACGTCACGACGTTCACCTTCGTGGCGGAAGCTGAGCGGCACGCGCCAGCCCTTGGGGAAGATCCCCAAGACGTTCTTGAAGCCGTTCACTGTGGTAATCTGTCGACCTCCGAACGAAACGACTTCGTCGCCGTAACGCACGCCTCGACGGTAAGCATCGGCGGTCTCGATGATATTCGTCACGATTACGCGGCCGTCCTCGTCGGTCGACACGGTAGCACCTAGCGTCGCATGATCGACGATGCGACCGCTGCGCAGATAGCCCATGAAGTTCTTGATCTGATTGATCGAGATCGCATAGCCGACACCCACGTTCACGCGGCCTCGTTTCTCGAACGAACCGCGGCCGTTGATTCCGATCAAATCGCCGTCGGCATTGAACAGCGGGCCGCCGGAGTTGCCGGGATTGATCGAAGCGTCTGTCTGAATACAGTCGGCATACTCCAACAACGTGCCGGCGGGATATTGGTAGCGGTGGACACCGGACACCAAGCCATAGGTCACAGTCGGCTGAAAGTCCGTCGCTAACAGAAACGGATTGCCCACGGCGAAACACCAGTCGCCCACGCGTACCTGATCGCTGTCGGCTAGTTTGGCGTGGGGAAAGTCATCGCGGCCCAGCAGTTTGATCAGGGCGACGTCGCCAGTCGGATCGATGCTGACAAGCACCGCTTCATAGACCTCACCGTCAGCCATGCCGCATTTCATGTAGTCGCCAGCCGGCTTGGCTACGTGGAAGTTGGACAGAGCGTATCCGTCCGGGGTGATTACCACGCCGGAACCGCCGCCGCGGCCGCCGCGGGCATAGACGCTGACCGCCGTTCTCATCGCTTTGTCGATTGCCGCGATACGATGTTGTTCTGCCTGCAGAACCGCTTCTGGCACTTCAGCGGCGCATACGGCAGTCGACGACCATAGCGCCGCGACAGAGCAAATCGCTACGAGGAGGGTGGGCACAGCCCACCGCAATATGTTTCGTTTGGTGGGCAGTGCCCACCCGACACGTTTACAAAAGTCGATCATTTTGTGATCCTTGCATCGCACAAGTTCAGGTGATCGGCGATATCTAGTTCCTGGCCAAAGTCGACGAGGATTTTCAGTCGTTTCACGCCCGTGATGTCCAAGTCCACGGAGACCGCCTCGTCTCGCCCAGTGATATTCCGCGAGAACAGCACCTTCCCGTCGCCCGAAATCACCAGATCCACGTTGCCGCCGTCACGCACATGGTCGTCGATACCGACGATCGTACGGAATTGCCTGAAATCGTCGGTCAGTCGGTACATCAGCTCGGTGCGGCTTCGGATCGCCAGTCCTTTCGAGTACACGTTGCCGTCCAGCGTCAACGGTTTCTGAGTCAAACCAATGTCTTCGCGTGGGTGGAACAATTGCATTAACCGCGGCTCGGGCAGAACCGAATGTACAAACGGTCGCCACTCGACAGATTCAGGCGTCAGGTCGCTCAGCCAGATACGATTGCCGCTTGAGAAGTCAATCTTCTTTAGTTGCTCGACGGGAAGGGAATACTCCACACCGGCGACGCTGACCAATTCGAACTTCTCGTCGGCCAATTGCAGCGATTTGACGCTCCAATGCGAACCCGATACGTCGGTCAGTTGGCAGAGACGGTCGGGCAATTCTCCGGATGCAGGATGGTAGTAGGTGAAACCATCGAGCTTGCCGCGGCTGACCTCGAAGTTTTCACCATCGTACTCGAAATGGACAACTTCCCCGGTCACATCGCCCAGAACGCCTTCCAGGTTCTCCAATTCCTCTCCCTGACGAATCACGACGACATCGCCGACCGACTTTGCCGAGATGATTTCCTGCCATCGGCTGGCAATCTTCGTCGCCCCCGCGTGGCTCTTCAATCGCACGGCGTGAATAAGACGCGTACGGATCGACAAGTTACCACCGTCCATCAGGTGAACGGTTGCCATGCCGCCGGTTGCAGTGAACTGCTTGGCGTGGATTCGCGATCCGTCTGCCAAGTCCACCCAGACCGACGGTACATCGGTGCTTTCGCCTGCAGGCGTGGTCGGGGTGAGTTCCCAAAGGCCGGTTCGATCCAGCCGTTGCTCACTCCCGCCGGATTGCACGATGACCGAATCTGCATTAATGCCGATCAACTCGCCTTGGACCGTCGGGCCGGCCAACGGTTTCACATCGACGGTGATACCTGTAAAGCTGAAAACGCCAATGAAGAGTACGTTCCACATCAATCTGTTCTTCCACGGTGAACGGGAATAGTCAGTTCAGGTTGCGGTTTTCGGCGGAGAGCGTGTTCCCTATATCAACAAGTGTTCTCGACGAAGACTGCAATCCGAATTGTCAAACCCCCTGGATACCAAAAGGGGACTGGCTCCGAGCAGTCTCGGCGCCGGCCCCCTTGTCCTTTACTCCGGCTATGACGCTGGACCTATAACTAATTATTGCCATCGCGAGCCAACTTTCGGAAGTACTCTTCGATGACTTCGCGGTAATGAGCCGGCAAGCCTTTGGCAATTTGCTGCAATGCTTCTTGACGCTGTTTGGGCGGCAGATTCCCCCAATCGGACCGCGAACCGATCCGCTTCTGCTCGACGTTGCCGGGACCGCTGCCGCCACCGGGCATGCTGTCCGGCATCGGTCGCGAGGGGTTCATGCCGCCCGCAGCGCCGCTGGCCTGTTGCTGTTGTTGCTGCTTTTCCAGCTCCTCGATCATCTTATCCAGTTTTGCCACCACATCGTCTTCTTCCTTGCGAACGCGAGTGCCGGCGCGGGCGAAACCCAAACGTCGTTCGATGTCGTCCATCAGGCGGGAGATTTCGTCCAGCGAATCCGTCTTCAGAGGCTTCAGGTCGGATTCCATCAACATGGCCACCGTTTCGTATCGCCGGGGGATCTCGCCCTTGTTCTCCAATAGCTTCGAGATGGCAGGCAGGCAGTTCTTCTTGTCGAGCAGGCGATGGTGCGCGACGCCCTGATAGAATAGCAGTGACGCGGGATCAACAACGTCCTCGGGCTTCAAGTCGGTGATTTCCGCCAGTGATTCGTCATAGTAATCCTGCCGCGCCAGCCAGCGGGCGTAGTGCAGGCGCAGGTTGTTCCGGACCAGCGGCGGAGTGTCGTCATCTTTCAGTAGATCGAACTTCGGCACAGGTAACGGGCGTCCGTCGGAACGACACAGGTCGACCAGGTCCTTTGTCGAGTTGTCGACAAGCGAGATGGTGGTTACGAGCCGGTCAAGGACATCTGTGCCAAACGCTTCGGCGGCATCCTCCGACCACATCGTATCCACTTTCGCTTTGGTGGGTTCGTCCACTTGTTTCGCGGACAGCCACTCGTCGATTTGCACCTTCACTTCGGTCGCCGTGGGCTGTTTCCAACTGGCACGCTTTTCCAGTTCTTCGTCAGCGCTGGCGATGGTGGAAAAGACGAACAACGACAACAAGACTAACGAAAACAGTTTCTGGGACATCGGTCTGCCTCCTACCGGTTCTTGCCCAAAACGATATCACGGGTGATTTGGTAAATACGATCTTGACGCTCGGCCAGTTTGACGATCGCGTCCTGTAAGTCCGCGTCAGTTGCCTGACCTGTGGGATCGTCGATATCGTCCAACAGCCGGGCATATCGTTTGGTTCGTGTGTTGATTCGCATCTGGAGCGCCCGAATCATCTTCAACTCGGCCAACTCGTCCACAAGCGGCATATCTTGCGGCTGGCCCGGCGGCGGCGGTGGCTGGTCCTGGCTTTCCTCCATTTCCTGCTGGGCCTTCTGCAACGCCTCGATCATCTCCTCCAACGCAGCGATGATGTCCATTTCGATGATTTGTGTGGTCCGAGCTACCTTGGCCTCGTCCAGCCGATCGGACACTTGTTGCATGTCCTCACGCATTAGATCCACGGTTTCCGGGAATGCGATGGACGACCCCTCCTCGACCAATAGGTTCCACGCCTTGTCCGCTTCGATGACCAGCTTCCGTTCGTCCATCGCCAGTTTGCCGGCTGGGATGGGGATCTTCAACTCGCGTTCTGCCTCGGCGATCTTGTCCAGGCGGATTGTGTCTTCATAGATTCGCAACTGCACTTGCAGCATCTTTCGGAATCGGGCCTCCAACAGCGCCAGCATGCGTTCGATTTCCTCTTCGCGCAACTGACGAAGGATTCGCTCCAGTTCGGCTTTGGCCTCCGCCAGTTTCTGTTTGGCTTCCTCCTGTTCCTCGACGGACTCTTTTCGTTTTGCTTCTTCCAGGCGTTGCTTGGCTTCGCGCATTCGCTCCTCGGCCTCTTGGATGCGTTTGCGGGCAGGGTTCTCGTCTTGATCTTGCTGCGGGGCATCCTGGCCGCCTTCGCCTCCCTCTCCTTCGCCTTTACCTTCGCCGTTACCTTCGCCGTTACCATCGGCGTTTCCGTCGCGATTACGGTGGGGCTTTCGGT
>CAZUAH010000359.1:0-13995 GCA_964617665.1 uncultured Pirellulaceae bacterium
GGCAGCGACCACACGGGCTTCATCAAGCGCGGGATCGAGTCGATGCACCTCATGTCCTTCGGTGGCGTCGGCCACCAAGACTACCATCAACCCGAAGACGATATCGAGAAGATCGAGCCGGAGATGCTGCGGATCACCGGACAATTCATCCTCCAAGGCATGATGAATTTGGCGGTCGAAACCGAAACGAACCTGATCATCGACCGACGCCAAGAACTCTACCACGGATTGCGAATGCGGATCGCCAATCTCAACCCCGACCTTGAGAATAGCCTTTGGACGAAAGTGGCGATCAAGAAGAAAGGGAAGGAGGCCCTGTACGAGGAAATCCACAATCGGGCCCGCGAGTTGTTCAAGGCGGCGGCCTCAGGACGTCTGCCCGGTGGAGAATCAAGCCCCCACGGCAAACAAGCATTGACGCGAGGTTCAGGCGACCTCGCCCTTGCCGCCGACGATGTCGAACTGCTCAAGCTGATGATCGATTACCACGGAATCGGCAGGGCCGACCTCAAGGGAGACGACGGCACTTGGGTCGTCGACGGACGACTGACCGACCATGGGAAAGCGGCGCTGAAAGTCCTTGAGGAGAATGGTGTCATCGTGCGCCTCGTCTCGCCTGGCTCGGACTTGATTGGCGACATGCTTTCCTCCGCGTCCAAGGCATTCATCGTCACGGGCGAGTACAAAATACCCGAGAAAATGGTCGATCGACTGAACAGCCGGGGTGTCCGCTTCGGCGTCAACTGCAACCCCAAAGACGTCCACGGTTTCATCGCAAAATTGGAAGAGGTGAAAAGCCAACTACGCGAGCGGAAGAACCTCTTCCTGTTCCTCGCCGCCACCGAGGGCCTGGACGAGGCCAAGAGACCGCTATACCTAGGCCTGATCGACAGAGGATGGACGCATAACGAAATCAACGGGAACCGGGAACATCGTGGCCTTATCGGCGGGGGTAACCTGAGTTCCATCGGCAAATGAGCCATCGGTAGTGCAATCATCTGCCCACCTCCCCGAAACGGAATCGAACCGGCGACCCGCCGGTTAACAGGGGGCAAGTGCTGGCACGCCAACAACTCCTGGAGTTCTCCATCAGCACAGTCGAAGCGTTGCTCGCTAACTGTGTAGGGAGCCCCACCCAAGCATCCAGAATCGACAAGACCGAATGAACTCGGTGCGCACCGCCGATGCAGGTTATGGGCAAGGGGCAAGTGCATTCGGCGTACCTCACTTCCGGGAACAACCGGATAGCCTATGTGCCGGTCTTGTGTCTAGTCGGAATCGGATTCTAGGACGTTTCTCGCGATTGAATTCTCAGTTTTTCGCTTGCACTAGCGAAAGGCTTCGCTATAATTGCGGCTAGCGAAAGCTTTCGCTTTACGTCAGGCGATTTCGCAAGTGACCGTGTGGAGGTTTGGAAATGCGTGAACTTGGTTCGGCTCAACCAACGGCTGTCGAGTTGGAGATACTGCGGATTCTCTGGGAACTCGGGCCAAGTCCCGTACGCGCCGTGCATGAGAAACTGGCGGCGACGAAAGGGACGAACTACTCGACCACCGTGAAAATGCTGTCGGTGATGCTGAATAAAGGGCTGGTCAAACGGAAAGAAGATGCAAAGCCGCATATCTGGCGAGCTGCGATCACACGCGAGCGAGCTGCCAAGACGTTTCTCACTGAACTGATTGATAAGGTCTACGAAGGTTCGGCCATGAGCCTCGTGTTGCAGGCACTTTCCAGCGGGAAGGCCTCACAGCAGGAGATCGACGCAGCGCGACGGTTACTCGACGAAATGGAGGGTAAGTGATGAACGCGGTTTCAGTATTCGGCCTGCCTGTTTCCGAAACCACGATTGATCGTCTCGGTTGGGTATTGGTCCACTCGCTGTGGCAATTCACCCTGGTTGCGTTGTTGGCAGCGGTCGTCATGCGTGTGATGCGCCGAAGTTCTGCTGATGCTCGCTGTGGAGTTCTGATTGGTCTGCTGGTGTTGTCCATTGTGTTTCCGATCGTAACGTGGACGTTGCAGTCAGCCGAGCCCGCGATCGCGACGGCACATCTTGAGGTCCGCCAGGAGACCCCGAGTCGCAATGCGCTACCGATCGTTGACCGACCGATCGACACGTCGATTGTGCATAGCGCGGAGGAAACGGCCGAAGTGAGCGAGGCTGTCAAACAAGTACCTGCACTTGTCTTCAACGCTACGGCCGACACCTCCCCCCAATCGACATGGACCGAGCGAGCAACTGCGATCCTGCGACCATGGTTGGCTTGGACGGTGGGTTTCTGGGTACTGGGTGTCGTGCTGTGTTCGATTCGCCCGCTAATGGGTTGGCTTACGTTGCGACGGCTGAAGCGAGTTGGTGTCGTGCCGGCGTCGAAAGAAGTGCTGGCTTCACTGACACGTGTCTCAACGCGACTGGGCCTCGACCGAAGCATGCGAGTCCTGGAGTCCAGCATCGCGCGGGTACCGTTGGTGGTTGGCTACCTGCGGCCCGTGATCCTGTTGCCGGTGAGTCTGTTGACCAACATTCCGGCGACACAACTGGATGCGATTCTGGCACACGAGTTGGCTCACATTCGGCGTCATGATTTCCTCGTGAATCTGCTGCAAATCCTGATCGAGACGCTGTTCTTCTATCATCCCGCCGTGTGGTGGTTGTCGCATCGGATTCGCGTCGAGCGTGAGCACTGCTGTGATGACCTGGTTGTCAGGGTGATGGAAAACCGAACCGAGTACGGCCGGGCGCTGATTGCCATCGACGAACTGCGAGGCCGAGGTTCCGTGCTCGCGCTGGGAGCGTCCGATGGATCACTGCTCGCGCGGGTCTGCCGTATTGCGGGGCAACCGAGGGAACGCACAGGTCTTCCCGCGGGCACCGCGTTCTTTCTGCTTGTCTGCCTGGTTGGAGCTGTTTTGGCGGTGAGTTTCACGGGCAACAGCGGAGTCGCGGCGATCAACGACGACACGACTTCTGCTAAGGCGGAATGGGGGGAGGCCGTCAATGGACTGCGGATGCGAGTCGTTCTGGTTCATGCCGATATGAGCGAAGAGGATGTGGGCATGGACGCCGAGCAGCGAAAGTTCAAGACGCAGGAAGAGGTCGCCTTCGCCATCGAAATGGAAAACGTCTCGGACAAGCCCATCCGCGTTCTGGACACTAGGTACGGCAACACTTACGGCGATCACAGTGGCAAGCCGAATTCCAACTGGTTCGGTCAGTTTCTGTTTTCCATCGAATACTTCGACGCTGACGGGAAGAAAGTCGAATACCCGCACGTCGAGTTTGTCGCTCCGGACTTGTCTGGGAACAGTTTGATCTCAGAGATCGCCCCCGGCGGTTCACACCGATTTCTGATTCGTCCCGCAAAGTGGCGCAGCGTGATGTATCAGAGACTGAAGTACCGCAGGTACACAGCGGTCGTGCATTACCACGGTCTCGACAAACGCGCCGCTGACCGTCTCCAGGAACGCAAACCCACAAGCGAAACGCTCAACGCGTGGTCCGGCGACGTGGCGTCCGTGGCAACGAAGTTTCAGATCGCGCGTCCTGTTATCACGCCGACGATGCTTTACTGGGGCGAGCCCGACAACGGGTTGCAGGCCGCAATGTCGCTGTCGCCCTTCCTGCCATGGTACGGTCACGGGCAAAAGCTGGATATTCTCCTGCACATTCAAAACGTCAGCGACAAACCGATCACGCTAGCCAGTGAAATGTGGCTGTCTGTCGCTTCGCTGACCGTCGAAGACGCTGCTGGCAATCCCATCAAACTGGGCCCAACGGTGACACGTGGTGGCTTCCCAACGATGATTCGCACCACGCTCCAGCCGCAACAGACGATTGTCCTGGGCGCCGGCAACTTTGGTATCGCCAAAACTCAGGAACAGGCGGACGGGCTTGAAGACGTAACTCACAGCACGATAGTCGCACCAACGGGCGAGTATCGCCTGCAACTCAGTTTCGAATCCTGGCGAACTCCTCGGATGGAGGACGGCAAGGGCAGGCAGCTTGCACCGCTGGACGGCGACTACGTCGGCAACCTTACGACGGGTAAGAAATATCTGTTCCTCAAAGATCAGCCGTTCGACATGAGCAAGGAAAAGGTCGAGAACGCGAGCACCCCGAGGCAGTGGGCAGAGATCTACGTGAATCAAGTCCGGCATCGCCGCAACGCGGACGGCACCTATCCGGCATCGGTGTTTGACACCCTGCGAAGACGCGTCCTGGACCCGAAGTCAGATGAGCCCGGTCTGGAAGCCTGGCAGGCGGCGATCGACGCGAAGCAAACGTGGACTCAGGAAGAATTGCTCGCTCACGTTCTTGATCTCGCGGAATACAGCTTCCCGATTGTCAATCTCGCATACCACGACGAACTGGGCGGCGTGCCAGCCAACAAAGCGAAACCGGGAAGAACGCCGACCGCGGGCGAGCTTGAAGGACTGCCGTTCGGTCAGGCTGCAGAAAACGGACTTCGTGTCGCCTGGGTCTTTGAGCCGGAGCGTTCGGCCCGAGCTGGTGAGACCGTTGGCGGGAGAATGGTGTTTCACAACTCGGGCAATGAGCCGGTCACGTTCAGTGTCGAACCCTGGGGATGGACCGCTTGGGAGGCTCGCAACCAACGCGGCGACAAGGTCAAGGTCCGACATGTTCCGCTTGCATTCTGGATTGGGACCTACGTGAGGTATCGTCTGGAGCCGGGGCAGATCGCGGAGACCATCGGCGAGCCGCTCGGATTTGGAGAGCTGTCAAAGGTCGATCACACACTCGCGACGACATGGATCCCCGCCCAACCGGGCGACCTGTTGTCGGTTGCGGGGCAGGTGAAACTCGGACGCGCGAAATCCAAAGACGGCATCTCCGTCGAGGGTGACTTCACGGAACCGCTGCAGATCAAAGAACGAACGTTCGAGATTAGGGGAGTGGCCGGGGCCGAAGATGGCAACGAAACCTCCTCAACGGAAGACGCTCGACGCACTACGCCGAAACCGACAAGACAGGAAGCGATGGCTCGAATCGTGGAACTTGGCGGAGAGGTCCGATCATCCGGTGATACCGTGGAGGAGGTCATTCTGTTCAAAACAGAGGCCACCGACGCCGACTTGGCGGTCGTTCAAAGGTTTGACAAACTGATTGTCTTGATACTTACGGCAACGCGCGTCACCGACACTGGACTCGC
The DNA here is from genome assembly GCA_964617665.1 of uncultured Pirellulaceae bacterium. Taxonomy (GTDB): domain Bacteria; phylum Planctomycetota; class Planctomycetia; order Pirellulales; family Pirellulaceae; genus JADHUC01. Next base: position 5,172 of record CAZUAH010000359.1, read on the forward strand.
CCATATTTCTGACTTGACCAGCCTGGGCGATATCGACTTGACGAAGACACGTGTCACAGACGACGGTCTTGTCCATCTGAAGAAGCTCAAGAAACTTGAGTATCTAAGCCTAATCGGAACGAATGTGACTGACGAAGGCCTGGCTCACGTACAAGGATTGACTAATCTGGTTATGCTGCTCCTTGAGGACACGAACGTCACGAGTGAGGGACTGGTTCACCTGAAAGGGCTCACGAATCTCAAAACGTTACACCTCAGCGGCACCAAGATCACCGACGAGGGTCTCGAGCATGTGAAGAAACTGACCGGCCTGCGGGATCTCCGTCTCAGCGGCACCAGTATTACCGATGCTGGTTTGGACCACCTGAGAGGATTGACCGATCTCCGGACGTTAGAACTCTATAACACCGCGGTCACCGACAAGGCAGTCAATAAAGTGCGAGTGGCGGTGCCCGGCTGCAAGATCTATCGGTAGCGTCGGACAACTTGGCGGCCAGCTCGTCTTTTAGGCTGGGTAAGGTGGGCTCATTGATCATCATTCACTGTTTCGGAGTGTAATCGTGATTGTGTGGAAGATCGTCATTGCGGCGTTGCTGGTTACCACTTGTGTGCCCCCCACGGCTCAAGCGGGACGCAAAGCGAAGGCGGCATTCAACGTCGTCTTCGGGCTTGATCCTGGTTCGGGCAAATACGATGGCGTTGTCGGCAAACCCAACGACACATGGAATCTGGTCGACGTTGGCGTCACGGAACTGAAAACGCTGAAAGACAAGAAGGGTACGAAGACCCCTGTCCGGCTAACGATTTCGGAAAACGATGGCGAATGGGGTATCAAGGGCCACACGGGCGTTTATCACGCCTACATCTATCACAACAATCGCAACGTCGACTTGCAGGCCATATTCAACGGATTGCCGCAAGGGCGGTACAAAATCTATGTCTATGCTCACGGGGACGCGCCCGATCAAAACGCCGAGATCGGATTGGCGGTGGGCAAAGAAGTCTACGGCAAGAAGACCACGCTGAATGACGGCTCTTGGGACTTTCGTTCGCGAAAATTGGCCGAAGGGAATCAATACATCAGCTTCGAATTCGTCGTAACCGATGCCGAGCCGGTTCGCGTTACCAGCTATCGAGCGGGCAGTTCCTATTCGATGTTCAATGCCATTCAGATAGTGCCGCTTGTCAAATAGCCGTCAATTCGCTTCCGCGTATGAGACGACCGCATCTGTCCGCTACAGAAGTCCCGCAACCATGCATGACGCAGATGCTGAACCTGTACCGCTACGACTCCAAGTCCTGGCGGCGGGCGATAGTTTCGCCGTGCTTCTTTCCCGACCGGGCTGCCGCATTTAATGCTCCAGCAAAGGATATTCGTTCTGCGATTCGCGAGCCAGCCAAGCCCACTCAGGCAACCGGGAAGCGGTCGGATCGAGAGGAGGCGCCTTTCGGGTTCGGGCTTGGCCGGCCGGAATCCGTCGTCTAAGGCATGAACCTCAGAACAAGGCGCATTTGGGTGTTTCTGTCGTGCTTCGAGCAATGCCGATGTGCTCAATGACACGATTTGGTAAACTACAGGCATCGTATTCGCGGCATACCGACGACGACAGGATGTTGAATGTCATCGAACGCAGAAAACCGGACGGCAGACCTTGCCGAACATATCTCTCAGGGATCGATCTTTCTCGCGTCGCTGGATGAACTAGAAGATCACCCGGTGCTGTTGCCGTATGCGCACTACTTGACGCAGGCGTGGGAAGAGTTGACTTTGTCTGGCGTGCTGTGCGTGGACGGGCGTCCGACGGTTTACCTGTGCGAAGGCGAGTCCTTCGACCTCGAAACGAAGCACCGTAACCATCAGTTCGTCTGGAATCAGGGGCTCTCTCCCCTGCTTGTTTTTCTCACGCGTACAACAATCGAAGTTCATAGCGCACTGCGGAAGCCGGTCGAGCTTTCGACGGATGGATTGTTTGAAACGGAACTACCGAGCCTGATCCCTCAGCTTCGCGATCTGACAACGGCCCTGGAATGCGCGAAGTTCGTTCGGTCCGTCGAGACGGGGCAGTTCTTTCAGGACAACGCGGCGTTCTTTCCTGCGAACGAGACGGTCGATTATTGTCTCGTCGAGAATTTGGCCCACACCGCGAAGAAACTGGACGACACAGGCGACGACTGGGATTTGCAGCGTGCACACGCGCTGTTAGGGCGTCTCCTTTTTGTGTCCTTTTTGCAGGAACGTGAGTTCATCAAGCCGGAATACTACCCCAAAGGCGCGTCAAGCCTTCTGGATCTGCTGACAACTGGAAGCGTCGCTGAACGGAAATGTCGCCTGTACGACGAATTCTTCGAGCGATTGCGGATCGAATTCAATGGCACCATGTTCGACAACGAACTGTTCGCCGAAAAACGTCGAGTCCATTCCGTTCACCTGGATATCGTTGCTGAGTTCTTGAGCGGCAGCGACATGCAGACGGGTCAGGTGACTCTTGGATTCTGGGCATATGATTTTCGCGTCATCCCTGTCGAGACGATCAGCGCGATCTACGAAGAGTTTCTGAACGTCGATCCCGAAAAGCGTCGTTCGGAAGGCGCGTACTACACACCACGACATCTTGCGGAAACCACACTTCATGTCGCGCTGGACGGTCGATTCGACAACGCTGCTGACTGGAAGATTCTGGATCCAGCATGCGGTTCGGGAATTTTTCTTGTCGCAATGTTCAACTTGCTCAGTGAGCAATGGTTGCGCAGGAATACACGACGGTGGAAGAAGACAAAAGCGCAAGCCTTGCTGGATATCCTTCTAAATCAGATACGAGGCACCGACACCAACCCGGATGCTTGCCGAATCACTGCGTTCAGTTTGTACCTTGCGTTGTTCGAAAAACTCCGCCCTACCGATGTTGATGAATTCAAAGCGAGTGTTCGACACGACCAATTTCTGCCGCCGCTACTTGCTACAACTGACGATGAACTCGACGAATCTGCGGTTATCAAGACCTGTGATTTCCTAAATCAGAATCAGTTAAAGCGAGATTTCAATCTGATCGTCGGCAATCCGCCGTGGGAAAGCCGAGGCGACAAGCAGATTGCGCTGCATTTCGCCAAGCGTTCACAAGAATACTTGGCACCGAGCGGAATCGGCTGCCTGATTCTACCGACGACGATCTTGGTCAATCGACACGGGACGCTCGACGCCGAATGGTTTCAGAAAGTGACGGTTGAACGCATCGTTCAGTTGGCGGACTTTCGACGTTTGTTGTTCGATGCAACTCATGCGTGCTTCGTAATGCGTTACTCCAACACGACGCCCTCAGCGGGCAGCGAAGTGCACTACGAGACGCCAAAGCTGAACCGATTCGACCGACGTCGGGGTATCATCGTCGTTGAACCAGACGATCACAAATTGGTGCCACTGCGAGACATCGTTGAAGCGGGGATTCAAGATCGGCTACAGTCGATCTGGAGCCGAAATTTCTGGGGCACGGCCCGCGATATGCGATTCCTGCGACGGCTTGACGTTTTGTCACGTCTCGACGAGTTCGTCGGGGAACCAGGAGCGAAGAAGCGATGGGTGGGCGGCGTTGGATTCAAACCGCACTATCCCGGAGTCTCATCAGGCGAGGCCAAGCCACTCGCGCCTTGGAAGCTGACCGATCTATTTATCGCGAACGACAGTAGTTTTCCGGCAATGGTCTTGTTGTCGGGTGATTGCACAACTTTGAACGAGTGTTTGTCCTGCTCGACCGTACGCAGCGGCGAAGAGCGGATAGCAGCGTCGCTAAGCGAACTTCATCGAAAGCCGGACGACAGAATCTTCAAGCCACCGATGGTCATCTTGAGCAATGGGTTCACGAAGTTTGCATTCTCACGGCACAAGGTGCGGTTTCGCGACTCACTGCGTTCAATAGGCGGAAGGCCGGAGGATGAGGATATCCTGCGATTCCTCACGGCAGTGCTTGCGTCGCGAATGATGCAGTACATCGCCTTCCACTCAGGATCAAGCAACGGAATCGGTAGGGACAAGCTGCACCTATATGAGAGCCTGAATCTGCCGTTTCCACTTCCAGGTGACGAACTTGCGGGAGCGGATGCCGCAGAGATTGTGAGCAATGCAGCGACCGTTCACCGCCAAGTCGAGCAGTCTATTGAGGGAATGACCGGCGATCGACGTTCTGAGCGTATTCTGGCGGCAATCGGCGAACTGGAACCGCTCATAAACTCCTACTACCGGATTAACGAATCGGAACAGATTCTAATCGAAGACACTCTAAGTGTTTTTCGCCCGAGTATTCATCGTTCGAATTTGGATGCGTCGATTCCAGCGCTCCGCTTTCCGGATGAGACGGAGCGGCAGCGATTCGCAGACACATTGTGTCAATCACTCAGCCGACTCGCCCGAAAAAAGACAATACAGTTTCGCGCGGAAGGAATGGCGTCGCAAGAGCTTAACCTGATCCTGGTCACGGTGTACTTCGGCGGAAAGTGTGCCAGATATTCTGAAGCGGGCGGTGCCCCCGAACTTTGGGAAGTGCTTACGAAACTACAAGCTGCTGCTGAGCATCGGAAAGGAGTTTTCAGCTACCTGCGCGGGTTCAGCTATTTCGATCGCGACCGACTCTACATCCTGAAACCTGCAACACTCCGCAACTGGTGCCGGACCGCCGCCCTCAACGATGCGGATACGATATTCGAGTATCTGAATGCGGGGGCAAAATGAGGATCGACACCATCAGCGGGCAGATGGATCCGCAGTTCAATCCGTTTGCCGAAAGCTACGTTCGCGAAGTCATCCGCGCGATCGCGGTCGCGTGGTCTCGCATGCGTACGCCGGCGGTTGATGAACTGGAGGACCAGATTACCTTCCGCTTGGCCGGACGACTGCAGAACGACGAGGAATTTCGCGAGTTACCGTTTGATGTGGTTCCGCAGTTTTGGCTTCTGGATCTTCACGGACGACGCCTGGGGCGTCTTGACTTGCGTTTCAAACACATGCGATCACGTCGCGACTATTTCGCGTTCGAGGCCAAGCGATTGCATGTGATGTATCCGAGCGGCTTCAAGACGGAGCATTCTGTCTACATTGGCAAGGAAGGCATGATGTGCTTCGTCACGGGGAAGTACTCGTCCGGACTTCCAAATGCCGGAATGCTCGCGTATGTCATGGACAATGATGTGCAACGGGCATGGGACGCCTTGTTGGCTGCGATCACTGACAATCAAGAATTGCTTCAGCTTCAGAGCAACTCATCATTCGCGTCATCCAAATCTGATTCGATGGCGGCCGAAATCGTTCGGAGCGCGCGGGTCGCGGAGACCGCTCATGAATTGGACGGTGGGCCGATAGTATTGACCCACATGCTGTTTCCTCGAGAGGCATGACGCATCCTCGCATGGTTTGTCCGAATGAGGCGTCTGGTCAGGTGACCTGACCACAACACGCGCCCCGGGTTTCGCTCGTGCCTCGCTCCAACTCGGGCCACTTTGCCCCCGTTCCAGATGAATGTGCAGTCGAAACTACCTGCCACCCATCGTCTTCTCCAACGCCGCGAGGTCCTTGTCATCTAGCACCCTGCTGCTGCGCTCGCGCAGGCAGAGCCAGACTTCGCGGTGGAGCTTGGCGACGATGGCGTGGTGCTGTTTGTGTTCGGGCGTGTTTTCAGCGTAGCGCTCGCGCAGGGCGATGGCCTTCGCGCGGGCCGATGCGCGGTCGTCTTTCGTCCAGAGTTGGTCGTAGAGTTTCTGGAGTTTGCGCAGACCCTTTGCACTGATGCCGCTTTCATAGAGTCGCTTGGGAAGCGGAATGCTGTGGTGTGTGCGCGGTGGTTCGAGTCGAACGACTAGTTGAACGCCGATCGGCTTGTCTTGCCAGTCGGCTCCAGCGACCCAGCGTTCGCCACTCGCCTCGTAAGCTCCGGCGTCTGGCGCACTGCCGTGGTACTCGTTCGTGATGCCCGGCGCGAGACGTCCCGCGTCGATCTGGAGTGAGCCTGGCGCTGGGCGGAGATCGAACGTGCCGTTGGTTAGTGTCTCGCCTGTTGCATTGACGAACACGTCTTGGAGGCTTCGCGGCAGAATCACGTTATGAGACACGCGATCGCTTTCCGGGATCGGTGTCCCGCCGCGGTCGGCGATCAGGTATGCGGCGTTGTTGAACACCAGCGTGTCCTCGTTCTGCACAGGCAGCGTGGGGTGGCGAGTCCACCACTTCTGTGGCTCGGCGCGTTTGGCGATGATGATCCCGGCGGTTGCGCGAGCGGCCTCGGGATCGACGAGCACGGTGTTGTGATAGACCTTGTTCTGATTGCCCTTCATGATCATGCCGCGGCGGCAGTTCCAGATCACGTTGTGGTGGAACGTGAGACTGCGGGTTTGGTCGTCGCCGCGCATGCCGAGTTCTGTGCTGTCGTGCACCCAATTGTGATGAGCCACGCTGCCTATGGCGCGAACACCGCCCGTGTGAACTGCGGCAATATCGCGGCAGGCGCGGCCGGTGTCGAACACGTGGTTGTACTCGATGATGTTCGCGCGGCCGCTATACAGGATGCCGATGTTGCCGACGCCGTATACCGTCGAGCGGCTCGCTACGTTGTGGTTATCCTCGTCCGATCGGCCCTGCAGCGAGAGCCCCGGGTGCGAATAGTTGCCGCCCCAATTCACGTCGTGGACGATGCAGTTCTCGATGCGGCAGTGGCTGCCTCGTACAAGTAGCCCTCCCAGGTTGCTGAACGCAATGCTCGTGTCGCGGATCGTGTTGTGGTCTCCGGCGACCAGCGTGGCCGGCTCGGGCTTGCGTTTGCCTTCGGTCGTGCGCTCGTCGAAACGTCGCGAGTAGACAGGGAATCGCAGCCGGCATCTGTCCACCAAACAATGGTTGCATTGGTTGAGCCGCAGAGTTGCGGCGAAGAAATGAATGCCGACGATCTGGATGTGGTCGCGCCGGGAGGCATCGATGGCGTACGTTCGCCGCTTGACCGCGACCCGATGCTCGGCGGGACTGGGACCGTCGTCGCACCAGAGATAGAGGGTACCGTTGCGTGTGTCGTGGTACCATTCGGTTGGCGCATCCAGGGCTTCCAGCTTGCCGGACAGATAGAAGTAGTCGTCGGCCCAGGACGGACCATCGTCGCGGCCGTCGCCCAAACGTTCGTTCAGTTCGTACGCGAACTCGCTGCTGCCCTTCGAGTGTCTGGTCACGTCGCGTGTCCAAGTTTTGTATTGGTGCCCAACATTGAGCGTGGCCAGCGCGCCGGTCCAATCGATCCCCGTCTCGGCAAGCGCGTCGCAGATCATCAGGTCCTTGCGCGAACCATGGTCGGACCTGGCCCACTTGTTTCGGTCCCAGATTTCCTCGAAACGCATATTGGGCCAACGCGCCTCGATCTGCATCATGCCATCCACGAAGACCTGTTCGACGGGGCCGTCGACCGTGGTGCAGTAGATGGCGTCCTTGTAGTGTGTCCACTGGCCGGTGACCAGATCGGTTCCGTCGAAGATCACCCGCTCGCCTTCGGCCGCGACGAACCGGATCTGCTTGCCGTTGGCGCCCGAGTGCCGGATCGCGACCGCCTCGCGATAGGTGCCCCCACGCACGGTGCACGTATCGCCCGGGCGCATGACGTCTGCGGCTTTTTGGACAGTGCGGAACGGTTTCTCCTTGTTGCCGGGCTCAGTATCGCTGCCGCTGGGCGAAACCCAGTAGTCGGCGGCCAAGGCGTGGCCTGCGTGTATCATGAAAAGTGTGAGGTAGATCGCTGGTTTGGGCATGTGATGCTCTCAAGCAACGGAACGGTGAAGTCAACATTCTAGACCGCTACGGGTCTTCCAAAAGAACCGGCAAGCCCAGTTTATCCCAGGGAAGACCGAAAGCCAATTTGCCTCCGGCTCGATTGTTGGCACACGTTCGCCTGAACATCCAGCGACTCGTCTGGCTCGAATCCCGCGACGTCGGGCGAGCGTTCACCACCGGGGACATCATTCCCCACGGCCCTGACCGCACGGCGATGGCGGAACACCTGTTGTCGGCAAAACTGCTTCCGCTACGGAAGTGCCTCTGCTGCGGCTGGCTGCGGGCTGGCATTGCTGCTGCCTTCGAGCGCCGGCCGCAGCACCTCGCGGAGCGGCTCGGGCACGTTGGTGATATCCGCGGGCTCGATTCGCGTTTCCTTCACATCTGCCGGATTCGTGAAGTCGTAGCTGTGTAAGACGCCCCTCTCCGCGACCCACAGCACCGTCGAGCCGCGTTCCCATGCGATGGCCCACGTGTGATAGCCGTCGGGCAGCTTGATTTCGTGTGGCTTGCCGGGCGGCTCGTTCTTCGGGTCGGAGGAGAAGAACCTGATGTCTGCCTCGTTCATGCGGCGGTCGCCGTCGGGCTTCCGCACGATGACGAGGCGCACGTGGTCGCCGAGGGTATAGCGTCCCGGGCCCGTCGCGACGCGGGGCTTCTTCGCAGCGTCCGGGTCGACGGGAAGGACACGGAACTTCGTTTCACCCGACTGCAGGGTGCCGGTATACGGCGTGGTGCCCGCGCGTCGGGCGAGACGTTTCGCTAATGCGTCCATCGCGTCGGGTGTGCGGTCGGCGACAAAGGTCGCGGTTTCTTCCGGGGTCGGTGCCGTGCCGAAAAGGTTGCGCATCGCGCGGTCGAGGAGCCGCTCGCGCTCGCTGGCGTCGTCGGGCAGCGGTGCGTCACGATTCAGGCGAGCCGTGATAAACGCCAACCACCATGACTCGCCGGGCACTCCCGCACGGCCGTCTCTCCCGTCGGCCGACACCGGAGCCGGAGTGAACGTCACTTCGTCGCCCTCCTTTGCCTCGATCC
>CAZUAH010000360.1:0-1775 GCA_964617665.1 uncultured Pirellulaceae bacterium
GCCAACCACGTGTGCCGGTTGGTCTTTCGATTCACGTTCCTGAGCACTGTCGGCAGAAACCGACAACACTGCCAACAGACAAGTGATGAGCGCGTGAGACATTCGGGAATTCTCCAAGAAGGAATGGCTAGACGACGTCCGCTCTTGATCCCAACGTGAGTAGACAACCGTAGTATACCGGCCGCCCTCCCGCCTGGACAGTTGCCAGGAGTTAGTGGAAACCAAGGTAACCGGACGTTACCATTGTGGGTGAAACGGGAGGCGGTGGGCGGATTCGAATCGGCGGAGAAACCAGCTCGGTCTTGCGTAGAAGGGGAATTGTCATGCAGTTGCGGGGTCTCACCTCAGTCCTGATCGTGTTGTGTTGTATCGCCGGGAACGTATCGGCCGAGCCGTCTTTTGAAGACGTGCACGCGGTCAAAATGCCAAAGGGTACGCACGGGTATCGCGGGATGAACGGCGATTTTCTCCAGCTCAAAGACGGTTCGCTGCTGTACTGCTACACGCTAGGCGGAATTGTCGCTATCAAGTCGGCGGATCAGGGGACGACGTGGAGCGAGCCGTTCGCTTTGGTTCCAAACCCCAAACCGCCGGCTAAAGGGTACTACTGTCACCCGAGCTTGCTGCGCGTCCAGAATGACGAGATCCTGCTGACCTACAACTACAGCACCCATCCGGCAACGCCTTACTTTGCCAAAGTGTTCTATCGTCGCAGTGCGGACGAAGGTCGGACGTGGACGGAACAGTTGCTGGTCACTCCGTATCCCGGTTACACGCTGGTCCACAATGACAAACTGCTTCGCCTGAAGGACGGTCGCATCATCGCTATGTCCGAACACAAGGAGTACCTGCCCAGCACATCCGACCACTCCGGCTATGTGGGCATGTGTTTCTACTCGGATGACAACGGGCATAGCTGGCATCCCAGCAAGAACAAAGTCGACCTGTACGGGACTCAGAAGGTCGAAGTGCAGGAACCCGATGCGGTCGAGTTGAAAGACGGGCGACTGCTGATGTTTGCCCGCACCTACAGCGGACACCCGGTATGCGCCTATTCAAGTGATAAAGGCGAAACCTGGTCAGCGGGCGAGATGATGAATCAACTCCCGATGCCGTACGCAGGTTTGCCCACCGTGCGGCGGATCCCCTCGACGAGCGATTTGTTGTTCATCTGGATCACCGAGCGGTCGGTGGACAAAGAGAATCCCAAGGTCCGCCGTCGCTGCGCCCTCTCGTGCGCCATCTCAAAAGATGAGGGCGAAACGTTTGGGCCTCTCCGCCATATCGCCCGCGATCCCAAAGATGACTTCGGGTACCAGTGTGTCGAATTCCTGGCTGACGATCTGGTACTGATCGGCTATCACGCGCGCGATGGCTTGCATGTGGCCCGAATCGCAGTTGATTGGTTCTACGCGGATCCGCAGTAGCGAGACGGTCGATTGACGGTGTTATGTCGTCAATCAGACGACGGTTTGTGTCAACAACCTACCATGTAACGCTCGACTGATTATCGCGAAAAGAGGTATGTGATGAAAACGACTAAGCAGTGCTTAGAAACAAATGCGCGGTTGCCCATGCCGAATGTGGGAGAAATCGACGATTCAGCGCGCTTCGAACTGTGCAAACGATATCAAGCTCCGCTTGGCTGGGGACTTGGGTTTGTTGCAGGCTGGGTCTTGCTTGCTGCGCCATTTACATTTGGAGCCGACGAAGACTGGGCGCAATGGCGTGGTCCTCGTCAGGATGGGATTTCCTTGGAGACGGGCCTGTTGGCC
>CAZUAH010000360.1:1875-13949 GCA_964617665.1 uncultured Pirellulaceae bacterium
CCGATCTACCGCGATGGCCTGCTGTTCGTATCCTCTGGTTACGGAACGGGTTGCGCGTTGTTCAGGTTGAGCGTTACGGATGGTACCGCCGCGGCCGAGGAACTCTGGGCCAGTAAGTCCATGAAGAACTACTTCTCGACCAGCATTCTGCATCAGGGCCATATTTTCGGCTTCAACAACACGATGCTGACGTGCATGGATTTCGAGACGGGCGATGTGACTTGGCGCCAGCGAGGTTTCAACAAAGGCTCGGTGCTGATGGCCGACGGCAAGTTGATCATACTCGGCGAACGTGGCATGCTGGCCCTGGCCGAAGCCTCGCCCGAGGAATACACAGAAATCTCCAGTGTACCGGTCTTCGAAGGAAAATCCTGGACAGTACCAACCGTGGCCGGTGGCAAGATTTTCCTTCGCAACGAAGAAGAACTCGCCTGCCTGAATCTGAAGCCGTAGCGTTGCGGTGCAGCCTATTTAACGCCGAGCCGGCAGGCGACCGGCCGTTCTGTGCTGGTAGGTCTACCACTGCCGTCGCCTGCCGGCTCGGCGTTAAACGGACGTGATCTCGCCTGAGCGAATCACGTCACGAAAATACCGATCCAACACTGCTTTGGACGGCGGTTTGGTCACAAGTGAGACGACGACCAGCGTGATTGACGAGGCTGCAAATACTGTGGCCACGGGCATCATTTCAAGGAAGAGATACGTGCGGTTCGCGCCCCAGTCGGCCTGACGGAACAGGATGAGCCAGACGAGGGCGGCTACGACGACCGATGCAATCGCGCCGGCTCGGGTCACCCGCTTCCAGTACAGGGACGCGAACACCAAAGGGAACAGGCTGGCGAATCCGCTGAAACACCAGACTCCCAGCACGAACACCGAGATGTTTCTAGCATCGGCCAGCAAGGCCAGGACGTAGGAGATCACCACGACCCCCACCACGAACGAGCGGCCGATCCAGATTCGTTGCGCGTCGCTGAAGCGATCCTCGCCGTAGTGGTGCAGGACCACGTCGTGGGTAAACATGCTGCCGATACACAAAAACTGGCTGTCCAGTGACGACATGATGGCCGCCAGGATTCCCACGGTGAGGAACCCGGCCAGGTAAGGGTTTGTCAGCTTCTTGACCATGAAGGCGAGCACGGAGTTGGGATTCTCGGCGATCTTCGGCGGGATGATCGCCACCCCGTCCAGGAGTCCAGTCGCCCACACTCCCAGCAGCACGCACGGCACCCACACGACCATGATGAACAGCGGGTGCAAGAACACGGTGGGCCGAAACGTTCGGGCCGACTTGGCGGTCATCCAGTGTTGGAACAGGTGAGGAAACATCGCCACCGAGAGTGGGATGAACGCGTAGCTGGCGAACCGCGAGAAGCTGATGTGCTCGCTGCGGACCAATAGGTCGGGTCGCATCTCGGCGATCGACGCCGTGGCCGCCTCGGCTCCGCCAAGCCGCCAGGCGATCACCAGGAAAGTGATCACCCCGAGGATCATGAAGATGCAGGTCTGAAGAGCGTTTGCCCAGGCCGTGCTGCGGAGCCCGCCGCCAAACACGTAAATCAGCACCACCGCGCAGATCATCCCCGAGCCGATCGGCATTGGGATTCCGCCGGGAGTCTTGGGGGTGGGCGTGTTGGGGAACCACTCGGGAAAGGCCCCGGCCGTGATCGCCGCCATCACCTTTCCGCCACCGAGGATGCCGATCAGCAGATAAGGAATGATCAGGCCCACCAGGATCGGAAACAGAATCGATCCTAACGCCGGGCTCTCGAAGCGGTTGCGGAAGTACTGGATCTGCGTGGTGAAACCATGCCGCTTGCCGATCTTCCAGAGTTTCACGCCAATCAGGAAGAAGCATAGCGAGTGGATTATGCCCGACTTGGACGCCATCAGCCCATAGACGCCGATGCCGTCCTTGAACGCCTCGCCCGAGCTGCCCACCAGGGCGAATGCGGTCATCGTGGTGCCAAATACCGACATGATCAGCAGGAACGGTCCGATCGATCGGCTGGCCAGGAAGTAGTCGCCCGACGTATGGCGTGAAAACGCTACGTGCGCGTATCGCGTCACAAACAACAGCACGCCCAGGTAAATAACAATGATCACAAACTGAGTCATCCTGCGGCCTCCTCGTCAACTTCGTCGCGGAATAACTCCGGCCAGACTCGAAAGACGGCCACCGCCCACAGTCCGGCTGCGGCCAGGGAGATCAACGCCTGGTACCCCAATCCCACTGGCAGAAAGCCGAAGACCAGACGTCCGTCATCCCAAAACCACCAATCGTGGTGAACAACGAAAAGCACGACAAGAGCGAGCCAAAACAGGATGCGTTTCATAGGATGGTTCCGTTTGTCTTCGCCTTGTGTCACGCACCCACGGCAACGAAACTTTGCCTTTGGAAGGCCCGCTGCTGATACAGGTGGTGGAAGATGTTTCCTTCGTGTGGCTGGTCCCACTGGAGGACGGTAGTCGGAATGGGGCCTAGATTAAGTCTGCCGATGTCGGCGCGGGCCAATAGCGCGTTCTCAGTCGACGGCTGCTCCGTCAATGCTGTCAATACAAGGCTGGGGCCGAGCGATGGGACCAGTTGTTCGTCTGGCTGTTCGATCACGCTGACGAACGGGAACAAGTACTCTTGGTTTGCGAGGGCATGGTCTGCGTCTTCACAATAGATCACCGTGGGCTGCAGATAGGTGCCTCCGTCGTATTCGACCAGCCGATCGCCTTCCCGATATTGGGCGGTCACGTCCTCGGCGCCTTTCTGTGCTAAGTCGCGTTCGATCGCCGCGTTGATTCCCCGGGCGATGGCAGGATCTGCGAAGGCAGCAAGCGTCGCCTCCGGATCGTCACGCCGACGTGGGACGATCTGCGCCAAGCGTTGGGCGAGAGCGTCGGCCAGTTCCTTCCCGTGGGACGCTGTGCGAATGCTGGATGCATTGATGCATGAGCGACCTCCGTTGGCCGCTACGGACGTGACGATCAGATCGAGGGAATCGGCCCAGGACGGCGATTGATCAGATCCGAACAGGATCTTGCTGTAACCGGGGCCGTGAATCTCGACCCGCGGATCGTTCAGCCATGGTCGCACCGTCGGCCCCGCACCGAACATCATGGAGCAACCGCATTTCCGAAGGATCACTCCGGCGCCATCATGTCCGCACGGGTAGTAGCCAAATGCCGACGCAGGCAACCCAGCTAGTCGCATGGCCTCCAGGATTCGTAGCGGTGTCCAAGGCTCTCGTTGGCCGGGTTTCAACGCCACCGGTGTCTTCAAGGCCAACGCGGGTATCCACAAGGCGTGAACGCCGGGCGAGTTGGCGGGCAATATGGCACCGAAACGTCGAGCTCGCGCGGCGTAGCTGACAATGTGCCCGTCTCGATTTCCGTAGCCCGCATCCAATGTCGCGAGATCAAGCCCGCCGGTCAGACCATCGAGGATCTGGCCGGTGTTGGTCATCGCCGCTTCGATTTTCTTCATGTTCTGGCGGCATAGCTCGTGCGGCAAACCGGTCGTGGCGGATTGAGCGGCGACAAACTGCTCCGGCGATTGACTTTGGTCGCCGATTGGCAGGTCGGCGAGCATGAAGTGTTCGGCGGCTTGGCGAAGACGATCGAGGATGTCCGCAGAGGTCAGCGTCTGAAATTCCGGCCATGCATCCTGCCGCAAGTCGCGCGATATCAGCCCTGCGTTTGCCTGACTTACCTTAGCTACGGGTTCGCCGGTGGCGTAATCACGCAGCGTCAGCAACTCCTTGCTGTAGTATGCCTGGCCCGATCGCAGAATAGGAATGTTCCACATCAGTAGACACCCTCGACCACGTTCGCTTCCATCTTGCGGAACGGTCGCACGTCGCCGGCACCGTCCCACGGGTATTCGGATATCGGGCGAGTGCGAATCACCTCGTCGCGTTCCAGGAAACCCGGCATAAAGAACTCTTTGGTCAACGTGGTCAGTTTTGCTCGGCCGCGTTCGCCGTAGTCCACCAGTTGGTCCGGATTGTCCGGATCGACGACGCGAAGAACCGCACGTGGCTGCGGAGCGTGGTAGATGATCATGTAGTCGTCGGCCGGGTCGAACGGCTTGTGACATGCCAAGCCCATTAGTGTGTTCCCATACGTCGGAACGAACTCAGCACCTTCTAGCAGTTCCTCGCGAGCGAATCGGTGAAACTGCCTTGTCATCTCTGTTCCACCGCAAAAGACGCCTTTGATGCCGACCTGACGCAGAGAGACCTTTTCGCACAACGCCTCAAGCAGTTTCGGCGTGGTGAACATGCATTGGATGTCGTCGTGAGCCCGCAACAGGGTAAGGGCTTGTTGAATCACATGCTCCTTGTAGTCCTCCACCGCGTCGATCTGCCCTTTCTTGATTAGCCGAATGACCCAGCGAGGGTCCATGTCCACACAGAAGCAGATTCCGCCGCGGACCTGGGCCAGGTGTTCGATGGCCAGCCGAAGACGACGCGGGCCGGACGGTCCCAGGTGCAGCCAGTTGGCGCCGCGGGGAAATGCCTCGTCGCTCAAGGTCTCGCTGAACATGGAATAGTCGATGCGGAAGTCGTCAGCACTGATACGGCTTTTCGGTACGCCTGTGCTGCCGCCCGTTTCGAATACATATATGGGCTTATCGGCGAACCCTTTGGGCACCCAACGTCGCGCGGGGCCGCCGCGCATCCAGTCGTCCTGGAACAGGCCGAATCGGTCCAGGTCGTCGAAACCGCGAATCTCTTCGCGCGGGTCCCAGTCGAGCCCTTCCGCGAATTCCAGCCAGAATGGGCAGCCCGTCTCTGGATCGAAATGCCATTGGACAACTTCGCGAGTCCACGCATCGAGACGTTCACGCGTCTCGGCCACGCGTACATCGAGATCGGTTTCCTGTCGCGTATCAACGACGCTCATCAATTCACCTCGTCTGGATCGCTCTTGCCGCCTTCTTGGATGGCAAACAGTTTCGTGCGATTGGCGATGTACAATACGCCATTGGCTGCTACAGGCGTTGTGTAGACCGCATTCTTCATGTCGGCCTCGAACAGGACTTTTTTGTCGCGCCCTGTTTTGAATACGACAATGTGGCCGTCCTCGTCGCCCATGAGCACCTTGCTATCGACAACAAAAGGCGAACTCCAGACGGCGGCCAGCATGTCATGCTCCCAAAGCGTTTCTCCCGTGGCTGCGTCGATGGCCCGAAAGACCCCCGCCAAGTCGCAAAAGTAGAGGATGCCTTCGTGGACGGCGACAGTGCTCATCGACCGCTCCACTTCGTCGTTGTGCCAGATTGCTCCCGTCTTGGTGATGTCGCCCCGTTTAGTGGCATCAATTGCGAACAGATGGCCCTCTCCTTCGCCATGCTCGGGGTCTTGGCCGACGGAAATGTAGACGATGTCCCCGTCAATCACGGGAGTAGCAATGATGTTGTTTCGCGTCCCAAAGCCGCCTAGTTTCCATACGGAGTCTCCCGGATTGCACTGGAACGACCAAAGCAATTCGCCATCACTGGGGGCAAACGCGTACATCCGGCCATCGCCACCCGGGAAGACGGCTTGTGGCACACCGCTGATCGTTCCTAACGCGGGGCTGGACCACTGTCCGTGCAGTACGTCTTCACCCGGATCTGCGTTCTCCCAGACCAACTCGCCCGTCTGCTTGTCCACGGCGATGAAACTGGGGGCGAACGGATCAGGCACGTCCTTGTGGCCCTCGTCGACGCCGTTGCTCGTGCAAATGTAAACCAGCTTGTTGTCAAAGGTCGCTGAGCTGGTTGCCAGGTTGTGAGGGAAGACGCCCAACTCGTCCATCATGTCGAGCTTCCACACGATGTCTCCGTCGATCTTGTCGGTCAGCCTTTCGTCGGTGAAGGGGCCGTCATTTTCCCCATCAAGGAATCCCTCCAAGTCCGCGCACACCAACTCGCAACGGTTGCTGACGTAGTAGAAGCGATCACCATCTACGGCCGGCGACGAACAAACACCTTGGCGAGGCCAGTCGTTCACGCGGCCCGCCGGCAGTTTGTCATGAGTCATCTGCCAGAGGAACTTACCGTCCTTTTCGCGGAAGCACATGATTACGCCTTTGTCGCCAGTCGACTTCGGCTGGCGCTCGGCTTGGTTGTTGGTACCGACGAGCACTTTGCCGTTTGAGATCACGGGATTGCCATAGGACTGGGAGCCAAGTTGCGCCGTCCATTTGACGTTGGTGCCCGTCTCGATGTCCCAGGAACTCGGGATACCCTTTTCTACGGTATTGACCATGTTCCTGTCAGGATCGCCACCCCACATGATCCAATCGTCTGCCTTCAGGTGGCCAGTGACACTGAAAAGCCCTGCCATACAGGCGGCCAGCAGCATTGCGTTTCGGTTTTTCATTTCTCGTACTCGTTTGCTGTAGTTGGTCTCGTTCCCAAGCTCCGCAGTCTGTTGATTTGATGTAGGTTAGGCTGTGCCTGACGCAATATCTGGTATCGCCATGCACAGCATGACCTACATACTACGCAAAGTGGGAGCTGCGCGGTGCCACCTATTTGAAAGCGTCACGCACGCTATCGGTAAATCTGCACGTTGTCGTAGTAGACCGGTGCCGCCGAGTAGGCGTACAAACCGGCCGATCCCTCAAGGTTCGGCTGTGGATCCAATGCGTCAAGCGTCCACGACTCCGGTTCGGCCTCGCCACGTGGCCAGACCTTTGCGCGTACGCGTGCTTTGTCTCCCTCCAAATCCACACGGAATTTGACGGTGTACCAGCGGTCGGGATCCCAGGAGAAATCCACTCGTTCCTCGAAACGGGGCCCGGGAACCCAGGATATAACTCGCATTCGTTTGACGCGTCCGTACATCTCCAGGCGGTAACGGGCATTGATCAGCCCAACATCGCCGCGGCGACGACCGTCTTGTTCGCCTCTTACGTCGGCCTGTACCGTGTATCCAGTCTTCAGCGGCGGCGTGATGTACACTCGCGAGCGATTGAATTTGGGACCGCGGTCGTCCGCCAGCTTCTTCAATACTCTGGAACCGTCCACCGTTTCGATGGCGTGTTTTGCCTTCGAGCCCCCAATCCACCAGCTCAGCATATCACTTTCTTCGTAGGCATCGAAGTTCTCGGCAATTGGTAACTCCGGAACGATTCGCACACGTGCCGTCGCTGTCAGATCTCCGTCTTTTGCCGTCACTGTGCCGATACTGCCACCACCTATACCAATCGCTAGATTCCCGTCATCGTCCATCGAGCCTCCCGACCCGGCATAAGACCATTGGGCCTTGACCGGGGCTGCCCGTTGGCCAAGCTCGCCGAAGGAGACCACACGAAACTGAACGCTCTCGCCAGGCTTTGCCAGAATCTCGCACGGTCGTATCTGAATCAACGTAGGCTTGCCGGATGGTTCCGAAGGCGCCTCCGTTACTATGGCGGGACGCTTGTGTACGTGGGCCGACTGCTTCTTGTGCCCCAGGCAAATCATCTCTTCGGTGGTGAAGAAAACAATGCGTTCATCGGACACGGCGGGCGAGCCGAACAACTCGACGACCGAGCCGCTTGCGGATTCGAGCGAAAGTGAGTCCAACTGCTCGCATTCTTTGCCAGTGTCTCGAAGGATCGCGAAATTCCCGTTAACCGTGGGTAGATAGATTTTGCCATCAGCCCAAATCGGCGAACCCCTGCCTACGCGTCCCACGGTGTGCTGCCAAATCTCTTTGCCCGACAGGGCGTCATGACAAGACAGGACGCCGAAGTTGTTGACCACGTACAGCCGATCGTCGTGTAGCAGCGGCGAGGCATAGCCGGCGGCCACGCCGTCTTGTCGCCAGAGCTCGTGCGTCTTCGTCACGTCGCCGGTTCCTCGAGCGTCGATGCAAACGACACGGCCCATTTCGGTCGAGTCGTGATTCTCTTCGCTGTGGCTCGCATAAACTCGATGGTCGTCAACGACTACCGACGAGTTGATACCACGCTGGCTAAGTTGAAAGCCCCAGATTTTCTTGCCCGTCCGGGCCTCCAGCGCATAGATCCCGCCGTCCGCGTTTCCGGCTATTAGCAAGCGTCGGCCCTCGACCGTGGCGACGACTGGTACTGAGTAGGTCGTGTCGAGCGGAGCACCGCCCGGTGCACTCCACCAGAGCATTTCGCCTGTCGATTTGTCCATCGCAAGATAGCGATGAACGCCTCTTGCTTGATCTCCAAAGCTGGAATTCAGAAAGCTGATTATCACGCGGTTTTCGTCGATGACGGGCGTGTGCGTTCGTCCTCCGTAACCGGAGATGCGACCGACCGTTTCAGTCAATGAACGTGACCACAGCACGGAACCGTCGCGATCGAAGCAGAAGAACATGCCCTGTACGCCGTGGGCGTAAATGTAGCCGGTCTCGGGATCAGCGACGAGGTTTGCCCAACCAACGCGAGAGTTCGGTATGTCTGTGTGAAAAACGTTGAAGCGGTGTTCCCACAGTTGCTTGCCTGTATTCAGATCCAGAGCAAGGACACGTTCCTGCTCCATGACACCTTCGCCGGAGAGGTTGATCGCGAAGACTCGACCGTTGACGATAACCGGCGTGCTACGTCCTCCATACGGCGCCCGCCAAAGGATATCATCAGCCGAAGACGGCAAGTTGGCTTCGTTTGAGACTCCGTTGTTGGCTGGTCCCCGCCAGGACGCCCAATCGTCCGCCGAAGCAAAGATGCCTGTGCCTACGAGCAGGATGGCTGCAAGTGGCGCAGTCGTTCGTTGAACGAGATCTATCATGGTTTAGTATCTTTTTGCTCAGATGCTAGGTGAGGAAGGTAACCACGGCTTCGCCCGCGGCACCACGCTAGTCGCTCCCGCGATCTTTGTCGCCTTGAACACCACAGCCGCATTCTGCGGGGGCAATTAACATCTGAGCGCAACTTGTCTTCAGAAAAACAGTTGGGGAAGTACGGATACGTACAATCTGCGCCCAAACACGAACGAAGGCACCAATTGGGGGCTTTGCATGATCAAGAAGCCAACCGGGCCCTGCCGTAGGGAAGCGGTGGAGGCACAGCGGCCAACTCTGCCACGGCTGCGAATAACTCGGTGAAATCTTTGTCTAGATTGCCTATCAAGCAGTCAGTCAGATCGCCTCGGACATCGGGATGCTGCTTGATCAACTTGCCGAAGCTGAAAGCCTGGTCATAGAACGCGTAAACCAGTTTTCGCATGGCCTCGATTTCTCGAGCGAGTTGCTCCGCGTAGCCCTCGAACCGTGACGCAGACACATCGCCTGCTTGGATAGCGCGATCGACCGCGTCAGCCGCCAACTCACCGCTGCGCAAAGCTAGATATACACCTGAAGAAAACACCGGATCCAGAAAGGCGAAGGCATCGCCGATCAATACGAGCCCGTCCTGGCCGCAATACTCGGACCGATACGAGAACTCCTTCGTCGCGTAGTACTTGCCGAACTGCTCACCGGATGCCAGATGGTCCGCGATCCAAGGGTTATTACCGATTTCGCGGCAGAAGATTGTTGGCAGGTCGTCGCCAGAACTGAAAAAGTAGTCTCGTTCGCCCACGATTCCAACGCTCACCGTGTCGTCGGGCAGTGGGATGTACCAGAACCAACCTTTGTCCGGCAGGTAAGCGATCGTGGTCGAACCTTCATCCAGTCCCGGATCCCGCTTGGCGCATCGGAAGTAAGTCCAAATCGCAACTTTGTTCAGTTGCGGCTCCCACTTCCGCCAACTATTCCTCGTGATTGACAGCGCAGATCGCCCGCTGGCGTCGATTGTCACCGGAGCACGCACTTCCAGTTTGCCGCCGTCCTTGGTCCTCGCCCGCACACCGGTGACTTGGTGGCCATCTCGCAGTAGATCCGTCGCCTCGGTTTGGTGACAAGCCTCCGCTCCTTTGTCGACGGCGTTGTCCAGCAGCATTTGGTCGAACTCGGATCGAAGCACCTGCCAGGTTGTTGCGGCCTCGTGATCCATGTGCTGAAAGAAGTAAAACGGAGCGGAGATTCTTCCATCCATGGTCACAAACTGTACGGCGTGCTTTCGCGGAAAGTGCGACGATTTCATCCGCTCAATCATGCCGATCCGTTCCAGCGGGAAGTAGCAGAACGGAAGGAGCGATTCGCCCACGTGATAGCGCGGGAAGGCCGCCTTTTCAAGGACCAGCACGTCGCGTCCGTGTTCAGCCAATACCGCAGCCGCGGTCGAGCCAGCAGGGCCGCCGCCAACAATTACGACTTCGTGTTCTTCAATCCTAGTCACGTTCGGCCTACTCATCGTGTGGCGGTAGGATCTCTACCACCTCGGCAATCGTGCGTCCAATGTCGTCCGTCAGGCAGTTGCACCGCCCGTACAGCCAGTCGGCTTCATCTAAACCAAAAAGCTCGTTCATCAGGTCGTTCGAGCGGACTTTGAAGAACGCCCCGGGGCAATTGCTGTATGTCACACTATGGTCGTTCAATATTCCGCCCAGCGGCTTGCTGCCCTCAACGACTTCGGCTCGCACGGCATCGGCCAGAACGTCCAGGCTGATGTTGCTCGCCCCGTATTCCGCGGCTCTGAGGCTGTCGGCGCATTCCAGGACGATATGCCGCGAGAGTTTCCCGTTGCCCATCGTCCGTTGAAGTACGCGCAGTAGTATTTTTTCGCGATGGTACCCGGTCAGAGTCGACGTCATGTCGGTATTGTGTACGAGTAGCCGACGTTGCTGATCAGGCATCTCAGACGGTACCACGACAACGGCATCCAACGGCGGATGCGTTGGCAACGTCCGATAGAAACCGTCCAATAGCGCTAGAATTTTGGGGCATGCCGTCAGGAACTGAACCATCTTATGTGTATCGCGCGTCTCGGTGTTGAGGTAAAAAGAATTCGTGCAAGAGTTGGTCCACCATTAGGAGGCTCTCGCGGGTTAGCACCACACGATTTTCATGTGCGGCCCAATGGCCAGCCGTTCGGAGTTTCTCGAATGGCTCGGCAAACTTCGCCAAAATGTCCGTGTCGAACTTCGTACGAAAATACTCGAGGTCCAATTCGCCGGTCTTGAGCTGCAAGATCATTTCGCGGATCAGCTTTTCGTCCGCGGTCGTGGCCAGTGCCCGGTGGATTGGCAACTCGCCCTCAGTAACCCGTTGGATGTACGGCCCGAAGTCCTTCTCGTTCTGGTAGTGGGTCCCGGCAAAGTGTCCGAACGACGATACGCCCAGCGAGACCATGTCCGCGCCCCGCCAGAGGTAGTCGCGGTAAAGGAATCGGTACGCCTTGGGATCCTTGACCGCGGTGCAGGTGCTGGTGATTGTATAGCCGGCTTTCTCCAACTCGTCGAAAGCGTATTGAACCCACCGACGTTTGGTCGCCCAGTCCGCAACTGGGGCGGTCACCTCGCCGCGCTCCTGCATTTGCTGATAGATCGTCGTGTTATACGGTATCTCCATCTGGTAGATGGTTACACAATCGGCAGCCATCTCGATAGCCTTCGCGACGCAGGCTTGCCAATTCTCGTCGGTCTCGTTCAGCATGCCGGCGATCAGGTCTATGTTGATCTGTTTGAAGCCGATGGACCGCGCATAGTCGTACGCACCATGTATTTCTTTGCTCAGATGCGCGCGCCCGTTGCTGCGGAGAACCGAGTCATCGAAGTTTTCGACGCCCAGGCTCAAACGCGTAATGCCCAGTGAATGCAGAACCCGAAGCTTCTCCTCGCTGAGCGTCCCCGGCTCGCATTCAAACGTCACCTCCTCGGCCGAGTCCCATGGCATCAGACGTTTCATGCCATCGACCAACTCCTGAAGCTGCTCGGCGGGAAGGAACGACGGTGTTCCGCCACCGAAATAAACGAAGCGTGGCTGTCGTCCCTTGATCAACGGTTTGTCGGCGTACATCTCCAACTCGCGCAGCACCGATTCGACATATGTGGCCACGCGGTTGCGTTTTGCGTCGCGTCCTGTGTAGACGCGGAAATAGCAGAAATGACACCGCTTCCGACAAAACGGTATGTGGACATACAGGCCCAACGGCGTACCTGCTTGCGGCAGGCTGCCAAGTGCTTCGTCAGCCTCGTGTCGCCGTTCCGGCTTCCAGAACGAGAACGGTGGGTAGTTGGCAACGAAGTAGTTGCC
>CAZUAH010000361.1:0-13923 GCA_964617665.1 uncultured Pirellulaceae bacterium
GAGCACTGGACTGAAAATCCAGGTGTCGGCAGTTCGACCCTGCCCCTGACCACTTGCTAGAGACGCTCGAAACCTCTGCTCACAAGGGTTTTGGGCGTTTTCTGTGCGCTGACGAAAGTTGGAGGAAAGCCCGCGCGATCGTCTGTTGTAGTCTCTCTTACGCCGAAAGCGCACGCAGTGCGCACAAGGATTCTGCCCCCGCTCGGGGTCCCTAGGCCGTCTTCAGTTTCTTGAATCGCCCCTCACACCGATTTCTTCGTTGCCGTTCAAGTGCCCCAGCCTGCTCCGTGCCCAACAGAAACCGACTCAATCGGCCCTCCCTTGGGACCCCTTGGCTGCATCCAGTTTGTTGGCCGCCGTCGCGGCGTAGCCGGGAAGCCAAGTCGACTTGTTGTCATAATACAGCGGTTTCCTATCGGGGAATTTCCTAACAAACTCTTCGTATCGCTTGCGCCAATAACGATAGCGTCTGTCGGACGCGCTGAGTTTCGTGTGTGGGATGTCTCTACAGTATTGCTCGACCTTCCAGACGTTCCTGTCCGACAGACGCCAGTCGTATCCCCCCAGGGTGCTCAGGTCGCCAACGGCGTAGCCGATGATCCGGCCCGTGTAGTCGATGTATGGATCGAAGTAGCTGTACACGAGCCCTCGAACGGTTCGGAAGACGGCTTTCCTGCCGAAGAGGCCGGGGTCGCGAGACTTGGCGACTGCGCCCCACAGGCCGGTCCTCCTGCTCCGGTGAAGGTAAACGACGTGGTCGAGATAATCTTCAGATTCGAGGTCCAGAATGAGCGCAGGATACCCATGCTGCTCGAGTATGGCCGCAGTTGTGATCACGGCCTCCAGGCAATGGGCGCTTCCAGTTCTGACAACGCCGCGAAAGGACCTGAGCGTTTCTGGCTTCTCCTTGTTGTAGACTAGACTGTGAAGGTATTGTTGCACTTGCGCCGGCGTGCGATATCGGCGGATGATCTCCAACTCCTTCCCGCGGAACCGACTCCGCAGGGTTCTCGTCCGCCTGCAGCCGTCCTCTGGCCTAGTGCTTGGTTTGCTCACCTGATACGCCTTTCAGACTGCGCGAGTGGGACACGGTCATCGTAGTTCTATTCTAATTCACCCAGCGGTCCCGGTCTCCTGGGTGGCTGCCGAACACGTGCGGCACTGGGGAAGGGGTGTTCAACATTGTGGATGCCAGACGGATCGGCGGCCACGCGAAGCTCACGTGCTGGAGCCGGCCCGCGGGCACAAATCCGCAGCAAGATGTTGCACGACTGTTCTGGGTGGTAGAATGTGGCCAAGTGCAGTGCAAGGCCAGCGGCGGGTGAGATAATTCCAGTAGCGGAACTCGCCAAGAGTTTCGAACGGCGGTGGATCACCGAAAGTCTTGACGACTTCCGCTACGGCAGACAAGAGCATATCTGCCGTTCGCACAAACAGGATGCATGAGCGCAGACGAGCCACCCTCTTCATCGCCACATCCAATGAATGCAGTGAATCCCTATCAATCGCCGATGGTGCCTTCCTCGGAAAACGAAGAACGGCGACCCGAGGTATCCTACCCGGCTCATACGTGTCCCAAATGCAGCGCCGATGTCACCTTTTGGATGGGGATGAAGCAGTCAACGCCATTCCGCTTCAAATGCGATCGCTGTAAGTCACAGTACAACGTGCAGACGCCCTTCATGGGGCTCATCTTCGCTGGGACAATCTGTGCGACCTCGTTATTCGTGTTTGCTGTATGCATTGGCGTTTGGAAGCTCGGCATCAAGATCCTTTTGCCAAGTGTCCCACTCTGGCTTGCGGCGTGGGTTGCGATGGAACTATTGATGCATAGCTACGTCAAACGGCGAGGGAGATTTGTGGCACGAGCCGTTGGCGAACCAGAGCATGCCACGGAGACGTCCATCCGACCAGATCGATCACTCGCGGAATGACACAATGAAAAACCTGATCGCCATTACGGTCATCGCGTGTCTCGCCAGTTGCAGCGAGCGGGCTAATCGCACCTCCGAAGATGTTGCTCGCGGAATCGCCACGCAACACCTGAACGACCAACTGCGTGGCAAGACGTACGTCGATGCCCTCGACCGGACGCTTTCTTACCCGCAATTCGACACGGACTGCTGGCATAGCGTCGAGAAGGTCCAAGGTCGATGGATGTTTCGGCTGGCCCCGTCGGCTGGTGTGTATGCAACCGTGACTGTTGGCGAGCGCGGAGAGAATCCCAAAGTGGAAACCTATGGCTTCGCGCTTGACTAGCCCGTTCGTCATCGTGCAATCGCACTGGGGCCGCACGTTGCCCAACAAATCTCGATTCAGCCGGCACGCCTCAGTACGTATCAGACCTCAGGGCTTGTCATTCTATCGAGTTGGGCATCGTTTGTTCGGCGAGTGGTCGCTCAGCCCGGAATCTCGCCTCGACGATGTTACACGGTCGGCGTGTTGGTACAATGCAAAGCATCAGGGTCTGGTCAATTGCCACCTCGCCCATGTAGAGTCTGTTCATATTTCGGATGGCCGAACTGTTATCGGATTGTCGACGATTATCGCAAGATAAGGCCTTGCCCCAACGATTAGCCACGATAGAACGCGGGATAAGTGCTTATCCGTGTTAATCGCAGTGAATTCAGAGTTCGGCCATGCTACGCTGGATGGCGGCTGAGCGCACCTCGGTGACAAACTGAACGGCCCATGGCTACATCCTCATGGCTTTCGCTGCCAGACGCGATAGGGCATGGATGCAATGGAATGGAGCGTTGGTGTGAATTCTGAAGAGACTGCTAAACCACGGTGGCGTCGCGGCTTTCGTTTTGGTCTCGGTACATTGTTGTTTTTCGTGCTTCTGGTGGCTGGATTCCTAGGAGGTATGAAAGCGGGTTTTCAGCGCGGATATTCTGCTGGGCAAGCTCAACGCGAAAAGGAAACGCCCGTCGCCAAGGTCTACCCGGTGGCAAGTCTCGTCTTGCCGGCCCCCGACGCCTCGCTCTCCGAATCCGACTTCGATACGCTGATCCAACTGATCACATCCTCGATTGCGCCAGAGAGTTGGGATTTCGTCGGTGGTCCTGGATCGATCAATGGCTTCCCTGACGCAATTAGCTTGGTGGTGCTCCAAACTCCCGAGGTCCACGAACGCATCGCGATATTGCTGAGAGATTTGGAGGGACAACGTGGGGCGGCCGAAGTGGCAAGCGGGCGCAGCGTCCCTGCGCAGGACTCCGCGAGCGATGACTGATTTCGAGCCATGAGAAGGCCCATTTGCCCACCGACGCTCTCCGATGCGTCGCGGCGGCCACGGCGAACCAGCGAGCGCACTGGACGCGCCGATCCAGTGGGAATTGTATGGGAAGATCATTGGTGGCGCCCCAGTGATCCGCGACGACTTTATCTCAGTCGGGCGGCAAGCAAATGAAAGTTATTCAATATGACTTCAGGCAACTACTTCTTCGACGACGGCGAGTCACGGAAATTCTGGTCGTACTCGCTACGCGGCAAGAAACAGACAATTCGTTACGGCCGCCTTGGGACGAAGGGGCGTGAAACCTCCAAGACTTTTCCGTCGGCATCCGCCGCCAAGGCGGCTACTGCGAAGTCGGTCAGTCAGAAGATCGGAAAGGGATATGCCCACGTTGATCCGGGCAAGTTGAAGATCACTCGACCAAAAGGCAAACGGGCAGCGACCGAGGCTCAGGTGGCCAAGCTGGAAAAGCGGCTGGCCGTCAGGCTGCCGGACGAATACCGGGAGTTTCTGTTAACTCAGAACGGAGGCGAACCGGAGCCGGACCACGTCGACATGCCTATCTTCTCTGAACAAGACTCGCGTCCCGTGGGGTTCATCTACGGATTGTACGCCAAGCCGGAACCGTACCAGAGCCTGCTGTTTGCGCTGGAGAGCATAATGCCCAGCCTGCCGGCGGGGCACCTTCCCGTTTGTGGCCTCTTCAATCTTCATTACTATTCAATCTCGCTGTACCAAAAGCCGGGATGCGTCTACTTCTGGAACGAAGACGCGGGAGGCTACGATGTCAATGACGACGGGGAACCTGTTTTCGATGACTCGCACGCTATCCTGGTGGCAGGGTCCTTCAATGAATTCCTCACACGTATTGCGATCTGTGAAGCGCGGGAGGAGGGCGACGAGTTAGCGAGCAATAGAACCCAGGCTGACGATCAATATGTTCCAGAAATTCCTGAATTGAGAAGCGGAAAACGCTTGTCCAAGCGTCGACGGAAAGAGATCATTCGGTTGGTAGAGGAGGGAGGCGCTGAACTTAACGCGACCATCGAGCAAGGTGAGGCGTTGATGCGGAAGAAGTCAAGGAAGGCCGGCCAGGCCCTGATCGACGAGTTCCTGCGCCAAATGGATCGCGAGATCAAGGAATTCCTGAGAACGACGACTAACAAGGATGAGTTGCAGTACTTCGCCGAGAACGTGCATTGGGATGCGAATACGAGGCCGCTGCTGGAACTCGTCAAGAGCCCTCACATCGACGCTGGCACACTACTACAACTCTACTGGTACGGCTGTCCAGAAGACTACTACCTGTTCTACAGTTCGGCGTCTGAGATTGACTCTGACTTCGAACGTTATGTGTTTCGAGTTCTGCGACATATCGAACGCAGGATCGTCAAATCGGAATACAAGACGGCGTCGATTCCCTTTGATCCCTCGGATCGTATTTCGATGTGGGATCGTCGCGACGAATTTGCACGGCAGATACCCGACGTCATGTATCAGTCCATCTCCGGCAGAAAGAGACGCAAAGGATAGCAGCGCGATGAACGCCGAGCCGCCGATCCGGGCGTTTCGGCAGGCGAAAGATGGATCGTGGTACCTTGTGGATCGCTGCTGTTATGCTCATCAATCCGTACACAACACTGAGACCGGTGAGGATTGGCACATTTTTTCGTTTAACCGCAAGCCGGAGGCGTGCGCGTGTTTTGGGGGGGCGCGCACGCCTCCGGCTTGCGGGTAAACGAGTCATCGGTGCCCCGGTGAGGATGGCCAATTTTTTTCTTTAACCCCCACCCGGGGGGGGGGGGGGGGTTGGGGGGCCCCCCCCCCCCCCCCGGCTTGCGGTTAAACGAGTCATCGGTGACCGGGAGCGGCATAATCCCGTTTCTAAGGCACCGGCTCTGTCCGCGGTCACCCACTGCCGGGGCACACGCCACGATGAGCACCGAAAACTGTTCAACTCCAGACTCTCCCACCCAGTGCCCGGCCTGCGGCGCCGCCATCACTCCCGAGACTTTGCTGTGTATCGCCTGCGGGTATCACATGACGCTCGGCCACCATCTAGCCACAGTCGTGGAACGTCAGCAAAGGTCGAAGCCAGACGAAAACCCGTACGCATCCCCGGCCGCCGTCGAGAGCAGTCGACCGCCGCTGCCGAGGGAACGACCTGTCTTCGACCTGACGGAAGCTGGCGTGCGTCGGGCCTCGGCCGTCGTTTCGGATGCGCGATCGGTTTTCCTGGTGATAGTGCTGGCGTGGTGCGTCTGTGCTCCAGCATGGCTTGTGATGCTACCGTGGTACGCATATCGTTTGTACTGTTGGCACCGACTGAATGCTCAATTCGCCGAACTGCGGAGTCCGAATGCCTTTTCACCGCATGGAGAGTTGGCAACGAAATTCAAGGATGCGCGAACTCGCCTTTGGATCGGCGTAATTGCTGGTCTAGCGTTCTGGACGCTGCTGGCGATGGTGCTGGGACTGGAGTTTCTCGGCATTTCAACGACCGCATTCAAATGAAGGAAGTGAACCAATTCGTCCGCTTCTACGAAGATTCGGGTTCAAAGTCATAGGCGAAGAGAAGATCCTTGGCTTTGACAATTGGTATCTGTATAGCGCGCCAGTGGCAGGAAGCAGCTAACGTTCACTGGTCTCTTCACTTGGCTAACACGCAGTTCGCGGCAGCGTGGTCAAGTGAGTGTTTGGCCTCGTCAGAAATCGCCAAAAACTATCGGGCCATGTTGACATCCAAGTATGTTTATTATATTGTGAATGTTGATGTCCGAAAATCTAATTCGAGGTAGGGGCTATGATTTCGCAAACGGCTGAATACGCACTACGTGCCATTGTTTTCTTGGCCGATCAGGGAGGTAAACCGCGCACGACGGCACAGATCGCAGAGGCCACGCAGATACCTGCTGGCTACCTTGCGAAAGTGATGCAGTCACTTAGTCGCGTCCGGCTCGTCAATTCACAGCGCGGGCTGAACGGCGGGTTTACCTTGGCCAAGGCGTCATCCGAGCTGTCAATGTTGGAGATCATCAAGGCGGTCGATCCAATTCGGCGATTTGATGAATGTCCTCTCGGTGTCCCGACACACGGCTGCAACCTATGTCCGTTGCACCAACAACTGGAGGACGCAGCGCGGGTGCTGGAGGATCGGTTCAGCAGTACAAGCATCGCAGACTTGCTCGACGTGCCAGGGCCAAACAAGCCACTTTGCCGCTTTCCTGGCGTTTCGGAAGCTCCGGCCGAACTACAGGCGGAGGAGCAGCCACCACAGCCTCCAGAGTGATCCCAGAAGGGGACGCGTTCCGTTCTAATTAGTGATAGGAGTATGAACACCGATGATTAGCCGACTTTCTAGCTCGGTGACACCCGAATCACGGGACGAAGCAACTGGACGACCGACTGGCGGAGTCGTCAAGGATCTCGCCCAGTTGTTCAAGCTTCTGGCGGACGAGACACGACTCCGGATTCTGGACATGCTCGGTGCCCGTAAAGAACTGTGTGTCCGGGACCTGTGGGAGCGACTCGGGCAGAGTCAGCCGGCGGTCAGCCACCACTTGGGCTTGCTTCGCATGGCGGGCTTGGTCGACACGCGGCACGAAGGCAAACACATCTACTATCGAATCCATCAGGAGAGATTCGATGAAATGATGGGAATGATGCAGCAGACTCAAGTTGGCGAGCGACTGCTGTCTTCCGGTGCGGACTCCGAGGCACCTCAAGAGATGCCAGCCGATCAGTCCGGTTCCGTTTGACGCACCTTCAGATTTGCTCTATTGCGTTCGCATGAACGTCGCAGAATCGGACATCCAGGCTCGGTGTGCGCGTATCGCTGAGTTCTTAGGCGCCAGCAACCGACGAGTCGTCTTCGCGGAGAGTTGCACGGCGGGCTTGGTGTCAGCTTGGCTGGCGCGCATACCTGGTATATCAGACTACCTCTGCGGGTCTGCGGTCACCTATCGAGAGGCCACGAAGACCGGCTGGCTGGGCATCCCCACCGCGGTTCTGGAGCAACACACGGCTGTTAGCGAAGTGGTCACCGTAATGATGGCCCGTGCTGTTCTCGAGAATACACCCGAGGCCGACATTGCGGCGAGCGTGACCGGTCATTTGGGCCCGAATGCTCCGCCGGAGCAAGACGGCTTGGTTTTTGTTGCCGTAGCTGTCCGCTTGCCCGGCAGCAAATGTATCGCGACTGTGCGGGCCAGTGAGTGTCGCTTGGCAGCCGCCGACAGGTCGCCGCGCCAACGTGAAGCCGCCGGCCGCGTGCTTGACTGCCTGCTGGAGGCCCTCGAAGCTGATGCGTAGCAGTCTAAGTGAGAAGCCAACTGAGCTGAGGACGCCCGGATGATTCCTTTGCCAACCAACGCCAGCGAATTGTCCGTTCGTACCCGTGGCGTCTGGATGTGCTATCGATCCGAGGATGAGGATCGGCCACTGCCAAAGGCCGTTTTTCCAGGCGCATTCAACCCGTTGCACGAAGGACATCGGCGGATCGCAGAGGTTGGGGGCGAGACTCTTGCGGCGCCGATCCATTTCGAATTGTCGATTACGAATGTGGACAAACAGCCCTTGGATCCCAACGAAATGTTCCAGCGAATCGAGCAATTCCCTGTGGAGGAAACGGTGTGGATCACTCGCGCTCCGACGTTTGTCGAGAAGGCGCGTTTGTTTCCCGGAGCGGTTTTTCTGTCCGGTGCCGACACGATCGCACGAATCGCTGACGCTCGCTACTACGACGATTGCGATGCCTTACGGGATGAAGCAATCAATGAAATCGACCGCTGGGGCTGTCGATTTCTCGTGTTGGGGAGGCAATTCGGTGGGAGCTTTCGCGTTCTATCGGATATCGGTTTGCCACCAACACTGAGTCGCCTTTGCACAGAAGTCTCGGAAGAACGCTTTCGAGTGGATGTCTCCTCCACCGAACTGCGTCGTGGACGGCGTGAGGGCGTCGGCTAACCAGATCTGCACTGTGCCGCGTCTGTCGCTACTCTTTCCCAAAGCCACCCGAGGAGTGATCCGTACTGCTTGGCCTCGTTCTCGGTCATCGATGTGACGTGGTCCGCGTCGGGTAGGACCAGCACCTCTTTCTCGCCGGCATAGGCGTCAATAACTAGCCGTTGGTGTCGCGACGGGACGATGCGGTCCTTTTCCGATGTAACAAAGACCGCAGGAGCGGAAGCTCGCCGGGCGTTGCGAATGCAGCAGAGTTCTTTCGGTACCTGCCAGGCAATCAATCGCGCGCCGATGTTCAAGTGCCACCACCCAAACCGCCCCAGGATCACTTCGCGAAGCGGCGGGGCGTTTCTCAGAATTACCCCACTGATTTGACGAGTGGCGGCCGCGTACAAGGCGCTCACACCGCCTAGGCTGCTCCCTATCACCACGATTGGTCTTCCAGAGGCGTGTTCTTCCAGTTCATCGAAAACAGCGTCAGCAACCGATGGCAGCATCTGAAGACTAGCTCGACCGCCGGCGCCACCGTAACCAGGAGGGTTGACCGCCCACAACTCCGCCTTGACATTCGGCCAGAAACTCACGGGCTGCTCGGTCGAGCGTTCCGCGCGGCCTCCGGCACCAATGAACTTCAGCACAAACACATCCGCGTCGTCGCTGTGGTCAGCACGGACTCGGTGACTCCAGATCTCGATCTGATCGTCGCCGACGGGAAGCATCCGACGCGATTTGCCGTCGACGGGGATCCGGTGCGTGGTGGGGCAAAGGACGAATCGGTCGGCAAGTCGGGTAAGAAACGTGTCTTTCATCGCATTCAGTGTATGCGTTGCCCCGGTTGTGCGCCTTCGTCGACACTGAGCAGAAAGACGTTTTCCCCACCCGGCCCAGACGCGCAGACCATACCCTCGCTCAAACCGAACTTCATCTTGCGCGGAGCCAAATTGGCGACCATCACCACCAAACGGCCGACTAGGTCTTCCGGCTTGTACGCGGCTTTGATTCCCGCGAACACGGTGCGCTGCTCATCGCCACCGAGGCCGAGCGTTAGCTTGAGCAATTTTCGAGCCTCCGGTACGTCTTCGGCGGTCAACACGCGGGCGACCCTTAAATCGCCCTTAGCGAATTCGTCGATCGTGCAGGTCTCTGTCAGCGGTTCGTCTTTCAGCGGTTGATCGCTATCTTGAAACTCCGCGACGCTGGACGCCTCGACCATTTCTGGCTCTTTGCTTTCTTCGATCATCTTGTCAACGTCCTTCTTTTCCACTCTTTTCAACATGTGTTTGAACTTGGCCACTGGCGACCCAACGATCGGTGTCTTCGATTCGTCCCAGTTTTCGATGGGTTTTGACAACAACTCGCCGGTTTGCTCAGCCAGCCGCGGAAGGACCGGCGCAAGGTAGATGGCAAGCTGTCGGAACAGGTTCAGTGCAACGGTGCAAACGTCCTGTAGGTGTTGAGCTTTGTCCGGATCCTTTCGCAGGTTCCACGGTTCGGCGGATTCTACGAAAGGATTAGCGCGGTCGGCCAATTCCAGGATCAGACGCATGGCCTTGTTGTAGTCACAATTCTCGTACGCTTCGGCGATATCGTCTCCCGCGGCGGCCGCTTCGGCGAACAGACCACCGTCATCCGGATATGTCTCGGATAAACCAACGTTTTGAACGAACTTGGCCGACCGACTGGCAAGGTTCACGACTTTGCCAACGAGATCCGCGTTCACCTTGGTGACGAATTCCTCCAGGTTCAAATCCAGATCATCCAACCGCGCCCCGAGCTTCGACGCGTAGTAGTATCGCAGATAGGCGGGGTCCAGATGATTCAAGTACGTTGCCGCCTGGACAAATGTGCCCTTGCGTTTTGCCATCTTCTCGCCGCCGACGGTCAGAAAGCCGTGGATGTGTACCTTTTTCGGAAGCTGGAAGCCGGCGACTTTGAGCATGCCCGGCCAAAACAGCGTATGGAAATACGTGATGTCCTTCCCGATGAAGTGATGGATCTCCGTCTGTTCGCTTCGCCACCAAGCGTCCAAAGCACCCCCATGACGATCGCACCACTGTTTAGTCGAGGCAATATATCCAATCGGGGCATCGAACCAGACATACCAGTAGTTGCCTGGGCTGTCCGGAATCTCGAAGCCGAAATACGGCGCTGGTCGAGAGATGTCCCAATCGCGCAAGGGCTCATGCAGGAAATGGCCTTTCAGGTAGTTGGCCACCTCGGCTTGCAGATGATCACTGCTACCGGCCCACTCGTTCAAGAAGTCGTGCAACCGCTCCAATTGGACGAAAAGATGCGTCGCTGTGCGAGGTTCTGGCGTTGCACCGGACAAGGTGCTCACCGGGTCGATCAAATCCGCGGGGCCGTACGTGCATCCGCACGCCTCACAGTTGTCGCCGTACTGGTCTTCCGCCCTGCATCCGGGACATGTCCCCTTCACAAAACGGTCCGCGAGAAACGTGCCCGCATCGGGATCGTACAGTTGGACGATCTCCTTCTCGAACACCAAGCCCGCTTGACGTAGGGCTGTCCAGAACTCCGCACATAGGTCCCGGTTCTCCGGGCTGTTTGTGCTGCCGTAATTGTCGAAGACGATGTCAAAACCGGCAAAGTCCCGCTCGTGGGATTCCTGCATTTCGGCGATCAGATCCTCTTCGTTGCGTCCCTCTTGACGAGCTCGAATCATGATCGCCGTGCCGTGCGTGTCGTCGGCACAGATGTAGATGCACTGGTTATCACGTAGTTTCTGAAATCGGACCCAGATGTCCGTTTGTATGTACTCCACCAAGTGCCCAATATGAATCGGGCCGTTGGCGTACGGTAAGGCCGAGGTTACGAGAATCCTTCGCTGATTCATACCCGCTCCGTTTGCTCAGAGTAGCGTTTGGCTGTTTGGGATAGAGCGGCACAGCTTGCTTCAGGTTCGCTGGCGGCGTCTGCCAAAGCAGAACATTGTAGCCGGGTGGCGTATTGAGCGGGAGGGCAACGGCCAGGCGTGACCTACTGCATGAACCTGATTGTCATCGGATACCGATAGCAGTGGCCCTGATTGGCCTGGACGGCAGCCATGATAGTCACCACAAGATCGAAGATGACAAGCCCGATGAGTATCGGAATTCCAATCAACACAAAACAAAGGACCCCGGCGAGCACCAGCCAAATCATCATGCTAATCTGGAAATTCAGCGCCTCTTTGCCCTGATCGTCCACTTGGGCATACTCGTCCTTCTTTATGAGCCACACTACCAATGGGCCCAGAATATTGCCCATCGGCACAAAGTAGCCGCTGAACGTGGCCAAGTGGCAGAACATGGCCCACATCCGTTCGTCGCTTCCACCTGGTTTGGGAGGCATGTTCGAGTTGCCGTAGGTATTCACATCAAGCCTCACACGCTAGATTGGGGATCGATTTCATTCCGCAGTCAGTATGAGTAATTCGTCGCCGTGACTGCGACATTTCCCGTCCGTAGTCGTGTTTTCGAAGACCATTGCGCTGAGAGTCTGCTTTATGGGTGGTGCAGTTTCCGTCGAAATGACTGATCTCAATCTGCCCGAGCAGGCAGTCACTGTGGGCTGCTGGCTTGCCTCTGTCGGTGACCAGGTCGTCCAGGGTGACAGGCTACTGGAACTGCTGGCTGGGGATGTGGTTGTCGATATACCAGCACCCGCCACGGGTCGGCTGCACGAGAAACGTGTCGCCCAGGATGATAGCGTCAGCCCAGGACAAGTGCTGGGCGTAATCGAAATCCCATGACGAGTGGGAAGCGTGAGGCTGCTTCACGCGACTTGGGAATCACTACGGCACGCGGTTGTCAGGTACTGAAGTGTGCTGCGATGGGGCGGACAAGCCGGGCGATGGAAGAAGCCATTTGCTCGCCCCGCAGGCAGCGCGCGTGCCAGGGGATAGCCGCTTTGCTACTTTCCCCTGATGACCATTCCGGTATCGCGCCTCGCGTCGGTTTGATCAGCTTGGCGAGATGCGTTTGATTTCAACTGTTGGTAACGCTGCTCAAGCTGTCTTTCAAGGCTTTTGGTGTCCGCGAATAGCGTAGGAAGTCCGTTACGATTGGCGCCGTCCATGATGCCCCCTTTCGGCTTCGTATGATGGTTTGGGGAAATGTATAGTGGATAAATCGGTCACGTACTCGGCGGACTTTGGGGGAAACATGCTGTCCCGTTAGAGCCCGCAGAGTTAACCCCTTCGACAGAGTTTCAACGGTACTGAAAGGCACAGTGCTTCTCCTCTATTCGCATCGGCCCCAAACTTGTGCTCCGTGCGCGGTTTGCATTTGCGCGAAGAGTGGGCGATTTGTGATGTGATTCCAGCTCTTTGCAGCGCAGCCGATCAGCCTGCACCGCATTCCGCGAGTAGCTCGAGACGGGTCGTATCACCGAGACCCAAGAAAGTACAAAAGGAATCACGGACGGGTTGCCGTAATCCCTTTCTGTCGGCCACTTGCATCGAAGTGGAGGTGAAGGAAGCCGATACCTGCCTGAAGCCAAGGAAGAAACGGGAGCGATGGAGGAGCGCTCCATTCTTGTAGCGATCGCGCGCACCAAAGGCCCTTCTGACGACGATTTGGCCCGCTAGTTGGATGCCTGCTCAGCGCCCCTGGACGAGTCGCGAGGGTGGAGATTACGGCGAAGGTGAGAGCGGCGACTACATGAGTCTGTCGCGGTCGGGCGTTGGGGGATTCCCGCTCGTTCCCGCGGTCTCGCCCAGCCCCCCTATATGCCAGTGTCCATTACTTGACTCCATCCAGCGCTCGCCGTCATTTGCCAGTTCTTGAAACGGAGACCTGCCAATACGCCGCACGGCCCAACCACCCACATGGGCGCACCCTTCGTCGTGACCTGCCGAATGAGCATCTTGCGTCTCACCGCATGGACGACTGAACGCACGAAACACAGTCCTTAAGACGCCACAGTCGATTTCACCACCGCACGAAAATGCTGACTGCCGATTGTAGGGTCACGGTGCGGGAAGGTGTCACAACGTAGGCGGACACACAGGTTAGTATTGAGAGGTTGCAGCGCGAACTGCAGGGCCGCGAGGAATTCCCGCGTCCAAGCGAGAAAACTGGCGAGATACGGATGCACACCATGGTGGTTTCGCTGGTGTCTGCCCTCGTCGTGGCGTCATGCGTTGGGTGCGCCCATGTGGCGGGGCGCGATGGGTCGTCCGCAGTGCCCTAGTTCCATGCGTGAACGAGATCGAGAACTGATCTATTGGCGATCCTGAGGGATGAATCATGAAGATAGTCTTTGCATTTGTCGCTGGCATAGTAGCTGCGCTCGCCTCGATGGCCTTTGCCGTGGAACGCGAATCATCTGCCTTGTGCGACACGATTGAATTTCAAGGGAAGACGTGGAAACACAATCCAGATAACCGTGTTGCTGTTGAAGAGTATCGCGGAAATGCCGCTCTCCATCTGTATGGAGGCGACAAGCCGGCATATCTCTCTGGGGTGAAGTTTCGGGAAGGGGCGTTAGAGGTCGATCTTGCACGGACAGATCGCAAGCCACCTGGAATCGGCTTTCGCGGCCGCGACAACGGAAACTGGCGTAATGTGATCCTGTTCAATCTCCGGAAGGCAGAGCATCAGGACACGCGTGAATTCGTAGAACAGGTAGTTGTCACCCGCAGAAACGGCACAGTCCTCCTCCTGAACATCCGAACGCCTGATCCATGCAAGTGGTTACACGTTAAGGCTACGGTTCAGGGT
>CAZUAH010000362.1:0-13895 GCA_964617665.1 uncultured Pirellulaceae bacterium
TTCAGCATCCGCCGCCAGATTGTGAAACTCGTAGGGATCATTTCGCAGATCGTACAGTTCGTATTCCGGTGGAGTCTTCATGCGGTGGTAGGCCGCTCGAATGTGATCCGGGGCGGCTTCGATCGCGGGCGGCAAATCGGCAAAGAAACGATTGAGCGTGAATTGGTAGCCTGGATTCGTCTGTCCGGGCATCAGATTGAGTATCAGCTTGTATCGAGTATCGCGGATCGTGCGCTGCGGATAGAAATTGTGTGCCGAGTGCAAATGGTACTCCGTGAATAGGTAACGCCGCCAATCGGTCGATTCGTCGCGCAGTAAGGCCAGCAACGATCGCCCCGGAAGTCCTTCGACAGGTTCAGCATCAGCGACCGCCAACAGCGTGGGCATCACGTCGAGGGTCGATATGAGTTCGTGGCGGACTTGCTTGGGTTTCGCCTTTCCGGGCCAGCGGACAATCAGCGGCACGCGCACGCCTCCTTCGTAGCAGGTGCGCTTGCCTCGCAAGAGGTCAGCCCCATGGTCGCCCAGATACACGATCAGCGTGTTGTCCGCCTTGCCCGACCGCCGAAGCGCGTCCAGCAATTCACCGATCAGCGAATCCAGACGGCTCATGCAATTGTAATAGTCGGCAGTTCGCTCACGCAGTTGTGGTGTGTCCAGCCCGAAGTACGCAAGGGGTTTCACGTCGTCGGCCGCCAGCGGCTTTTTGGGCAGCCCGTGGACCTGCTTGAGGAACGGACGATGTGCGTCTGGGTAATTGATGCTAAGGAAGAACGGCTTGTCACTGGCGTCGAAGAAGTCCCCAGCGTATTTCGCGTAGTCCTCCAGGTTCTTTCGGCTGAAGTTGGAGGACGGGATCTTCTTCACGTCGAATGGAAACGCGGAAGCCGGGTTGATATGCAACTTGCCAATGATGCCGGTCCGGTAGCCAGCCGCCTTCAAGCTGCTGACGATGTTCGGCGTATCCTCACGGTACATGCGAAACTTCCAAGTGGCCAGCCCGATCTGTCCGTTCTGATGCGGGTAGAGCCCGGTCAGATACGCCGCTCGCGACTGACTGCAACCGGGTTGTGCGACATAGGCGTGTTCGAAACGCATACCCTCGGCCGCGAGCTTGTCCAGCACGGGGGTCCTCACGTACGGCTCGCCGTAGCAGCCAAGCTCCGGACCATTGTCTTCAGAAACGATAAGCAGGATGTTGGGGCGTTCTGCAGCGAAGGTGAAAATCGGAACCATGCAGAAAAGAAAGATGGCAACAGTAATTAGGTCCGTTGTACGTTTTTCATTCATGGTCATTTGTTTCTTTCCAGCGTGTGACTGCTCTGTCAGTCCGGTAAAGCTGCAGTCCAGCCGCTTGAAAGGACTCGTGACAGTTCTTTGGCAATGTTTGATCTTTCAGCTTGGTTGACGACGTTGCAGGTCTCATTCGGATCGGACATATGGTCGTACAACTCGCGCGCAACAACTTGCCTTGACTTCCACTCACGCCATTCGACGTATCGGTAACGATCTGCTCGCACGGCGTAGCCCATGATGTCGCCGTGACCGCGATGGCGGCTGCCCGTGCCCATTCGGGGATACTGACTGAACACCGCGGATTTCCAGGCTCGATCTGGTTGTTCGAGCAAAGGGAGCAGGCTGGTTCCTTCCAGCCCTTCCGGCAGGGGCAGCCCGCAGGCTTCGGCAAGGGTCGGATAGAGATCAACAAATTCGACCAGCGCGTCGGTCGTCGAGCCTGGTTTGGCATGATCGGGAACGGCCAGGATCAAGGGCGCCCGCGTCGAGAGCTCGTAGTTGTTCGCCTTGGTCCACAGTCCTTGTTCGCCGAGGTGATACCCGTGATCACCCCACAACACGATCACAGTATTGTCAACCAGTTTCAGTCGAACCAACTCGTCGAGCAAGCGGCCGGCTAGCGCGTCGACGTAGCTAACGCACGCGTAATAGCCGTGCCGCAGTTCCCGCACCTTGTCAGTTGTGAAGCGTCCGCCCGCAGGAATGTCGGTATAGCCTTCCAGCTCGTTCCAACTTCGCACGGCCAGTTCCGGCGCGCCTTGCGGATGCTCGCTTGAGACAGGCAACGGAATCTTCGCGCGGTCGTAGAGGTCCCAGTACTTCTGCGGAGCACAGAACGGCAAATGCGGTTTGCGAAAACCTACGGCGAGAAAGAATGGCTGGGCCTTGGCCTTGAGTTTTCCGAGGGCTTCGATTGCCGTATCGCAGACGATGCCGTCGATGTAGTTATTGTCCGGCACGTCCGCCGCTTCGGTCGCGGACCGTTTCAGGCCGGTGCCTGCCAGGTTCTTCGGCAACGCGTAGCGGGTCGACGCGTCGCGCGTGGTATCGTACAGCGGCTGCTCGGACCACGACGGCGGATCTTTCGCCGGTTTGCCACCACCGTGATAGATCTTGCCGATGCTGCGCGTGTGGTACCCGTGATTCTTGAAATGCTGTGGCAACGTGACGACATCCGGCAGTGTTTCGCGAAAATGCGTGGCCAAATCCCAGACGCGGATCGTATCGGGCCTTCGTCCGGTCATCAGTGACAGTCGAGACGGACTGCACACCGCCTGTTGGCAATAGGCACGACGAAAGGCCATCCCGCGGCGCGCCAAACGGTCGATGTTCGGCGTGATCGCAGTGGCATCACCGTAGCATCCCAGCGCCGGCCGCAGGTCGTCGATCGCAATGAACAACACGTTGCGACCTTCGGATGACCCGTGCGCGCCTGCCGCTTGTGAGAGAGGTACGGCCGCGACCATCAATAGAACGCCTAGAAGTGGTTTCGAAACCGGGAGGGCGAGGCTCCCGCCGAGCCGAAACCGCGGGAAAACACGGCTCAGCAGGAGCTTCGCCCTCCCAAGAATGAGATTTGAAATGCCTGCTAGCGTGATTTGGCGGTCGGTGCTCATTGTCGCTCTCGTTGCGAAGGGACATCTTGGCCGTCGGTAAGCCATTCGAGTGAGAACTTGGCTACCGTGATTCCTTGGGTGTGGTAGTGGTTGCCGCCCAATCCGCCGCGTTCGTAAAGGCAGTAAATGGAGCCGTCCGGACCGACTGCGAGGTCCGAGTAGCCGGCGATGCCCGGTTCGAGCACTTTCTGCATAGGCCACGATTGGCCTTCGTCGTAGCTCAGTCGTACCGTCAGGTTCTGCCGTGCTCGACTACCGCTGTTCGGGTTGACGAACAGAATCCGGTTCTTGGCGGCATCGGGCATTGCGCTGAATCGCTGGATACTGCCAAAGCAGATCGGTTCGAACAGAATTTCGTCGAAAACCGGTTTGGTCCACTTGGTCGCCCCGTCGACGCTGAACGAAACCAGACGGCGATGCTGGGCGCATTCGTTGCGAATGTTCAGCATCACGCGACCATCGGTCAGTTCCACAGCGACGGTTTCACTTGGATTCTTGAACTCCTCGTCGGTCCGTACCACGACGTCGCCGCGATGCCACGTGCGCCCGTGATCGTCGCTGTAGATGACCGACACGATCGAAGGGCGATGACGGCGGCCGCCGGTCGACAGCCACACCGGCACAATCAATCGCCCGCCCGTCAGTTGAATGCCATGTCCGGGTCCCGGAGCGATCACGTTCCAGTCGTACTCCTGCCGAAACTCTTCGAACACCGACGTGATTTCCACCGGCTCGGAGAAGGTCCGACCATCGTCGTCGCTGCGCACGTAGAACGCGCGGGCGTAATCGACCTGGTACAACATGTGTATCGCACCGGTCTTGTGGTCGACGATGGCCGTCGGGTTGTCGACGGTCGAAGTGCCCACATCGCCGAGCTTCTTGCGCGGCTCCCACGTCTTGCCGTCGTCGGTGCTGCGGCGTAGATAGATATCGATATCAGCCCAGTCGCCAGGCTCCTTACGGCCCACGCAGTAGGCCAATACCGTGCCTTTGGTGGTCACGACGATGCCGGGGATGCGAAACACGGAGTATCCATCTTCGCCGGCCTCGAACAACAAAGTCCTCTCGACGCGGGCCGCCGCTTTCAAGTCTTCTTTGGTCGGCAGCCGCTCGATATCGTTGGACTTTAGCGTCAGATGCAACGCCCGCTTCCAGCGGTGCGGGACGAACAGGTGGAAGTCGTCACCGTCGACGAAGGCATCGAGATACGAACACTGATGGTCGTGCCAAGGACTTTTCGATGTCGCAGTCAATGCGTTGGCAAAGACGAATCGCGGCTCGCTCCACGTGCGGCCTTCGTCCGTGGAGAGGGAAATCCAGATCTCGCTGCGATCCGTTTGCTTGAAGTGACTTCCGGAGTGACGGTTGTGGTGAAACGCGACCAGCGCTTTTCCATCTGGATGGTGAAACAACATGGGCGGGGCGTCGGGATGGATTAGCGCGGTCGGTTTCGGTTCGGACCACGTGCGGCCGTCGTCGTTCGAACGTATCACCCAAAGATGCCCTTCGCACGTGCGGGCCAGGATCACGGCTTTGCCGCCGCCGAGGTTGATCGGGCGAGGTTCGTCCATCCGCTCGAATTCCTTGAGATACCATCCACCGGGCCGTTCGTCCGGCAAGACCGCCCACGTCTTGCCGCGGTCTTCGCTCCGCAAAACATATGCCCGGGTGATAACGGGTAGATTGGGCTTACGTACCCAACGACCCTCGTGCGAGCCCAATAGCCACGTGCCGGCGTCGGTCTCGCACATGCGCATCACCGACATGCCCAGGAACTCCGGATCGTTGACCGGTTTGATCAGCGTCACCTCCGACCACGTGTGCCCATCGTCGTCCGAGTATCGGAATCCGATCGGGCAATTCTCGTTGCCTTCACGCTTGCCTTCGATCGGTTGCGTGCCGAAGGCGTAGATCCGTTTGCCCGAAAAAGGGGACAGGTCCAATTTGTGCGAAGCACCCTCTGGGCCGTCCCGGCAAATTGGACCTGTCCCCTTTTTCGGAATCAGCGGGATGAACCCATGTTGGCTGTAATCGATGTCGAATGCCACGGTCGGCCCGGTCCACGTCTTGCCCTTGTCGGGCGAACGATAGGCGATCATGTTGTTGACCTTGCCTTTCTTGCCGCCATAGTGGGCGCCGTCGGGGAACATCAGCAGGTAATCGCCGCCCGGCGTGATCGTCGCTCGTGTTTCGAAGAGGTTCTTCTCCGCTTCGTGAACCAACTGGCCGTCGACATGGACGCTGGTCAAGAGCCCAAGCTGTGGCCGCACGACCAGCCCGACCGGCGGTGCGGTGGCGTCGATGTTCATTCCTCCCACGATGACGTTCGTCAGCAAGCGGGCCGGTTTCGGTGGTGACAGCTTCCAGTTCTTGCGTAACTTGGCGATAGCATCGGCGCTCACGTCCACAAGATTGCCTGA
Organism: uncultured Pirellulaceae bacterium; assembly: GCA_964617665.1. GTDB lineage: Bacteria > Planctomycetota > Planctomycetia > Pirellulales > Pirellulaceae > JADHUC01. The sequence continues at coordinate 5,333 of CAZUAH010000362.1, forward strand.
CGCCGAGAAGCCGGAAACCGCCATTGTCGCTCGCCACGGCCGCAGTGCGACGGCCATCGGCGCATCGAGTCGATACTCGCCCCGATGCACATCTTTGCCGTTGATGCGGAACGTGATGTTGTTTCCCTGACGCACAACTTCGACATCGAACGGTTTGCCCGCCTGTATGAAGTCGGCCGTATTGCCCACGGATCGCGTACGACCCAGATCGGCACCCTCGACGAATAGACTACCGCTTCGGCTGTCGAACCCGAAATGATTCTGTCCAAACGCCAACGAAGCAGCTGTGCCATCTAGCCGTTTCAGACTGAGCCGAGCGCGAATCCGAAAATCCCCCGCCCCCAATGCCTTGTCCGCGACCAGAAAATTGCCCGTGCCGCTGCCAACCAGTGTACCTTCCTGGGACGTCCACTCTTTGCCAATTTCACGTACCGAGCAGGCTTTGCCCTTCTCGACAAACACCGCTTCTTCCGCTGCAGTGGCGCCGTTGTACACCGAGAGCATCGCGAGCGTTCCAACGATGTGTGTGATGGTGTTCATGTATTCTTCCTTGTTCTGAAGTTGGCGCTCACTATACTGTTCTCCCCACGAGATCATTTCAGTCTCAGGTAATCCAGGCCGAAGATGTGGCTTCCTGCACCGACGGCATTTCTTGCTTCTTCGTTGTGGCCGATGGCGGTGGCTTTCAACACGTGGCTACCCGCGTCGAGTTGCACGGTGCCCAGCGAGAGTTCGCCAGTCGTGGTGACCTTGGGGTCGTAGAAGTCGATGGGCTTGCCGATCGACTTGCCGTCGACTGCGAACTGGAAAATACCGTAGTCGCCAGCCTTGGTGAAGGCCGCGATCAGTTCGTACTGACCCGTTTTGGAGACTGGGAAGTCGATTTCGATGGCTTCGTCTTGCTTTCCCTCTGTCCAGATCAGTTGCGAGTCGCCGCTCCACTGACCGTCGCGGTAACCGGACATGTTTTGTACCCAGTGCCTGCCCGATCCGATACTCAACACTTTCAGGTGTTCGCCTTCGATCGCGTCCGGATGCAGCTTGGGTACCTTCACGGTCGACGGCACCACATCGTGCTGCTCGCGCGAAGGGCGCAGGTGGCGGCGTTCCGCAAGCGGTACCACAGGGTACGGGTTCTTCGCGCCCTCTTCGGCATACCAGTATACGCACGCGTCGTACACGCACGGCCGGCAATTTCCGTTGGGCATCACCTCGATGAAACCCTGGAAGCTCTTGGCGAATGGCACGTCGTCACAAACATGGAAACGGCAGACCGACGTATCTTCCTGGGCGTCAGGCCGCAGCCGAGACACAGCCGCCAGGGCACTGTCGAAGGTGATGAACGGCGGGTTCGCAGCCCACGCGTAGCCGATATAGTCTTCGCTACCGGTGCCCACGGTCGAAGGATACTCCTCGCCGTCGATAAAGAACTTCTCGTCGCCTTCGCCCCACCAGCCGCCAAACTTCCAGATGTGTTCGGTCATGCCGACGTATCGTCCTTTGCCTTGCACAACCAGCAGCGGCCAATCCGGCCAACGGTCGCCGCCTTTACGCATGAAACGTTTGGCGTCCAGCCCCGTGAAGTCGTCGGAATGCCACGCCGCGTTGAATCGGAGCAGCGGTGCCGCCGCCGACCTATCGAGTTCGACGGTCTCCAACTCGACCTTCAAATTCCGAGGCTCTTCACCGTCGTTGGTGAAGGCGATCTGCGCGCCGTTGGCATAAGGCATGTACCAATACGAATAGAACGTGCCCTCGATGCAGCCCATGGCCAGGGTCTTGAAAGGGTTGATACCCGGCGAGGTCGCGAAGAAGTCACCGAGCGGCGCCCAGACGCTAGGCGATGTCTCGCCATCCCAGAACATCGAGATCGTCAACTCGCGCAGGATGTCTTCCTGGGCAATTCTACCGTCGGGTAGTTCAAGCGGCGTTACCTTCAAAGCGCGTACCGCTCCGGCGCCCGCCAGCGACAGACTTTCCGTCTGCCCGGGCTGAATGATCAATGTTTCTTTCTGGCTGGCGGCCCCGCGGCTGCTCGGGTACGGATTGGTCCCACGCTTGCTCCAGGCGTCACTTGCCTTCTTGAGCAGGACGACGACCTCTGGCGTGAAACCGGGAAACGGCTCGACCTGGGTTCCTGCCGGGAACAGCGTATGGGTGCAGTGAAAATACATGCCCCAGCCCTTTTCCACGACGACCTTGCAGGACTTCGCGAACGAGATGGGAACGTATTCGTTTCGTCCCCGTGAAAGGGTCATGGCCAGACCGGGAAAATCCCTCTCGAAGTCACCGAAATAGGCGTTGAACGGCTTATCAATGATGGGCGCTTCGTTGCCGTCGATGAAGATCTTGATGTGTCCTCCGCCGGCCCTTGCCGACCAGGTCCGCCAAAGCACGCCGGGACCTTCCAAGTCGACCATGACCTGTGCATCACCTTCCCGGCGAATGCAGCCGCCACCGTCTCCGTTCGCGCTCCAATTCCGGTACGTGTCCGTCGACGCATCGTACGACATCCCGCGGTCGTGACTGGTCGATGCGAACGTCTTCTCGCCCACGACGACCGGCGTAGCCAACCGGTCCAGGTCGGTCAGACGCCCGACGAGGTCTGCATAGGTATGCCGCTCCCCGGCCGAAACCGCCCCAACGGTCGCTGTCAAGACGAATACAATCGCGATTACGTGTCGGTGTTCACGCACTGCATTGCTCCTCGTGTGATGGTCACCAAGCCGCATTTGAAATCTGTGTCGGAACTGCGTCGCTGTCGCTCCTTGTTGCCGGCCTACAGCTTCATCAACGTGGCGTTACCTGGAGAACGTGATCTTCCACGGAACCGTCTTCGTTGCCTTTGGGACGATACGAACCGTGGCGGTTTCTTTTTGATTCGCAAATTCTACTCTTTCGCTCTCGACCTCGGCGTTCTCGATCCGGTAACCCTCCGGGAGATGGACGGTCATCACGTAGGGGTCGTCGATAACCACGGCACTTCTTCCGGAGAGAGTTTTTGCGCCGGCGTCCCATTCTTCCTCGAGCAGACTAACGCCGCCTTGCGAAATGTGCCGGGTTGTCGAGAGGACCCAGGGATGCTCGCGGGCTTCGCGGATGGCGAACACCTGCATTCCATTGTTCTCGTCCATGGCCGGCGCGGTGAACGAGTCTGCATGCTTGCCGAGGTACGTTTGCGTCCAGAATTCAAAAACGACATACTCGCGGTCGTCGTGCAGACCCAAGTCTGCGAACTTGACCTCCTGCTGCGGCATGCCCTTCAAATCCCAAACCCACTCCGTTTTCCTCTTCTCGCCCCACTGGATCCTTGCCAGCACCGACCAGTGGTCGAAGGGGCGGTCGATCTCTTGCAGCCACCAGGGAACGGTTTGACGGCCGCAACTGTAGAGTTGCCCCGGCACAGTAGATAGCACGGGCGCGCTGCGCTTCATGCCTTCGATGTTTCCGTCGTCCTGGTACGCTTCCACCTTGTCGCTGAGCATGAGCACGGCCCCTGCCATGGTGCAAATCGCCGGCCGTACGACCGTCTTCATCGGGACCGCCTCTTCGCGGCCGAAGACCCGCATCATGGCGTCTTCATCCATAAGCCAACCGCCCATAATATCACAATGGTCGGGATCGCCTCGCCAGACTACGCCTTCCAGGAAGTTGTATTGCGCCAGAGTGCGCGGCTGGAATCCGTCGTTACTCAGACGGGCGCCGTCCACCAGCCCGATCACGTTTCGGGCGTTCCCGACGGTGTGGCACGCGAGTATGTAGACATCCCGTCCCAATTCTTCGCGAGCCACAATGTCCCACGCGCGCAACGACTGCTCGGGCGTGGTGGGATGCGCCTCGAAGAATCCACCGCATTCCTTGTTCTGGTAGGCACGCAGCAGGTCGCCGGTCCCGTCGATCTTTACGTAGTCCCAGCCCTGTTCCTTCAGTCCGCGGTAGAGCTTGCGGACCATGTTTTCGACGGCCACGTCGTTGGTGGTGTCGAGCATGTAGAAGCCGCGGTGCATGACGAGTGAACCGTCGGGCTTTCTCACGAACCAGTCTGGATGCTCCTGGGCGATGTCCTTGACATGCGGGTCGTTGGGGCGATGGATGCGGTGTACCCAAATACCCGGCTTCATTCCGGCGTCGCGGATGGCCTTGATTGCGTACTGCCAGCCACCTGGGAATTTGTCATTCCAATTCAACCAGTTTTCGGGACAACTGCCGTTGCCGTACTGGTACGTGTCGTCGAACTGCATGTAGTCGTAGCCAAAGTCGGGCAAGTGCGTTTCGACAAACAGCGCCAGCATTGCATCGAGTGTTTCCTGTGTGAAACCATGACGGTACGCCCACCAGGTGCAGTATCCCGTGAGCGAACCTCTCCACACCTTGTAGGTCCACGGTTCGAAATACTTGTAACCGTGGTGCTTTTGGTAAAACCGCGGCCGGAAGACGAGTTGGAGGCTTTCGCCATTGCTTTCGATGCCGAAAGTCCGCTTGTTCTCTTCGTCGGTCTTCGGTGTGATCCGCGTCGCCCCGTCAGCCGGTCCGATCAGCACCCAGTCCCAGCGGCGATCGTAAACGGCGTTGTTCCGCAGGTTTCGGCTCAGGCCCACGCTGTTGCGGACGAAGGGGAATCGCTTCTGCGCATCGGATTCGGTTTCGGCGGGGAACGCTTCGCCGCTGCCGACGACCGTTCCGGTGAGTACCAGCGTGACGCCCTTCTTCTGTTCGGACGGAGCAAAGGTAAACGTCTGCTCGATTCTTTCGTCCGTGGTCGTTGGCTTAATTTCGCACTTAACGCCCACGCCCTTTCCGTCGGGGGCCTTGGCCGTGACGGTGGCACTCAGGATTATGGTGCCGTGGTATTCAAGTGTCAGTTCGCCTTTCGCATCATCCCATTGAGCGCTGGCGGGAGCGTTGGGAGGTGGAGCAACGTTTTTGGGACTAGAGCCCAAAGAAAACCGGACGCTGCCCGCCAAAACGGTGGTCAATGCCAAGAAAACAACGATCCACAATGACGATTTTCTCATTCTGCAGGCTCCAGTGACGGCAGGATCACACGACAACGTTATTTCAACTCATTTGTGCATCATAAGAGTTCAACTACTCTATGAAAGTGGAAAGGCGTTTTGATAAGCTAGTTTTTGTCCGAGGTTTTGGTTACCGGACGGGACCTCAGCGCCAAAATGCCCTGGTTCCCAAAGTCTCGCTTGCCACGTGGGACCCACTCCTTCGCATCCGTGACACTCAAGCTTAGTAATCGGAGGTTCGAATCAAACCATGAAACACTCCCTAACAGCCTCGTCCGTTCTCTATTGGCGAATCTCTCGCCTGGTGGGTCTCCTGACGCTCTGTTGTTTGCTCGGTAGCGGTGGCACCATAGCTACTGCCGCAGAGCCGACTCACACGCCCAATCTTGACGCGGATCCGCACCTGATGGGCTGGTGGAAGTTTGACGATACCGCCGGGACCGTCGTTGCCGATTCATCTAAGCATGGTCGCAAAGGCGAGCTGCTCGGCGAGATGAGGTTTGACAAGAACTCGGTGGATGGCCGGATCGGCAAAGCCTTGAAACTTGACGGAGGCGACGATCTTGTTCGCATTACCGACTACAAAGGTGTCACGGGGACTGGGCCTCGAACCATTTCCGTCTGGATCAAAACGGGCGCCACCAACGGCGATATCGTTTCCTGGGGCAAGGACGATTTCGGCCAAATGTGGATAATGCGGTTCATTAGGAGGCACGTCGGCGTTACTCCAAACGGCGGTTACTACTACATGGCCGACGATGTTCACGACGATGCGTGGCATCACGTCGCGGCGGTCGTTCGCAAGGCCGAGCTTCCCAATCTGCATGATGATGTCACGCTGTACTTGGACGGCAAGATCGCCGAAGTCCATCGAATCGGCCTCTTGGACCTGTGGCCAATCGAAACCGGTGCCGACCTGGAGGTCACCATCGGAAAGCGATTCAAAGGTAGCATCGACGAGTTGCGAATCTATTCACGTGCTCTTTCAGACGAAGAAATCCAGACGCTGCATCGTCTGGCAAAATGACCCACAAATGCAAGGAGATCCATAATGGACCAAGAACCAATTACCCGTCGCCAATTCGTGCAAGACGGTACAATCACGGCGGCCTCGGTGGCCGGAGGAATCGGAGCGATGTCTGCCTCAAAGGCCCACGCAGCTCCGAACAAGGACGTAGATACGTCCAAGATTCTGAACTACAACCCAGACATGGAGTACCGCCGGCAAGGCTCGACCGACTGGATGGTATCGGCGGTCTGCTTAGGCGGGCACGCGAGGTCGTCCCAGAAGGACCGCAACGAGATCGTCAGCCGGGCTATCGACGTGGGCATCAACTACATCGATGCTTGTTGCAGGCACGAAGTGCTCCGCGATGCCGAGGCGTTGAAGGGCCGACGTGACAAGATGTACCTCGCACTCTCGTACTGCAACAAAGAGGTACGAAAGGAAGAGTATCGAACTGCGAAGAAGTTGCTCGAATCTTTGGACGAGTTGTTGCTGGATTCGAAGCAGGAGTACACCGATCTGTGGCGGATCACCTGCTACGAGCCCGGCGGGCGGCACACGTTCAACACAGCGCAGGAGATCATCGAGGCGTTGGAGACCGCAAAGAAACAGGGCAAGGCCCGCGCCATTGGATTCTCGTCGCACGACCGGCGTTGGATCGAATTCATGATCACGTATTTCCCTCAGCTCGACTGTGTCTGCTTCCCGTTTACGACCATGAGCAAAAGGGCACAGACCGACAGTCTCTTCCCGGCGCTGAAGAAATGCGATGTGGGTGCGTTCGGGATCAAGCCCTTCGCCGCAGGCTCGTTGTTCACCGGCGAGAAAGAAGAAGACTTCCGCCGCGCCCGTCTGGCACTTCGTTACATTCTTCTCAGCGACACGGTGGTTCCCATTCCGGGCGTGCATAGCGTAGAACACGTGGACAACCTGGCCACAGCCGTCAAGGAACGCCGCGAACTCGACGTGCAAGAGGTGAGTGAATTGCAGCGTGCCAGCGAGCAGACGTTGGCGCGATTGCCGGCTCACTACCAGTGGCTCAAGGATTGGCAATACGTGTAGTCCTTCGAAGCGAGAGAGAATATGCGATACGTTTATCTGATACTCATCCTGGCGGCGCTCTGCGCTGTCCCGGCCGCATTGATGCGGGTCGAAGCCGAGGATGCCAGGAGCAAACCCAAAGGCAAGCAGAAACCTGCTAAGAAGGAAAAGCCCTTGCTGCTGCTGGACGACGAGCCGCCGTTGATGTTGGACGACGGAACCGATCCGGTGGCTGGCGGAGCCGACAACAGTCGCTGTCAAGTGTGCCATCTGAACTTTGCGATGGAAAAGCTGGCCGTGACGCATGCGAAGGAGGAGGTCGGCTGTGCCGATTGTCACGGTGAATGTGACGCTCACATCGACGACGAATCCTGGGCGACGGGCGGGCCGGGTACGCCGCCGGAAATCATGTTCCCACCCGAACGGATCAACGGAGCCTGTGGCGAGTGCCACGATACCCACGACGCGCCGGCCACGAAGGTTCTCCAACGCTGGCAGCAGCGTTGCCCGGAGAAGACCAACGCATCAACCATCGTCTGCACAGACTGCCACGGCAAACACCGTCTGAACCCCAAACTGCGCAAGGCATGGTGGGACAAGAAAACGGGAAAGCCGATCAAACCAAAGGGCGGCAAAAGCACCGAGGCAGCCGCCGATTGAAGTGAAGTAACAGCCACATCGTACTTCGTCGTCGCTACGACCTTGTGGGAATTCGGGTTGCACGGCACCACCTCAGCGTCCGGTTCGTGTGACGATTACCGCAACCGTGGGCTTAGCGTCCTGCGGCTGATTGGGGTGCCAGGAAAGGTGTCGCTCGGTTCACTGAGAAGCGGTTGACTACTGGCTCCCTACCGCTCCGACCACGTGAGGCCGAGATGCATGTCGGGTTTGGTCTTGGCGGCCCAGAGGTTCAGGAGGGCCATGACAAGGGTATCGGCGCGGGTAATGGCCTCGTAGTGGTCGTGCAGTGAACTGGCCTTCGGTAGCGGCGAGTCGTCAGGGAAGAACGTGGCGATCGACTTGGTGGCCAACTGCTCGGCGCGGTCCAGGTGCTTCTTCTCGCCGGTCTCGCGATAGACTTCGGTCAACAGCATCACGGCGTCGCCCATTGCACCGGGCCATACTACTGCATCGAAGTTGGGATCGTTGGCCACATAGCGGTCGGCGGCGGCTGTGAACAGTTTCCGATACACGTCGTCCTTGACCTGTCGCCACCGGCAGAGGCACATCATGGCGTCCTGGGCGTCGGTGTACTTGCCGTAAGCGGTCTCCCAGGTCTTCGTACCGGTCCATGGGCCGGAGGTATAAGCCTCCAACGTGTCGGCATTCGCACCGGATACGAAACCTCGTCCCCCGGGACCGAGATCGTGGGCGAGCTTCAGGTAGACCTTGTCGGTCTTCACGGCGCAGGTGCGCATTTTCTTTGACAACTCGTCGGGCACCATAGCCGAGCCGGTCCACAGGTCGATAGCCAGCGACAGGTTGCTCTCGGGCCAGATGT
>CAZUAH010000363.1:0-13858 GCA_964617665.1 uncultured Pirellulaceae bacterium
TTGAGACCCAGCGGCTGCAGGGTTGGTGGTCATAGTGCGTTAGAAACTCCCGCGGCTCCACGCCAGTGCCGCGAAACGCGTACCACCACTTTCCCTTCGCGGCACGGCCGCGATGCCAACGGCCATCAACGGAGCCTTCAAGCGACAATGTTTCGCGCCCGTCGTAGGCTGCCAGTGCTACAGTTTCCTTTGTCTCACTGTCAGCACCGGTCCTACGGTACAGACGTTCGTGCCGCACTCGGCATCCCGGCTTCTCTTGAGTTCCTGGTTCGTTGTCAATTGTCCAACCCTCTCTGGCATGGATGCTGCTTCGTTCGTGCACGAACAACTGTCCATTCGTCTCGACCTTGACCGAGAAGGACTTCAGCGCGGCTTCTCGCTGGCGCAACGCTTGTCTCAACTCCTCCAAGGTAACACTTGGCTCTTCTGCGACCGCTGCCTGAAGCGGACAAAGCAACAATGCAACTACAAGAGAAAACGGACGCGAACACTTCACCGTCATGGTTAGCACTTTCTTCTCAAGGTCAGTGCGATTCAGAATCCGATTCAGCAACTCTCGGAAGAGGTTTCACGAGCAACATCTCTATTATATCGCTTCGTGGGGGCTCTAAGGGTCGAGGCCCTTCATTCTCTGCCACCCAGCGGGGCCCTCCGCGGCGGCGTTTCGTTGACCCGGGCTATGTTGTTTTGGACTCCATTGGGGTTGACTGTACCTATCCTTGACCCCTACGGCTCGATTTTCGCCCCTCCCATTTCTCCCATTGGCCCCATTTCATCGGGCATATCCTCCGATCTAATCGGTATCACGAGATCGGACGCGTCCCATAGCTGCCCACCTATGCCCCACGTGCCCTTCGTTTGGCCGAGACGTTGCCATATGCGGGGAGAGTCACGGAACCTTGGCAGTGATCGGCCGACACTCCGGATCATCCAACACCCGCTGTGCCCGCGGAGAAAGCGGTATCCCCAACCGTCAAGTGACGGAAGAAGGCGGCCCGGCGGCGCTGCGTCGGCAGAGGCTTTCGTGGCGAAGGGATCCTTCGGAAGCTCGTCCAGGTACAAGGGAACTAGCGCGTTGAGACTTGGTGGAGAAGAGCCGTCGTGGTCGTATATGTATTGATCGAGAGCGCCCCATAGGAGTGTCAGATCGCGATGCACCTGTTCGATGCGGCTGCGATCCTCGACTGAAAGAGCTGCGTACTCAGCCGACTTGCGAAAGTCGTATTCTTCGGATTCGTTGTAGGCGGCCGACCGACGATTCTCGACATTCCACAGTCTGATTTCGCCACGGCCTCGTGGGTCCGTACCGTCACCCGAACCAGAGGCCAGAATCTTGCCGTCCGGTGAAAAGGTGACTGAAGCCACTGGCTCTTTGTGTCCCTTGAATACCCTCAGTTCTTCTCCCGTTCGGGCATTCCAGAGCCCGATCGTCTTGTCCATGCTTCCTGTGGCAAACATCTTTCCGTCCGGCGATGCGGCGACCGCAAGTACGCTACTCGTGTGTCCCTTCAAGACCGCCCGCACGGCGGCAGTCCGAACGTCCCAGAGACGAACGTCAAATTCGTTCGAGCCGGTCGCCAGTGTCTTCCCGTCCGGGCTATACGCGAGACTGTAGACTTGTCGGTTCCCTCTAGTGCCGAAGTCGAACGGTCTGCCGACCGTAAGCGTATCAAGCCGATAAGTCGTAACCACAGGGTCCCATCGACCCACGGAGAACGACCGGCCGTCAGGCGAATAGGCAACTGCGAACAGCCAGTCGCTATCGGGGCGAGCAGTCTTCTGCCGAAGCCGTCGGGTTTCTCGCATTTCTGACACATCCCAGAACCGCACTGTTCCATCGTAACTGGCCGAAGCAAGTTCCTTCCCGTCTGGCGAGAAGGCGGCGCACTTCACGTTGTCCACGTGCCCCTGCAAAATACCTTTCTGTTCGCCCGTTTGCGGGTCCCAGAGCCGGATACTTCCATCGTCATCGGCAGCCAGGATCGTGCCGTTCGGAGAGAAGGCGACGGCTGAGACGGAACTCGTATGCCCCTTGAGATCATGGAGAAGGCGGCCTGTTTGGACGTCCCAAATCCTGAGTTCTGCGATCGAGGTCGCGAGGCTCCCGCCGCCGGTGGCCAGAAGTTTCCCATCTGGTGAAAATGCCACGGACAGGACGCGGCCAACATGAGTCTTGATTGTCTGCGCGTCCACGTTTTGCGGGGACTCGCCGTTACCCGAAACACGCTCGCTCGAATCAGTTCGCTCGGTGTCTTTGGCACGAGCCGGGTTCTCAGCATCGGGTCCAACATCGACCAGTTTTCCAACCTCAAGTTGGACGGTTTTAGTCTGGGAGTCGCGCAGAATTTCCAACTGAACAACGTCTCCAGGTTGCGAACGAGATAGAAGCTTCGACAACTCGTGAGAGTTCTCGGTCTTATGACCGCCAAAGGCGCGGATCCTGTCGCCTACCTTCAATCCGGCAGTTTCGGCGGGCGCGCCATGCACGACCCCGGTGATCTGAGCATCGTTGTTCAGGCTGGCACCGAGAAATGGCCCACCACTGCGCATAACGCCTACGTCGGGCAGGGCATTGTGAAGCGCATCAATACCCTTCTGAGTAACCTGCGTGCGGAAGAGACCAATGCGTTTTACCGGTAGACGAGAGAGCTTCAAAGCGTCATCGTCCGTGACTTCTTGGCCGTGCAACGTCAAGGCCAAAGAGTGTGTTTCACTCAGTTTCGATAGATGTCTGATGTCTTCATCGGACACGGACATTTCGTGGAAGTGAACAGTGAAGCGTTTGCCCTTTGCGAGCGAAGTCACGGTTGCCCCACTTGCCCGAAGCGCGTCGATTGCGGCGTTCGTATCTGCCGCAAGCGCGTTGGCATGCGGCGCAAGTTCAATCACGGACTCAGCGTTGATGCCGGCCTGTCTTCCGGGAGCGACGGAGATGCGCAACGGTTCTTTGCCCTCGACAACTTCAAACTCAATCGTCTGGCGCCCCATTTCTCCGAAATCGACGTCCAGCGTGTACTTGCCGAGAGGCAGGCGCGAATGGAATCTGAGTGGCGAGTGATAACCATCGCCCCTCTCCGTGAATAGTCCGCTTGGCAGTTGTGTCTTGTCGGGCGACATCAGGTTCCAACGAGGACGCTTGCGACCCATCGTCTTGGTCTCGAAGCGCAACTCTACATGACGCCCGGCACGAACACGGAAATCGAGCCGTCTTGTCAACCCCTCGCGCACCTCGACGTCCGGGACCCAGGCCAACGCGATCGGTCCATCGAACTTGTGCATCGGCATCAATGCCACCCCCCAAGTTCCCACTGGTAGATGGCGTAGTCGATAGGACTGTGTGACAAAATCGACCGATGTGCTGTATGGCGGGCCGTCGAAGTTGTACCCTTGAGGTGTTTTTCGAAACGCAATGAGCCGGCACTTGTGTTCCAGCGGGGGTATGCCAGGTCGCTCGGGCCGCACCGGCGGCAAACCACTGACGTTTCCAGCAATCTCGCCGACTTCGGTCGGCAGTTCGAGCCGTACTTGCGCCGTCTCTTCCGCCGCCGATACGGTGACCCACGCCTCATGGAAATGGTTCGTATCATCGCCCATGATCCATGCATGATACCGCCCCGGTGGAGCGTTGGGCACAACAAACCGTGCTTCTCTATCGAGCTGCACGGCTACATGATCTATGTGAGTTAGATCATCCGGGTCGAAACGCGAAACGAAAACCTCCTCGAACTCCATGAACTCTTCCGGAACGAGATCGAGCCGCTTGCCAATGACTCGTCCTTCGATCCGGCCACGAGGAAGCTGTATGTCGACGTTATTCTCTCCAGCCTCGACATCCAACTCAGACTTGTAAGGCATCATGCCTACGCGTCCTGCGGAGACCGTCAAGGTGTAGCCGCCTGGCGGCAACCCTACGATTCGATACTCTCCCGACTTGGCAATAGGGCACGAAGCGCTCGTCTTTGGTCGGTCCAGCGAAATGCATTCGACGTAGCAAGATCCCGCTGGCAATTCCAAGCCGTGCACAGTCCCCGAGACGGTCGCGCTCCCGGGACGAAGCGTTACCTTCTGGTTCTCGACTTCCTCTCTGACATCGACGATTTCGGGAGCGTAGCAGACATTGCTTCCAAGAGGCGGATAAGCCCGGACTCGTATGGGGCCCGGTGGAACGCCCGATGCAGACCAAGCAGAATCGCCGCGAACTGCCCATGCCCAATGCCAAGCGTCGTTCTTGCCATCGGAATCCCATTCGATCAGATCCGAGTTCCCCACGTGGATTTTCCATTTCTCTGCATCGTCGGGCTCCGGCTCCAGCCGAATCGTCAGAGTCCCTACCGTCTCCTCTGGTTTCGGTACGAACTCTGGAAAGGGACTATCCACTTGAATCAGATGAGGCGGCTTCCCGAGATTTACCGTCTTCCTCTCCGCTTCTGGATCACGGAGGCGTGCCGCGAGTTCGACCTTTGGGAATGTTCCGCTTTTGTCCGTGAAGACTCGGCATCGGTCCGAAGTGAACTTATCGGTCCACACTTGAACGTAAGCCGTGTCCTTCTCGGGTCCCAAATCCGGAATCCTCTCGGATACGAAGCGTCCGTCTCGATCCGTGACAACATCCAGATCATCCAGGCCGTGCCATCGCTGGTCGGTCGAGTTAACACTGACACGCCCGCGCGCCAATGGCTTTCCGTCGTGGGTAACTCGGCCTTCTAGACTCAGTCCCTTCTTGATCACCAACCGTGTTCCACTGTTGGGGACATCGGTCGTGATAACCGTCTGGGCATAGTCGGGGTGTTCCAGCAGGAAGTTCGCGGAGCCAGGCAACAACTTCGTAAATGCAAAACGCCCCGTCGCATCTGTCTCGACACTAAGCCTATGGTATTCCGTGTCGTCGAATGTGAGCCGAAATGCATCGGCTGTCACACGGACGTCGGCAACTGGTTGCTCTTGTTCGTCGACGACAACGCCCGAGAGAGTTCTCGATTCGTACAGCACAAACGTCAAATCACGATAGCCTATGTGTCCCGGTACGAGAACGAGCTGATTCATCCCGAAATGCCATGCATACCGATCATCCGCCTCGATCAGGAAATGCCACGAGTCTTCCCCAGCGAGCCCCTTGAAGAGAAACCGGCCCCGAGCATCCGTCATGCTCTCGCGTCGGTCTTTCAGCCGGAATTCTTCGTGGGAAGGTTCTTCTTGTCTCCCGGCCAACACGGAGATCCCCGACAGGGGATTTCGGTTTTCGTCAAGCACTACTCCCCGGACATCGTTATCTCCCAGCGGCTCGATCGGGACGTACAGCTCGGAGGATTCGCTGCCCGCCTGTCGATCCGCGTCGTCATTCTTCACCGACGTCTCTTCGGGTTCGTTCTCCCCAGGCGAGCCTCCTTGTGTTCTGGACATCAACACGAACGGAAGCAGACAAGCGATTAGCAACGCAGAAAACGCAATCAAACCTCGAATCGTCAATCGCACGTTCAAGACTCCTTGAGTTTCCCCCAGGATCCGCATCACTCGCCGCCGCAGTTGACTTCTGCCCTCGTCGGCCACGGCGAGCGCACCAGCGGGCTCTTGAGACCCGCCAGGAGCCCCGTGTCGCAACTCCGATAGCCGGACGAGCGATTCCGCGTAACAGGCCGGTTTGCTGCCGTGCCGCAGAACGAAATCATCACAACAGTTCTCGCGTTCCCTGCTCACGATGCGACTGACCAGCCAAACCGCCGGATGGAAGAACAGAACGGCTTCGATCGACCGTTGGACGAGGAGGAACAGATGATCATACCGGCGAATGTGGGCCAGTTCGTGCAACAAGACGGCCTCGAGTTGTTCGGGCGTCAGTTGTGTGGCGATCGTCGCCGGCAACAGGATGGCCGGTTTCACCACCCCGACCACGACAGGTATGGTGATGCGTTCGCAAAACGCCACGATCGGTGTGAATCGCTTTTTCAATCGGTGCCCGTGCCGTGAAACAAAACCTGCGATCGGATCCTCTGTGATCGGCCGCGCAACCGCACGCAATCGCCGCCCACCGTACAAGGCCGAAAACAATCGCAAAAACATGAGAATCACACCGGCGGCATAGGCCGAAGTCGCATACGGCGTGATCCGCGCCCAGAGCCCGGAAGCCGGCGAAACGGTTGCAGACTCACTGATCTCACGGACCGCGTCGTTCCCGGAGAACCGACCATCTTGTTCGGGCAAACGTGACGCTGACTCCGCAGGCAGCGTTTCGGGAAAAACAGGAATGTCGACTGAAGGGGCAACACCTAGGGCATCTTCTTCTGATAGAACGGATGGCGATTCGACAAGGACGATCGCATGTTCGTCAAAAGCGGACTCCTCATCAGTGGAAATCTCGTCAGCCGGAACGCGATTCGATACGACCGGCGTCCGCAGCGCTGAGAGGATGAACAAGTTTGCTGGGACGCAAACAATCATCACGCCCAGGACGGCAAACCAGAGCACATATTTGGCTTGGGACGACCGCCGTCGGATGACGATGGCCACAACGCCTGCGATCGCCACCAGAACAATCCCCTCCCAAAGGCAGTGGACCAGTGACTGAACCAGGAGGAATGCCGCGTCATTCTGG
Source organism: uncultured Pirellulaceae bacterium (assembly GCA_964617665.1). Classification (GTDB taxonomy): domain Bacteria; phylum Planctomycetota; class Planctomycetia; order Pirellulales; family Pirellulaceae; genus JADHUC01. The sequence goes on from CAZUAH010000363.1 coordinate 6,590, forward strand.
ATCCAGTCGACGAAGTTCATGGTTACTCCTCCGGTCGTCGATGGCGATTGATCAGGCGACGCAGGGCGCGGTGCTCGTCGTCGTCGACGTGTTCCGAGTCGAGCAGATTCAGAAGCAAGGCCTCCGCCGAACCGTCGAAGACACGATTCAGCAAATCGTCCAGCATGCCTTTCGAGACGGAAGCCTCGCTCACCCGAGCCGAGAACGTATATGCCTTGCCATGTTGCTCGCGACCAAGTAGCCCTTTGTCGGTCATCGTATGCAGAACCGTAACAACCGTTGTGTGAGCCAGTTCGCGCTGCTCGTCCTGCGCGAGCGCCTCGCGTATCTCCCGCACGGACGCAGGTCCGCTACGCCATAGGACTTTCAGAATCTGAAGCTCCAACTCCGTAGGAAATCGAGATGCAGGACGGGCCATCATGCTCCTCCAGACGAAGTGCTCTAGTTTTATAGAGCATAACCTCTACAGAACTAGAGGTCAAGAGTTTCGAAGGCCTTTTTCTATGGCAAGCGGCAAGAGAGATCACCCGTAGCGAAACTCGCCGCAAGTTTCGGCGGTCAGCCGAAAGTCTCGTCGACTTCCTCTACCGTGGGTATGAGCTCATCTGCCGTTCGCCTACGAGGTTCGCGCGGTAGTCTAATCTCGTGGGTAGACTGGATCGACCACCATATCCCCTGCGAGGATTGGGGGTGAAGGTTCGTCGTCTATAATGCGTGGCACCGCGAGTTGAGCGTCTTTGATCACCGTTACGGCGATCTTCTTGTCCTGCGGTTCATCTACTTTGGCCGACCCCGCATTGAGGACGTTCATTCGCCGCTCAAGCAACTCGATTTGGTGCTCGACACCTCTGAGTTCGGCCTGGAGGCTCGACAAGCGTTTACGCAACGCCTCCACCTTTTTCTGATTACGTAGTTTCTCTTCCCTCAACATCTCCAGGTCTGCCTTGGCGGCCTGCCATTCCAGTTCTTCCTTCTTGGGGTCCGCCAACGTGTTCACCCCATTAGGAATCAGAAGCGGCACTTCCAACGCAACGACTTCGCATTCCAGAAAGATGACAATTCCGAACAGTCTGTCTCGCTCCCTCACGAGTTCCTTATGCTTGGCTTCGAGAGCCTGTAAGTGACTCTTGTTGCCGCCAGGTTTTGAAGTTGTGACATTGGGATTCGTCGCAAGCCGAATCGTCGGACGGTTTACATTGGCTGGGGGCGATGGAAAGTCGGCGAGCCGCCGTCTGAGGAACTTGGTCACTGCGTCGATTGACCTCACATGATTCCCGATCGAGGCGATGCGATACTGCAACTGGCGAACCTTTGCCTCATCGAGACCCTTCTGCTTCGCCAGTTGCATGACAGTTTCTTCATCTGGGTCCTTCGGGATCTCGACCGGCTTGGACAGCTCGATTATCTCCAGCTCTACTCCTGCAACAAGCGCGAGGAACCTCTCTCGTTCGATTTGCGACTCTCCGATTTGATGGATCAAGCAGCGACAACGAGCATCTTCGCAGTCGCGGCCGCGACGTTCTCTCAAAATAGTGGCGACGTACGTCTGGAACTGGTCGGGTGAGACGACCCTTCCCTCTCCGACCTTCTCACGCGCCTCCTCCCGCATCTTCTTCGATTCTCGGGCGAACGGGGTGAGCTGGTCGTCCGATGTGGCGTCGGTCGCGTCCTCGGTCGCCACGTCAGCGGCAACTAAATAGAAAAGCTCTGCCTCTGGTAGCGGTCCTCCAATCCGTTGTCCGTCCGGTGTTACGTGCGCGAGCACTTGAACGCCCCATTTGTTTTTCGGCTGCATCAGTTCCCGGACGTCGTCCACACCGTCCTGATCGAGATCAAGGCTCCCTATGACGGCAACTTTCGTGATCGGTGGGTGTGCTGGTACTCGAAATTCCGTTTCTGTCGCCTTTTCAGACATCTCAGCACGTTGCTGATTCTGCAGGCGTTGCACCTTGCCTGCCATTCCGTGGAGCGAGTCCGTCAACTCGACCATTTTTCCGAAAGCCCTATCGCGATCCGACTGCGCCGACCGCAAGGCTTTGCGCAGAGTTCCGTTCTCTTTCTGCAACTCAGCAGGCATCTCGTTAGCATCGCCTTCTTCTTGAGCTTCGTCTTTTGGAGGCCCGCTCCACAATGCCAGGCCGACAATCGCCATCAGCGCGAGTACTCCGGCGGCGAGGCCACCAGCCCATGGCCGGCGTCGCGCCAACGATGGCGAGACATCTTCATCTCGTGACATCTCCACCAGGCTCTCAGGCAATGGTACTGCCGTTGGTTCTTGGACATGCGCCAAACATTGATTTAGCAAGTCGGCGACTTCAGCCGCTGATTCAGAGCGGTCGCCGGGCGACTTTTCGTGCAGCTTCTCGATCACGTGACAGAGCCACGTTGGTATCTCCGGATTCAGCTCACGGATGGGACGCGGCTGCGAATCGGTGATTCGTCGCAAGACGCCGTAACTGGTCTCGGCGCGAAACGGAGGTCGGCCTGTGCACATGGCGTAAAGAACGCTTCCTAGGCTGAACAGGTCACTGCGATGATCGACGCGCTCGCCGCGCGCCTGCTCGGGCGACATGAATTGTGGTGTGCCCGCGATTACGCCGGTTCGCGTCAGGCTGGCATCGTCCGCCGCCCGAGCCAAGCCGAAATCCGTCAACTTGACACGTTCGACGCCTTCGGCCAGGAGGATGTTTCCAGATTTGATGTCGCGGTGAACGAGGCCTTGTGCGTGCGCCGCAGCCAGACCACTGGCGGTCTGCGCCGCAATGCGGAGGATTTCGACCAAATCCAGGCTGCCCGCCTCATCCAAGCGTTTCTGTAACGAAACGCCGCGTTCGTACGGCATCACCAAGTAGGGAAGCTCGTTGTCCTCCGATACAGAATGAATGGCGATCACGTTATCATGGACCACGGCAGCCGCCGCTTGTGCTTCGCGAGCGAACCGTTTTCGGGCCGCACCGCTTGCGGCTAAATGCGGCGACAGGACCTTGATCGCCACATAACGATTCAAAGATGCGTCAAAGCCCTTCAGTACCGTCCCCATGCCGCCTCGACCGACAACCCCCACGATCTCGTAGCCGCCGAAGCGTCCAAGCATCCTCGGATCGTCGGTTGGTTTGAGGAACGTCAGCGCGTCCTCGTTGTGATTGTCGCCTTCGCATTCATACACGGCGGAGGAAGCCGGCGACGACGCGTCTATCTCGTCGCACAAGAGCGACTCGCCAGAGCCCAGCGTTTTGCGCACTTCGTCCCACAATCCCGGCCCGGCGGCCTTGGCGTTTAGTCCTTCACGACATGTCACGCATGATTCCAGATGGCCCTCGAAGGCTTGCTGTTCTTCCGCGTCCAATTGATCGTCAAGAAACTGGTCAATCGTCGCCTGGTCGCAGTCTGCCTGATTGCTCGACATGACCGTCCCCTCGCTACTTGGGCTAATCCTGTTCGAATTGTTCGACTTTCTCTTTCAGTCGTCGCATCACGCGGCTGCGCGCGGCGTATACCGAACCCATCGTCTTGTGCAGCTTCCGGGCCGCCTCGTCCACGGCCATACCTTCGGCCGCGGTCAGCCAAAACGCATTCCAAGTGGCCGTTTGAAACTCGTCGCGAATCTGCTTCGCCGCCCAGTACATCAGTTCGCGACGGAATTCCAGACGCAATAGCGCGGAATCTGGTCCATCTCGGTCAGGACATTCATGCAGCAAGTCGTACACATCCGAGTTTCCCGAACCACGATCGGCCGCGCCGCGAGTCAGAGCGTTGAGAATCGCGTTGTCGGCGACCCGCCGCAGCCAGGTACGAAAGCGAGCTCGCCGCGGATCCGTTTCCCACCGCTCGATCGCTCCGGCAACGGAAATCAGCACCTGCTGAGCCAAATCCTCAGTGTCGGCGTGCTGCATTCCCTTCCGAGCCGCCAACCGACAGATCATCGGCCGGTAGATATCCACAAACTCGCCCCACGCCATATGATCCGAATGGTCCTTCAGCCGGACCAACAGACTCGCACGAGTGTCTGGCAACAGACTCATCGGTCAGCCTCTCCCACAGACTACACACAGTACCCTTCGCTTTTTGACACGCAAAGTCTTCCCGAACCACTATTGGCTCGATGAGAGGCAGAGATCGCATGGGTCGGCGTTCTCCCTGCGATGAGAATCTTAATAGCCGCTACCGGAGCCGTACATTCTTGCGAACCGTTGGCGGTGTCCCTACTCGGCACCGAGACATATGACGCTGCCGTCGGTCAACGATACGTACAGCTTCCCGCCTGCCGCGGCCATGCCGTCAAAGACGGGGGGTGAATCAAGTCTGACCTCCGATCGGTTCGAGCCGTCCGTCGGCGATAGCGAGTAGAGTAGGCCACCTTGCTTGCCTTCCCAGGCGTCAACTTGTTCCCTGGCTTGCGTCTGAAGAGAGGGATCGTTCAGATTGACGTTCAACTCTTCTTCATCCAGAGCATCCGGAAGACCGGCAACCAGCAGTTGATCGTGCGTCAGTACCATGGCTCTGGCGAGCATGGGAATGCGCGTGGACCATTTGTGTTCTGGAACTGTCACCTTCCTGGTCCGTCCCAGCGGAGGAAGCTCCTGTATCGTGGCGCGATTGAGTTCGGGGCTTTTCTTCATGGCAAAGACGTGATACTCCATCCACGTGCCTACGGTCAGGGCGGAGAAGTGCCTGGTGTTTCGACGAAACCCATAGACCATGTCATCGTCGAACACCAGCATACGTCCGGCAGGTGCCGCTTGGGCGGCCTTGGGCCAGCCGAATGCACCGCCAATCATCTCGGTGCCGTAGATCCAATAGGAACGATGCCACCAGGAATCATCCAGAAGACCGACCGATGAGAATAGATGTGGTTGTGGAACCTCAGGGTCGAACAATCGATTGCCTTCCAGATCAAACGCTTGAGTGCGCATATGAACGTTGGTGCCGTCGGAGCTGAGGATGTCTGGACGAGCGGTCGGAAGATTTGGCCAGGCGATTCGATCGTCGAGTTTCTTGCCGGTTCCCGGATGCAGATCATTCATCATGGTTTCCGAAATCAGCCTTCCTGTATCGGCATCGAGTCTCAGATAGCGGATACCTCCATTCAGGAACATGGAACGTCCTGCAACGCAGTGAACTTCGTTGCCCTGAACAAGAACACTACCATGGACCGGCCAGATCGACTCGACCTGCTCGTAGGCGACCATGCGTCTGTCACTGGGAGCTGCGAGGAAACGCCAGATCAGAGCACCGTCATTGATGTCCAGGCAATAGACCCAACCATCACGAGCTCCGAAGATCACGCGTTCTTGATGAATGGTTGGTGGTGAATCAATACGCCCTGAAGCCGTGAACGTCCACTTGGCTTCTCCAGTCACGCTATCCAATGCGTGCACAGTGTGACTGTCGATTGATGCAATTAGACAGACCCCACGAGCAATGACGGGCGCGGTTAACGGAGCAGTCAACTGAATTCGCCACAGAGTATCGAGAGTCTCCGGAAGTATCGACTCCGACTTGCCGCTACGAGCTGGATCATGCCGAAGCATCGGCCATGAAAAAGGCTCGTGGCCGGAGGCTGGAGACCGCAGGTCGGATGCGCCATACGCAGGGCCTTTCTCGGACATTGTCCCGGCTGGTCTTGGACTATCGAGCTTTTCACCAGTTTTCGGAGCAAGGGCACAGAAGCCGCTAAGTTTGGCGAGCACATAGCAGGCACAAGCATGCGGAGGCGTGTATACCAAGCCATTGGCTGGCATGATGCCGTAGAGGCAGCCACCGCGTACCCAGTCATGCCTGCTTCGTTCGGACTGTCCCAGCGTGCCGACAAATTCAATGCCGGTCCTGGAGGTCAGTATGTAATTGCATGTCGCTTTCGAGCGATGGCAGCGGTGATGAGGCATGTGCGTTCCCGTGTTGTCCGCGTATGTTCGCATCACCTCGCCGGTTTTGATGTTGCGCACTTCGTACAGACCGCTTGCCCTTCTAGAGGTCAATGGAGCGGTCCATACTTCGTCGTTGACGACAAAGAGATCCTCCGGCGAATCGTAGCCGCTGGCCGGATGTGGGGCGGACCAAAGAACCACGCCGGTCTCGGCTGATAGGGCCGTCATGGAGTCGTTCCCGCCTTGGTGGACCCGTACGCGTTCGCCACCGGCAAACAGAACCACATCCTTGTGTACAACCAGGGTAGATGCAAACCAGGCCGAAACGCTGTCTGGTGCTCGGGGGACGGGCGGAGATTTCCAGGGAACCGAGCCGCTCGTGCGATCCAACGCGACTACGGTCTTACCGTCGTGGAAATAGATGCGATTCCCGTCCGCCGCCAGGGTCATGGATTGGACCGGAGATTGAGTCCGCCAGAGTATCTCGCCGGAAGCAGCACTAACGGCCAAGATCTCCTGCTTTCTCTGTGGTTTCTCCCATCTATCCGCATGCGCCCGCATCTTCATGGGCTCGTTGTCCTTCGGAGGACTGATGGGATCGGAGACAAGTAGGAACAGGACCCCGTCGGACAGAATCACTTCTTCCGTGGCCGAGGTGTCCGTGTAGACGTGAAGCGTCTCGCCCGTCTTCGCGTCGAGTGCCGTCAGCGGTGCGTTCAAGCCCAATGTCACATAGACCCGATTGCCGTCGGCCACCAGACGTCTTGGCAAGTGGGCAAAGCCCTTCTTGTTAGGCCAAAGATGAGGCCACCACGCGCCAATCGCTCTTTTCCACAAGATCTTCCCATTGAACGCGTCCCGAGCAACGACCCTCCACTGAGGCGGCAATTGGATCGACGAAGTAGGGCCCTCGTCCATGATATAGAACAGCCGCCCGGCCGCCGTGACCATGGCCACCATGCTTGCCATGTGATCGTGATGTCGCGCCCATTCAGGACCGCCTTTCCACTGCAACTGACCGGGTGGACCAACTCGCCTGTCGTTTGCCACGGCATTGTTGCTGGGGCTGTGGAGATAATGAGTCCATTCGTCGATGTCTACAGGGACCGGTTTCGCGAACATCGCAAAGCCGCCCTCGATGCGGGTTACGGGATGCGGGATACGGGCTAGCCACGCCTCGTTTCCCTTCTCCCGCACAACGGCTACACCTCGCGGGGCCAGGACACGCAGAATCTCGCTCCCCGCATCTTGGATCTCGCATTTCGCATGAACCACTATCACATTGACCAAGTTGTCCGTGTAGGGCAGCCGATCGCCCGTCCATTGCATAACCGACACATCTCCGTAGACGCCTCCGGCGGCGCACTCTGCGAGCGCGTGGCCATGAAGTAGCGGCTCGGAT